>NZ_JBEUMH010000001.1:0-520370 GCF_041080745.1 Stenotrophomonas sp. JAG2 | reverse complement strand
GCCGGACAGCCCCAAGGTGCCGGCCAGCGGCCGGCACTACCCGAACGCCGGACAGCCCCAAGGTACCGGCCAGCGGCCGGCACCACCGGGCTCGTTCATGCCTCGAAAGCAGGCAGCTTCTTCTTGACCGCCACGTTCTTCAGCGTCACGTACTTCGGCAGTCCATCGGGCCCGTACGGCAACGGCGCTTCCCCCTTGATCAGCGGAGCAAGGTAGGCGCGGGCCTTCTCGGTGATGCCGAAGCCATCGCGCCGGATGAAGCCGGCCGGCATCTTCTTCTCGTGATTGGCCACCTTGTGCAGCGGCGCGGCCTCGATCTTCCAGCGATACGGTTTATCGCTGGTGCGCACGATCACCGGCATCACCGCGTTCTGGCCTTTCAGCGCGAACTGCACCGCGGCCTTGCCAACCGCCTGCGCCTGTTCCCAGTCGGTCTTCGAGGCGATGTGCCGGGCCGAGCGCTGCAGGTAATCGGGCAGGGTCCAGTGGACCTTGTAGCCCAGCGCATCCTTGACCCGCGCCGCCAGCTGCGAAGCGACGCCGCCCAGCTGGGTATGCCCGAACGAATCGGTGCCGCCGCCCGCATCGGCGACGAAGCGGCCATCGGCGGTCTGGATGCCTTCGGAAGCCACCACCACGCAGTAGCCCACGCGCTCGACCACCTGCTTCACCTTGGCCAGGAACGCGGCCTCGTCATAGGCGCGCTCGGGCAGCAGGATGATGTGCGGGGCGTCGTCGACGCCCTGGCCGGCCAGGCCCGCGGCGGCGGCGAGCCAGCCGGCGTGGCGGCCCATGGCCTCGTAGACGAACACCTTGGTCGAGGTCTCGGCCATCGCGGCCACGTCGAGCGCGGCTTCGCGCACGGAGACGGCGGTGTATTTGGCCGCAGAGCCGAAGCCCGGGCAGGTGTCGGTCACGGCGAGATCGTTGTCGATCGTCTTGGGCACGCCGATGCAGGTCAGGTCGTAGTCGAAGGCCTTGGCCAGCTGGGAGACCTTCCAGGCGGTATCGGCCGAATCGTTGCCGCCGTTGTAGAGGAACCAGCGCACGTCATGGGCGCGCAGCACCTCGAGCAGGCGCTCGTACTTGCCGCGGTCGGCCTCCAGCGACTTGAGCTTGTAGCGGCACGAGCCGAACGCACCGCCCGGAGTGTGGGCGAGGGCGGCGATGGCGGCGGCGGTCTCCCGGGAGGTGTCGATCAGGTCTTCGCGGAGCGCACCGAGGATGCCGTTGCGCGCGGCCAAGACCTTGATTCCTTTGGCCCTGGCCGTGCTGATGACCGCCGAGGCGGTGGCATTGATGACGGCGGTGACGCCGCCTGACTGGGCGTAGAGCAGGGTACCGTTGGGCATGGTGCGACCTTGGTCTGGGGGAAGGACATTGCAGAGACATTACCGGTATGGGGTAAAGTGCGCGTATTGCGGTGCAGCGTGATTGTGGACAATCCCGCGGCGCGCGCCCTTCCATTTTCTTACCAAGTTGGAGTCAGGTTGATGCGATTGGTTCTGTTGGGACCGCCCGGTTCGGGCAAGGGGACACAGGCGACGCGCCTGAAGGAACACCTGTCGATTGCGCACATTTCCACCGGCGACCTGCTGCGTGCCGAAGTGGCCGCCGGCACCGAGCTGGGCAAGCAGGCCAAGGCCGTGATGGATGCCGGTAACCTGGTGTCCGATGACATCCTGCTGGGCATGCTCGAGTCGCGCCTGGGCCAGGACGACGTGGCCAAGGGCTTCATCCTCGACGGTTACCCGCGCAACGTGGCCCAGGCCAACGCGCTGGACGCCCTGCTGGCCAAGATCGGCCAGCCGCTGGATGCCGTCGTGCAGCTGGACGTGCCGACCGAACTGCTGGTCGAGCGCATCGCCGGCCGCGCCGCCGAACAGGGCCGCGCCGATGACAACCCCGAATCCGTGCGCCAGCGCCTGCAGGTCTACAACGACCAGACCGCGCCGGTGGTGGATTTCTATGCCGGCCGCGGCACGCTCGCACGCGTGGATGGCGTGGGCGAACTGAACGATGTGGAAGCGCGCATCCGCGCCGCGATCCAGGCCTGAGCCGGTCGGTGCCGCTGCGGCGGCACCGTACCCGCGCCGGGTGTGCAGGATCCCTGAAACACACACGCCCGGCCCCCGAAGGGACCAGGCGCGTGGTTTGAAGGTGCCAGCGAGCGGGCTTGCTCAGAGCCCCGCAGCATGAGCCCCCCTGGGGATGGCCTCTTGGGGAGTAGGACCAATGGGGTACTGCGGCTGGCCACGCGAATTGTGTCCGTCTTCACAGTACGGCGCTATCGGGAATTCCCCGACACCCTGCTGGATTTTTCTGATAGTCGACTAGGAGTTGTCTGACGGCGATCTCCATCGACGCTGGTGATCGGCGACAATCGTACGCATGAGCACGATCCATATTCTTGGCATTGCAGGCACTTTCATGGGCGGCGTCGCCGCGCTGGCACGCGAGAAGGGCCATACGGTCCGCGGCAGCGACCAGGCGATCTATCCGCCGATGTCCACCCAGCTCGAACGCCTGGGCATCGCGCTGGATCCTGGCTACCGCGCCGACAGCGTGGCGCCCGACTGCGACGAGGTGGTGATCGGCAATGCCCTGTCGCGTGGCAATCCCGCCGTGGAAGCGGTGCTGGACACCGGTCAGCGCTACATCTCCGGCGCCCAGTGGCTGTCCGAGCAGGTGCTGCCGGGCCGCGACACGCTGGCCGTGGCCGGCACCCACGGCAAGACCACCACCACCACCATCCTGACCTGGCTGCTGCACAGCGCCGGGCGCGAACCGGGCTTTCTGATCGGCGGAGTGGCCGAGGATTTCGGCGTGTCCGCGCGCGTGGGCAGCGGCCGCGAGTTCGTGGTCGAGGCCGACGAGTACGACACCGCGTTCTTCGACAAGCGCAGCAAGTTCGTGCACTACCGGCCGCTGGTGGCGATCCTCAACAATCTCGAATACGACCACGCCGACATCTTCCCGGACGTGGCCGCGATCCAGCGCCAGTTCCACCACCTGATCCGTACCGTGCCCGCGCGCGGGCGCCTGATCGTCAATGGCGAAGATGCCTATCTCGCCGAGGTGCTGGCGATGGGCTGCTGGACCCCGGTGGAGCGCTTCGGATTCGATCCGTCGCTGGAATGGCACGCCGAACTGGTGGAAGCCGATGGCAGCGTGTTCGTCGTGCACCATCGCGGCGCACGGGTCGGTGAAGTGCGCTGGTCGCTGCTCGGCCGCCACAACGTCCTCAACGGGCTGGCCGCCCTGGCCGCCGCGCATGCGGTCGGCGTCGAGCTGGCCACGGTGATCCCGGCGCTGGCCGCGTTCCGCAGCGTCAAGCGCCGGTTGGAAGTGATCGGCCAGGCGCGCGATATCACCCTCTACGACGATTTCGCGCACCACCCGACTGCGATCCGCACCACGCTGGACGGCCTGCGTGCCAAGGTCGGCGATGCCCGAATCGTGGTGGCGATGGAGCCGCGCAGCAATTCAATGCGGCTGGGCGCACACGCGCAGGCCCTGGCGCCGTCGCTGGACGGGGCCGACGCGGTGGTGTTCCTGCATCGCCCCGAGCTGGCCTGGGATGCCGCCGCCGTGATCGCCGCCGTGCGGGGTGAGGCGCATGCGGTGGCGGACACCGATGCGCTGCTGGCCCAACTGGGCGCGATCGCCGCGCCGGGCGACCATGTGGTGTTCATGTCCAACGGCGGGTTCGACGGCGCCCCGCGTCGTTTCCTGGCGCAGCTTCAGCATCCCTGAGTGCCGCTGGCCATGACCGAGACCGCTTCGCTGCCCCTGTTCCCGCTGCACACCGTGCTGCTGCCCGGTGCGGCGCTGGGCCTGCGGGTGTTCGAGCGCCGCTATCTGGACATGCTGCGCGAATGCAGCCGGGCGGGCACCGCGTTTGGTGTCTGCCTGATCCTGGACGGCGAGGAGGTCGGTGCGCCGGCCTTGCCCGCCGCCTACGGGGTCGAGGCGCGGATCGAGGATTTCGACGTGGGTGCCGATGGCGTGCTGGTGCTGCGCCTGCGCGGCCAGCGCCGCTTCCATGTCGAACGGAGCCGGGTGCGCGACAACGGCCTGATCATCGCCGAGGTGACCTGGTGCGCGCCCGACAGCGACGACGAGCTGCAGCCCGAGCACGCGCTGATGGCGACCGTGCTCGAGCACATCATCGAGCAGGCGGGCGCCGCGTTCGCCCCGGTCAGCCCGGCGCAGATGGAGCAGGCCAGCTGGGTCGGCTGGCGCCTGGCCGAACTGCTTCCGCTCCAGGATGCTCAGCGCCTGCAGCTGCTGCAGCGCGATGATCCGCATCAGCGCCTGCAGGCGCTGCTGGACTGGATGCCGTAACGCGGGGCGTGGCCCCGCTGCACGATCGGCCGGGGACGCCCCGGCGCTGCCTCATTCCGCCGGGGGCATGCGCACGCGCAGTACCGGCATCTCCGTGTCCGGATGGGTATCGACCTGCTGCGGCAGGCCCTCCAAGGCCTGGCGGACCGCATTGAGCGACGGGTCGATGCCGCGCATCGGCCGCCACATCCCGATCAGCTTGAAGTGCTGCTGGTAATGCAGCGTCTGCGCACTGCCCAGCCACAGCGGTTCGTTGTCCGGCGCCGCCAGACGTGCCGGTGCCGGCCACAGGCGCAGCGCGAAGATCTCGTTGGGCGCATTGCCCGCGCGCAGCATCAGCAGCGACTCGACCTGCGTGTCCAGGGTGGCCGGCAGTACCGGCACGGTGTCCTTGTCGCCGGACTTGTCGAGCATCAACAGCGCCTGCTCCCAACCGGCCTGCGGCTGCACGCGCCAGCCCTGGCTTTCCAGCCGACGCTGCAGCGGCGCCAACGGACCGGCCACCTGCACATCCAGCGGCCAGCGCTGATCGTCATCGAACTCATTGCGGCGCGAGGGCAGGTTCTGCCATTCGGTTGTCCACCAGGCCTGGGCATCCAGCGGCGCCGGGGTCGGCTGGGCCGGCTCGAAACGCGCCAGCTTGACCGGGATGTTGCGCGGGGCATACCAGAGCGCGGCGATGGCGAAGGTGCCGTAGAACAGCCATGCCACCGGCTTGACCCAGAACGAGCGGTTGAAGCGGCGACGGTAGGCGATGCCCAGCACCAGCAGCCAGAACAGACCGAACAGCATGCCGCCGATCACATCGCTCAGCCAATGCGCGCCGAGGTAGATGCGCGCGAAGCCGATCAGGCTGACGATGATGCCCGAGAGCAGGTAAGGCCAGACGCGCGTGCGGCCCGGCAGCTCGCGCGCGATCAGCACGGCGAAGAAGCCGAAGGTGATCGTGGCCATCGTCACCGAGACCGACGGGAAGCCGAAGCCGCTGCTCGCATCTGGCGGGCGGACCACGTCCACCGTCGCGCCGAGCAGCTTGCACAGTGCAAGGCCGAAGGCGAGCGCGGCCAGCCAGTGGGCCGCCGCCATCCAGCGCCGGCGCCAGACCAGGTAGCCCATGCCGGCGACGGTGGCTGGCAGCAGGACCTGCCACGCGCCCAGCGAGGCCAGGGCGGCCATCGGGTAATCGGCCAGCGGATTGCGCAGCGCCAGCATCGCGTGGTGCACGGCCAGGTCGACCATCAGCGGCTCGCCGTGGGCGACCACCGCCATCAACAACGCGAACCAGCCCCAGCCGAGCAGCAGCAGCATCACCGCCAGCATCGCCAACGGCACCGACTCCCGCCGCTGCGGGTCGAACACCGCCACCGAATAGCGGCCCAGGGTCGGGTGCCGCTGCGACCAGGCCAGCAGGCTGGCGAGCCAGCTGTCCATGCGCGAGGCCGACCAGCGGTAGCCGTACAGGACGATCGCCCAGACCAGGCCCATGATCACGCCGAGCAGGGCCAGCACCATCACCAGCCGGCCGGCGACCGCAGCCACTGCGTCATAGGCCTCGCCAAGCACCCAGCCGGGCGCGAGGAACAGCACTGCCCAGGACAGGCTGGCGATGCCGCTGGCCTGGATGTAGCGCGACAGCGGCATCTTCATCATGCCGGCGATGGCGGGCACGAACGGGCGGATCGCGCCGACATAGCGCGCGACCAGGATGCTCTTGAACGCATTGCGGCGGAACATCGTTTCGCCACGGTCGAGCAGCTGGGGGTATTTGCTGAAGGGCCAGAAACCCCGCAGGCGATCGCCCCAGCGCCGACCGATCCAGTAGCTGATGCCATCGCCGGCAAACGCGCCGAGGGCTGCGCAGGCCACCGCATACGGTCCGGAGATCTGGCCCAGGCCGATGAACACACCGACCGCGAACAGCAGCGGCAACGCGGGCACGATCGCGCCCAGCACGATGACCGCATCGCAGAACGCGATGAGGAAAATGACCGCACCGGCAAGCACGGGGTGAGCTGAGATCCACGCAAGCGTGGCATCGATCCATGACGAGTCCATCGGGGGATTATAGAGGGGGCAAAGTGACTGACTGCCGGCCGGCGGCGGGGAAAGTGCGGCATCTGCAGTGAATGAACGCGATCACCCGCCTAGAATGGCGGCATGACACGCCCCGCCGACGCCGCCCCGACCGCCCTCAAAGCCGACAGCTTCGGCCGCATCCTGCTGATGGAGCAGGACGGCCAGCGCTTCGTGCGCCGTGATCTGGAAGCCACCCCGTGGTGGCTGCGGCTGCCGGCATGGTGGTTGGCCCGGCGCGAGGCACGCGCGCTGGCGCATCTGGATGGCATGCCCGACACCCCGCGCCTGCTGGACTGGAACGGGCGCTGGCTGGACCGCAGCTTCATGGCCGGTGATGCCATGTACCAGCGTCCGCCGCAGGGCGACCTGGCGTACTTCCGTGCCGCCCGCCGATTGCTGCAGCAGGTGCACCGCCATGGCATCGCGCACAACGACCTGGCCAAGGAAGCCAACTGGCTGGTACGCGAAGACGGTTCGCCGGCGCTGATCGATTTCCAGCTGGCGGTGATCGGCAACCCGCGCTCGCGCTGGATGCGCTTGCTGGCCCGCGAAGACCTGCGCCATCTGCTCAAGCACAAGCGCATGTACTGCCGGCAGTACCTGACGCCGGTGGAGAAGCGGCTGCTCAAGCGCACCTCGTGGGTGCGCGATCTGTGGTTCCGCACCGGCAAGCCGGTCTACCGCTTCGTCACCCGCAGGATCCTGCACTGGGAAGACAACGAAGGGCAGGGCCCGAAGCCCTGAGCGCGGCCGGTCGCTGCCTGGGCTTCAGCGCAGATCAAGGATCTGCTTGCCGCTGAAGCGGCGTTGCGCATCGAAATCGTAGGCGACCCGCAGCTTCCCGACATCCGCGCAGGCGTGACAGGTGCGCATCGGCGTGCTGTAGATCAGGCGCACGCCCCCGTCGGGCCGCGCTTCACTGCCGCTGGCCTCGGCCGGTGCGAAGGGCGTGGCCTCCGGGTGTGCATCCAGGAACGGCTTGACCGTGGCATCGGCGCGCGACATTTCCGGCAGCACGTCCGCATCCACATCCACCGTGTGACCGGCGCTGTCGACCAGCAGCGTGCCTTCATTGGTATTGGCGCGGAACGGGTACTCAATCGTGGCGACGCCTACGCCGTCCTGTTCGCGCCATGCGCTCACATAGCCGGGATTGCCCTGCGCGCCCAGTTGATGGGCGGCGGCGATCGCCTGCGGGCTGGCCTTGGCGGCCTGCATGGCGTGGGCCAGGCAGTCATCGGCGACCGGTGCCTGGCCACGGCAGGCATCGACCTCGCCGTCCCAGATCGCGGCTTCGCTGAAGGGGGACGCGCCGCCCGTGGTGCCCGGAACGGTGGCGGCCGCTTGCGCCTCGGCGCTTGTCGGAGCGCCCGCCGGCTGGCAGGCGGCAACGCCGAGCACCAGGGCCAGCGCAGTCAGGGGAAGGCGGATCGCCGTCATGTCGCTCATTCCATGCAGAACGTGAACGCCCAGTATCGACGCCGCGCATGAATCCGGCGTATGCGCGGGGGCGGCATAATGCGGGTCCATTGCAATCGCACCGAAGGAACCCGCGCATGGCCAGTCTGCAAGGCAAAACCCTGTTCATCACCGGCGGCTCGCGCGGGATCGGCTTGGCCATCGCACTGCGTGCGGCGCGCGACGGCGCCAACGTCGCGATCGCGGCCAAGTCCTCGGTGCCCAATCCCAAGCTGCCGGGCACCATCCACAGCGCGGCCGAGGCGGTGACTGCCGCGGGCGGGCAGGGGCTGGCGCTGAAGTGCGACATCCGCGAAGAGGACCAGGTGCGCGCGGCGGTGGCTGCCACGGTGGATACGTTTGGGGGCATCGACATCCTGGTCAACAACGCCAGCGCGATCTGGCTGCGCGGCACGCTGGATACGCCGATGAAGCGCTTCGACCTGATGCAGCAGGTCAACGCGCGCGGCAGCTTCCTCTGCGCGCAGGCCTGCCTGCCGCACCTGCTGCAGGCGCCCAATCCGCACATCCTCACCCTCGCGCCGCCGCCGAGCCTGGACCCGAAGTGGTGGGCCCCGCACACCGGCTACACGCTGGCGAAGATGGGCATGAGCTTCGTCACCCTCGGGCTGGCCGCCGAGTTCGGTCCGCAGGGCGTAGCAGTCAATGCGCTGTGGCCGCGCACCATCATCGCTACTGACGCGATCAACATGATTCCCGGCGTGGATCCGGCCGGGTGCCGCACCCCGCAGATCCTGGCCGATGCCGCGCACGCGGTGCTGACCCGGGAGGCCGCCGGTTTCAGTGGCCAGTTCCTGCTCGATGACGAGGTGCTGGCGCAGGCGGGCATCACCGATCTGAGCGGCTATGCCGTCGATCCATCGCAGCCGCTGCTGCCGGATCTGTTCCTGGATTGACCCGCGGCCGGGCCGCGCCGCCCGTGCGATGACAGATGCTGCACACCGCGGGCTGGTATGGTGCGTGCCCCTCTTTGTATGGACACTCGCATGTCATTTCGCACACGGACCGCGCCGCTTGCCGCCGCCATCACCTTGATCAGCCTGCTCGGCGCCTGCAGCAAGGGCCCGGGCAGCGTCGCCGATACCCAGGGCGTGGATAAGGTGAACGCCTACATCGCCTGCTTCAACGCCGTCGAACAGCCGATCCATGAAGGCTTCCAGCAGTACATCGGCTGGATGCAGGATCCGGAAGCCGGCCCGACCGGCAACGAGAAAAAGGTGCGTGGGCCGGGTACGGTGCTGTCGCATCGTGTGGACGCGTGCAATGCCCCGATGGTCGCTGCGCTCGCGATGACGCCGGCCGAGCCGGCACTGGATCCGGCGGCACGCAACTACCAGAAGACGTTCGTCGACCTGTATGCGTTGATCGAGCAGGCCGACCGTTACTACAGCCGTGAAGACTACCTGCGCGACGATCATGCCGGGATGCGCACCCAGCATGCGCCGCTGATGAAAGCCTATATGGCCTTCTTCGACGCAGGCACCGCACTGGATGCCGCGCTGGAAAAGCGCGAAGACGAACGTCGCGCGGAACAGCTCAAGGAGATTGAAGCCTCCGAAGGCCGCTCGCTGGCGTACTACCAGATCAAGATCCTCGGCGATGGCAAGCAGCTGACCCAGCTGCTCAACAGCGAGACCCCGGATCTGGCGGTCGCGCGCACCCAGCTCGCTGCGTTCCAGGCCCTGTTGCAGCAGGCGCAGGATGACAAGGTCGGCAAGGGCGATGCGATGTGGGGGCACGTGGAGCGTGCGGCCGATGCGCTGGCCCGCGATGCCGGTCGCCGCATTGAGCGCGTGGAATCCAGGAAGCCGTACACCCGCAGCGAGCAGATGCTGATCGAGAGCGGCGGGCGGGTCAACAACCCGCAGGGCTCGGCCGAAGCGCTGCTGGTCAGCTACAACGACCTGGTCGACATGAGCAACCGCCTGGCACAGTCCAGCGGCGCACGCTGAGCGGTCACGCGGCGGGCTGCCTGGCGGCCCGCCGCGCGCTGATCAGACGTTGAACACCGGGGGCAGTTTGTCGCCGCAATGGCGACAGTGCACGGCATCCGGTTCGTGGCCTTCCAGGCCACAGTGCGGGCACCCGCGTGCATCCCGGCGCGCGGCATGCTCGGCATCGCGCATGGTGTTGGCCAGTTCGGCGGTGTAGATGCCGGTCGGCACCGCGATGATGCTGTAGCCGATCAGGATCAGCACCGAGGTGACGAAGCGGCCGAGCACGGTCTGCGGCACGATGTCGCCGAAGCCCACCGTGGCCATGGTCACCACCGCCCAGTACATGCTGCTGGGGATGCTGGTGAAGCCGTGGTTGGGGCCTTCGATCACGTACATCATGGTGCCGGCGATGATGGTGATGGTGATCACCGTGAACAGGAACAGCAGCACTTTGCGGCGGCTGCGCCACAGCGACTCCATCAGCACGCCGCTCTCTTCGATGTAGCGGGTCAGCTTGAGGATGCGGAACACCCGCAGGATGCGCAGCGCGCGCACCACCAGCAGGCTCTGCGCGCCGGGGATGAACAGCGACAGGTAGGTCGGCAGGATCGACGCCACGTCGATGATGCCCCAGATGCTGAATGCGTAGCGCAGCGGGCGTTTGACCACCACCAGCCGCAGCAGGTATTCGCCGGTGAACAGGATCGTGAAGCCCCATTCGAGCACGTACAGCCAGTCGGCATAGGCCGCGTGGAAGCGCTGCACGCTGTCGAACATGACCACCACCACGCTGGCGATGATCGCGTAGACCAGCAGCAGGTCGAAATTGCGCGAGGGCCGGGTGTCGTGGCGGTAGATGATGTCGAACCACTGGCGGCGCCAGCCGGACTCGGTGGCGGGGTTGAGCTGGGGGGCGGTGAACGGTCGCATGGCCCGCATTGTGCCCCACCGGCCCAAAGCGCGAGAATGGGATCTTTCCCGAGCCCCCGACCGCCATGACCGCCGCTGCCACCGATCCGCTGTTGTCCCTGTCGCATTACTACCTGCCGGTCTACAAACCGCGCCAGGTGGTGCTCGAGCGCGGCCAGGGCGCGCGCGTCTGGGACACCCAGGGCCGCGAGTTCATCGACCTGGCCGCCGGCATCGCCGTGTGCGGCCTGGGCCACCACGATCCGGACCTGACCGCGGCGCTGATCGAGCAGGCCGGCAAGCTCTGGCACACCAGCAACGTGTTCTACAGCGAACCGCCGCTGCGCCTGGCCGAAGAGCTGGTCACCGCCTCGCGCTTCGCCGAGCGCGTGTTCCTGTGCAATTCCGGCGCCGAAGCGAACGAAGTGGCGATCAAGCTGGTCCGCAAGTGGGCCTCCTCGCTGGGCCGCCCGGCGCACCAGCGCGTGATCGTGACCTTCCGCGGGAGCTTCCACGGGCGCACCCTGGCCGCGGTGACCGCCACCGCCCAGCCGAAGTACCAGGAGGGCTACGAGCCGCTGCCCGGTGGCTTCCGCTATGTCGATTTCAACGATGAGGTGCAGCTGGAAACCGCGATGGCCGCCGGCGATGTCGCCGCGGTGATGCTCGAGCCGATCCAGGGCGAGGGCGGCGTGATGCCGGCCAAGCCGGGCTTCCTGAAGCGCGTGCGCGAGCTGTGCGACCAGCACAATGCCCTGGTCGTGCTCGATGAGATCCAGGTCGGCATGGGCCGCACCGGCACCCTGTTCGCGCACTGGCAGGACAACATCACGCCCGACATCGTCACCCTGGCCAAGGCGCTGGGCGGCGGCTTCCCGATCGGCGCGATGCTGGCCGGCCCGAAGGTCGCCGAGGTGATGCAGTTCGGCGCGCATGGCACCACCTTCGGCGGCAACCCGCTGGCCGCGGCCGTAGCCCGCGTGGCGCTGCGCAAGCTGTCCTCGCCCGAGATCGCACACAACGTCAGCCGCCAGTCGCAGGCGCTGCGCGATGGCCTGGGCAGGATCAACGACGAGTTCAAGGTGTTCAGCCAGGTCCGCGGCCGCGGCCTGATGCTGGGCGCGGTGCTGGACAAGGACTTCGCCGGCCAGGCCGGTCCCATCCTCGACCACGCCGCCGACCACGGCCTGCTGACCCTGCAGGCGGGCCCGGACGTGCTGCGCTTCGTGCCGTCGCTGAACATCACCGATGAAGAAATCGCCGAAGGCCTGAAGCGGCTTCGCGCAGCGGTCGCTTCGTTCATCGCGTCGCGCTGATCGAAGTCCCCTGCGGTAGAGCCGACCGTTGGTCGGCTCTACCGCAGGGTGTACCGTTTCATGACCTTGCCGAACGCGCGGCTGTCCGTCGCGGTCTCGGCCTGCAGGCCTGCCTGCCGCGCACCGCGCACGTTGACGAAGAGGTCATCGACGAACAGCGTGCGATCGGCGCGCGCGCCGAGCCGTTCCACTGCCTGGGTGAATATCGCCGGGTCCGGCTTGCGCCCGCCCAGTGCACCGCTGCACAGGATGCGGCCGTGCAGGGCATCGGCCAAGGTCGGCAGCAGCTGCGGAATCGTCCGTGCCATCAATTCGCCGTTGTTGGTCAGGATCGCGATCGGCAACGTCCGGGCGATCCGTGCCACACGCTCGATGACGCCTGATTCCTGTGTGCACGCCGCGATGCGCGCCGCCTGCCATTGCGCGATGCTGATCGTGGTCTGCAGCGCGTCACCCAGTTGCTGAAGGTACGCGTCCGTCGCCATGCCGCTGTCGTAGGCGCGCTCCAGCCCACTGTCGAACAGCGCCGCCTGCACCTGCGCCGCACTGCAGCCGATGCTCGCGGCGAGATGGCGCACGCGCAGATGCCGTGCATAGCGCACCAGCACGCCATCGAAATCCAGCAGCAGGCACTCGATCGCAGGGGGCATCGGGGGAGTCTCGTCCAGGTCCAAGGCTGACCGTAACCCAGCCGGGGGCTGCGCTGCGACATCGCGTCGCACGTCGCCTGCACGGGCGGTCACTAGAATCGCGGGGACTGCTCGATGGAGATCGCCTTGAAACTGCTTGCCCCCGTGTTGCTCGCCGGCCTGATGCTGGCCCCGGCCGCCCATGCGCGTGTCTGCGCGATCGCCCTCGACAGCACCGACCAGATGAGCTTCAGCCAGAAGGAACTCAAGGTTGCAGCGGACTGCACCCAGGTGAAGCTGACGCTGCGCCACACCGGCAAGCTGGCCGCGACCGCGATGGGCCACAACTGGGTGCTGACCCGCACGGCCGATTACCAGCCGGTGGCGATGGCCGGCATGCGCGCGACGTTGGCCGACAGCTACCTGCCCAAGGGCGATGCACGCGTGCTGGCGCACACGTCGGTGATCGGCGGTGGGCAGACCACCAGCGTCACCTTCTCCACCGCCAAGCTGACCAAAGGCGGCGACTACACGTTCTTCTGCTCGTTCCCGGGCCACTTCGCGATGATGAAAGGCCGCTTCGTGTTCGGTTGAACTCCGACAGCGAACGGCGGGTAGGTACCGACCGTTGGTCGGTAGACGAGGTGACGACCAACGGAATAACAGGGACGGAATAACAGGGACGGAGGTGGTTATTAATTACCTCCGTCCCCGTTTTTGTCAGCCTTTCACGACCTTGAAGGCTTCGCGCGCTGCCTCCAGCGTCGCATCGATGATGGCGTCGTCGTGGGCGCTGGACAGGAACCCGGCCTCATAGGCCGATGGCGCCAGGAACACGCCGCGCTCCAGCATCGCGTGGAAGAAGGTGTTGAACGCGGCGATGTCGCAGGCGGTCGCCTGGGCGTAGGTCTCCACCTTCTGATCGGTGAAGAACAGGCCGAACATCGCGCCGACCTGGGTCGTGGTCACCGCAACCCCGGCCTCGGCGGCGGCGGCTTCCAGCCCGGTGCACAGGCGTGCCGCCGCGGCGCCCAGGCGATCATGGAAGCCCGGTTCCTGCACCAGCTCCAGCATCGCCAGGCCCGCGGCCATCGCCACCGGATTGCCACTCAGGGTGCCGGCCTGATAGATCGGGCCCGCCGGGGAAATCTGCGACATCAGCTCGCGGCGACCGCCGTAAGCGCCCACCGGCATGCCGCCACCGATGATCTTGCCGAAGGTGGTCAGGTCCGGGGTCACGCCGTAATGCGCCTGCGCGCCACCGAGGGCCACGCGGAAGCCGGTCATCACTTCATCGAAGATCAGCACCGTGCCGTACTGCGTGCACAGCGCGCGCAGGTGCTGCAGGTAGCCCTCGCGCGGCGGAATGCAGTTGGCGTTGCCGACCACCGGTTCGATGATCAGGCCGGCGATGTGCTCGCCCTGTTCGGCGAACAGCGCCGTGGCCGCATCGAAATCGTTGTACGGCAGGGTCAGGGTGAGTTCGCTCAGGCCCGCGGGAACGCCCGGCGAGGTCGGTACGCCCAGGGTCAGCATGCCGCTGCCGGCCTTGACCAGGAACGAGTCGCCGTGGCCGTGGTAGCAGCCTTCGAACTTGACGATGCGGCTGCGGCCGGTGGCGCCGCGCGCCAGCCGGATCGCCGACAGCGTGGCCTCGGTCCCGGAGTTGACCATGCGCACCATCTCGCAGGAGGGCACCAGCCGGGTCAGGGTCTCGGCCATGGTCACTTCGGCTTCGCAGGGCGCGCCGAACGACAGACCGTTGCCGATCGCCTGCTTGACCGCCTGGCGCACGGCCGTGTGGTTGTGGCCGACGATCATCGGGCCCCAGGAGCCGACGTAATCGATGTAGCGGTTGCCGTCCACGTCATACAGGTACGGGCCATCGGCGCGCTGCACGAAGAACGGCTCGCCACCGACCGATTTGAACGCGCGCACCGGCGAGTTGACGCCGCCCGGGAGCAGCTTCTGGGCGCGGGTGAACAGGGCGTGGGACTGGTCGTGGTTCATGCGGTCGATTCCTGGAAGCAAGCAAGGTAGGCGTGCAGCGTGGCGACCGGGTCGGGCGCGGCGTACACGCTGCTGATGACGGCGACCAGATCGGCGCCGGCAGCGATGAGCAGTCCCACATTGTCCGGGGTCAGCCCCCCGATCGCCACCCGCGGTACGCCCAGTGCGGCGCTTTGCCGCAGCAGGTCCGGTGGCGCCCGGCGGGTGGTGGCCTTGCTGGTGCTGGGGAAGAAGGCCCCGAAGGCGACGTAGCTGGCGCCCGCGGCAACCGCGCGCTCGGCCAGTGCCAGCGTGTCATAGCAGGACGCGCCGATGATGGCATCCGGGCCAAGCAGGGCGCGGGCCTTGGCGATATCGCCATCGTCCTCGCCCAGGTGCACGCCGGCCGCACCGACCGCCTGGGCCAGGGCGACGTCGTCATTGATGATCAACGGCACCGCGTAGGGCTCGCACAGACCCTGCAGCGCCGCCGCCTGGGCGCGGCGCAGCGCGGTGTCGGCGGTCTTGTTGCGGTACTGCAGCCAGGTCGCGCCCGCCGCCAGCAGCGGCGCGGTGCGCGCCAGCAGCCGCGCGGTATCGGGCTCGTCGGGGGTGATGAGGTAGACGCCGCGGGGCGGCGTGGGGGCTGAAGCGTGATTCATCAATGGCTACCGGTAGCGCAACGGGAGTGGGACAATGACCACTGTCAGCTCTTGTCTCGCCGTGATTATCCGATGACCGACGCTACCGCCACCACCTTCCGCACCTGGATGTGCGTTGTCTGCGGCTTCCTGTACCGGGAAGAAGACGGGCTGCCGGAAGAGGGCATCGCCCCGGGCACGCGCTGGGAAGACATTCCCGATACCTGGACCTGCCCGGACTGCGGCGTGACCAAGGATGATTTCGAGATGGTCGAAGTCGACTGAGGCACGACCCGGCGTCATCGCCTGGCGGCCGTCACGGCGCGCTCAGTGCAGGCGCGGCACCGCACCACCCAGCCCGACCAGCTTCTCGCGCACGAACTGGGCGTCGCTGGCCTTGGCATTGCGCTTGAGGTACAGCCCCAGGTCGCTGCGCGCGCCGGCCTCGTAATCCAGCTGCAGGTAGGCCATGCCGCGATCGCGGAGGGCGTCGTCCTGCTCGGGCGCCAGCTTCAGCAGGCGGTCGGCACTGCGCGCGGCGCGGTCCCATTCCCCCCGTTCGACGTACACGCCATGCAGGTTGCGCAGCATCCGCATCAGGATCGCGCGCGCCGGGGCCGGGTCGAGGATCTGCGCCAGCACGTCGTCGTCGGGCACTTCACCGCCCAGGTGCGAGCGCGCGCGTTCGCGCAGTTCTTCCACCCCCAGCGGGCGGCCCCCGTTGAACGGGTCCATCACCAGCACGCCGTCGTTGAGCGGCAGGCGCACCAGGAAGTGGCCGGGGAAGGACACCCCGTCCAGCGGGATGCCGAGCCGGCGCGAGACTTCCATCTGCACCAGTGCCAGCGAGATCGGGTTGCCCAGGCGGCGTTCGAAGACCTGGTTCAGATAGCTGTTGCGCGGATCGTAGTACTCGCCATGGTCGCCGCTGTAGCCCAGCTCGTCGAACAGGTGGCGGTTGACCGCGGCGATCTTCAGCGGCCACATGTCGATCGTGGCGATCTCGGTGCGCAGGTGGTCGGCGTGGCTCTGCAGGACCGCGTCGTAGACGGCAGGGTCCAGGTCCGGGTATTCGTCCCGGGCGATCAGCAGCGCGGTCGGCAACAGAGGCAGCGCCTCGTCGTCCAGCTCGGCCAGCGATTCCCACGTCGGCAATGTGATCTGCCCCTGCATGGGACAAGACTGGCGACAAACGCGCCGCGATTCAAGGGCGCGGCGCGTTTATCAGACTAGTTTTACTTGTCGTCGGCGATGCCGGGGCCGAACTTCAGTTCGGTGCCGTCTTTCAGCGCCATCTTCTCGGCCTGCCCGGCGTTGAGTTCCAGCACGTAACGGGCCGGCTCGCTGCTGGGGTAGGGCGGGCAACGATCGCCGGCCGAGCACGGCGGCACGTCGCGCTGCTGGCTGACCAGGCGGCGCTGCGCATCGAAGTACAGGATGTCCAGGGCGATCTTGGTGTTCTTCATCCAGTACGCCTGCAGCTCTTCGCGTTCGTGGATGAACAGCATGCCGTGGTCGTCCGGCATCTGGTCGCGGAACATCAGGCCGCGGGCGCGGGTGTCATCGTTGGTGGCCAGTTCAACGTGGTAACGGTTGCCGTCCAGTTCCACCCAGTGACGGGCGTTGGTGCTGGCGCAGCCGGCGAGGGTCAGCAGCAGGAGCAGGGGCAGCAGGCGCAGCAGGGACATGGGAGTGCCTCGTTGGGGCGGCCGTCGCGGGGCGACGGCCAGGGGATCAGATCACGATCGGCGGCTCACCGCCCACGATCACCACATCGGCCGGACGGCGTGCGAACAGGCCCACGCTCACCACGCCCGGCAGCTGGTTGAGCTCGCGCTCCAGCTTCACCGGATCGGTGATTTCCAGGTGGTGGATGTCCAGGATCACATTGCCGTTGTCGGTGACCACGCCTTCACGCCACGCCGGCTGGCCGCCGGTCATGTCCATGATGCGGCGGGCGACCAGGCTGCGCGCCATCGGGATCACTTCCACCGGCAGCGGGAATTTGCCCAGCACCTTCACCTGCTTGCTCGGGTCGATGATGCACACGAAGCGCTCGCTGGCCTCGGCGATGATCTTCTCGCGGGTCAGCGCGGCGCCGCCGCCCTTGATCAGGTTCTTGTTGCCGTCGCACTCGTCGGCGCCATCCACGTACAGCGACAGGGTGCCGGTGTGGTTGAGCTCGAACACCTCGATGCCGTGCTGCTTCAGGCGTGCGGTGCTCTGGTCCGAGCTGGACACGGCGCCCTTGATGCGGTGCTGGATCTTGGCCAGGGCGTCGATGAAGTAGGCGACGGTCGAGCCGGTACCGACCCCGACGATCATGCCGTCTTCGACGTATTCAATGGCTTTTTCAGCGGCCAGGCGCTTGGCTTCGGACATGGCGGGCAACTCTTGGAGGAAAGGGGGTCAGTGCTTTTCCAGCGACAGCAGCAGCTTCCACTGCGCGGCGGTCACCGGGAGGATGGAGAGGCGGTTGCCGCGCGCGGTCAACGGGAACCCTTCGCCCAGCGCATCGGCGTGCAGCTTGATCTCGTCCAGCGAAATGGTGTCGCGCAGTTTGCGCTCGAAGGCGACGTCCACCAGCATCCAGCGCGGTTCTTCGCAGGTCGCCTTGGAATCGTAATAGTCCGATTTGGGATCGAACTGGGTGTCGTCCGGGTAGGCCTCGCTGGCCACCGTGGCCAGCCCGACGATGCCCGGCACCTTGGTGTTGGAGTGGTAGAACATCACCCCGTCGCCGACCTTCATGCCGTCGCGCATGAAGTTGCGCGCCTGGTAGTTGCGCACGCCGTTCCAGGGCTCGCGGCCTACGCGCTGCAGATCATCGATGGAAAAGGCGTCCGGTTCGGACTTCATCAGCCAGTAGCGCTTGCGTGCGGTCATGCGGAGTCTTTGATTACTGTAGGTGCCGACCATCGGTCGGTACGCAGACAAGGGTGGAGACGTCGGTGCAGATCGCATCCACCGCGACGTCCCACGGTTGTACCGGCAGGTCATCGACCTGCTGGACCGAGAAGCCGACCCCGACCAGCCACGGCGGCGCCGGGCGCTGGTGGCGGAATGCGAAGCTGCGATCATACCAGCCGCCTCCCATGCCCAGCCGGCGGCCCTGTGCGTCGAAACCGACCAGCGGCGCCACGACCAAGGCCATCTGTTCCGGCGCGAGCGTGTCCTCCAGCGCAACCTCGGGTTCGGGGATGCCGAAGCGGTTGGCGGTCAGCGCCTGGCCTGGGCGCCACGGCGCGAAGCGCAGCGTCTTCTCATGCAGCACCGGCAGGCAGTAGGTGAGCCCGGCGGGCAACTGCATCTGCCAACGGTGCAGCGCGATCTCGCCATCCATCGCCCAGTAGCCGGCGACGTGGCCCTGGGTGGGCGCGAAAGGAAGGGAGAGCAGGCCATCAGCCAAGTGTTCGGCGGCGGCCAGGCGCACGGCGGCGGGGAGATCACGGCGGCGTTGGCGCAGCTGCTGGCGCAGTGCGGAGCGCGGGTCGGTCATGCCTGGGTCCGGAGCGTGCGGGGGAAGCGGATAAAACAAGAGCGACGTCCCAAGGGAACGCCGCTCTTGCTGGAATATTGCATTCTCCGCCGTGACGATGCATGCGAAACGACCTTGAACCCGGGGTTCAAGTGGGTACGCTGGGGTTCCATCGGGCTTCCCGCTACAAGGCGGACTTGCACTCCCGGCGCCGTCGCGCACCCGTGGTCGTAATTAAGGGACAAGGCGAATGTTTGCACACGCCGTCGTTCACAGCAGAGAACGCGACGAGGATTATAGCCCTCTTGTGCGATTCGACCAGTCCGTTCGTCGGTCGGATTGCACGTCAATTCAGATCGATGAAGGCCATGCGATGTACTTGTGCGATCGGCCATCGCGTGGAACCCGCCGTGGATCACCCTGCGCCGTCGAAGGCGCGATCCAGGCGGCGGTTCAGATCGCCCAGGGTCTGCTGCAGCGCGATCGCCTGGCGGGCATGCTCATCGCGCAGCTGCTGCAGTTCGTGGGCCAGGTTCAGCGCGGCCAGCACCGCGACCCGGTCAACCGCGGCCATCCGGTTGCTGCCGCGGATCTCGCGCATCTTGGCGTCCAGCAGCCGGGCGGCGGCGGTCAGGCTCTCGCGTTCCTCCGCGCCCACGCCCACCGTGTATTCACGATCCAGGATGCGGACACTGACCGGTTCGGTCTGGCTCATGTGTGCTGCTCCAGGGATTTGAGGCGGGTGATCATCGCTTCGACCCGGGAGCGGGCCTGTTCGTTCTTGGCCAGCAGCTGGGAGCGTTCGGCGACCAGCTGCTCCTGCTGGTGGCGCAGGCTGCGGTTCTCGTCGGCCAGGCGCTGGTTGCGCTCCAGCAACGCCTCCACCCGGGCGGCGAAGGCCTGCAATTGGGCGATGGCATCGGCGGGTTCCATGTCCGGCACGATAGGCAAGGGCGGATGGGGCGGTCAAGCGAATATTGACGGGGCCTGCGGGCGGTCGGCCCCGGGGCACCGGGGCGGGGCCCGGTGGCGGCCATCGCAACCCGGTGGACACGGGTGGATTGCTACACTGTGGCGCTCACAAACCGTAGCCCCAAGATGACCGAACTCCCGAGTGTCGACGACGTAAACCAGGCCAGCCAGGCCTTGGGCCTGGGCGCCAGCGCCGCTGAACTGCACGGCGGCCTGTGCGGCTGGCTGTCCGCCGGCGGTGCGCCGGTGCGTGAATGGCCGGCCCGCGTGCTGGCCGATGACAACCTGCCGACCCCGGCCGAAGGCGACGCGCTGTCGCGGCTGCTCGATGCCAGCGTGGCGCAGCTGGAAGACCGTGACTTCGCGTTCGAGCTGCTGCTGAGCGATGCCAGCGACACCGCTCAGCAGGCCGATGCGCTGTTCACCTGGGCGCGCGCGTTCCTCGGGGGCTTCGGGCTCGGCTCGGGCCAGAACCGCCCGGCGCTGTCGGAAGAGGGCGACGAGGCCCTGACCGATCTGGCCAAGCTTGCCCAGGCCTCCAGCGAAGACTTCGAAAGCGGCAACGACGATGACGAAGACGCACTGGCCGAGATCGAGGAGTTCATCCGCGTGGCGGTGCTGCTGCTGCACGGTGACTGCGTCATGGCCGCGCGCCATCGGCAGCGTCTGAACTGAGATGGATATCCGGCAGCTGACCGGCATCTCCGCCGCCGAATACACGCGTCGTCGCCAGCAGTTGATGGAAATGGCCGGCGATGACGCGATCCTGGTGCTGCCGGCCGCGTCCGAGCGGGTGCGCAGCCTGGATACGCATTATCCGTTCCGCCAGGACTCGGACTTCTGGTACCTGAGCGGCTTTCCGGAACCGGAGGCCGTGCTGGTCCTGATTCCGGGCCGCCGCCATGGCGAGGTGATCCTGTTCTGCCGCGAGCGCGACGCCGACCGCGAAGCCTGGGATGGCGCGCGCGCCGGCCAGGAAGGTGCAGTGTCGCAGTACGGCATGGACGACGCCTACCCGATCGACGATCTGGACGACATCCTGCCCGGTCTGCTGGAAGGGCGCTCGCGGGTGTACTACCACTTCGGTCGCGATGCCGAGTTCGATCTCAAGCTGATCGGCTGGGTCAACCGGGTGCGCTCGCAGGTGCGCCATGGTGCGCAGCCGCCGCATGAATTCCTGGAGCTGGGCCACCTGCTGCACGAGCAGCGGCTGTTCAAATCGACCGCGGAAATCGCGGTGATGCAGCGCGCCGCCGACATCAGCGTGCAGGCCCACCGTGCCGCGATGCACGTGGCGCGGCCGGGCATCCACGAGTACGAACTGCAGGCCGACCTGGAGCGTGTGTTCCGTGCCAATGATGCGTGCGCGGCCTACAGCAGCATCGTCGGTGCCGGTGCCAACGGCTGCATCCTGCACTACCGCGACAACAACGCGCGCTCGCACGATGGCGATCTGGTCCTGATCGATGCCGGTGCCGAGTACCGTGGATACGCCAGTGACATCACCCGTACCTTCCCGGTCAACGGCCGCTTCACCGCCGAGCAACGCGCGCTGCATGACCTGGTCGGTGCGGCGCAGGCGGCGGCGCTGGCCCAGGCCCGCCCGGGCAATGCCTATGAAGCCGGCCACCTGGCTGCGGTGGAGACCCTGACCGAGGGCCTGCTGCGGCTGGGCCTGCTCAAGGGCACGCTGGAAGAGAACATCGCCGAAGCGCATTACCAGCGGTTCTACCGGCACAAGACCGGACACTGGTTGGGCCTGGACGTGCACGACGTCGGCGATTACCGGCTGGCCGGGGATTCGCGGATGCTGGAGCCGGGCATGGTGTTCACCATCGAGCCGGGCCTCTATGTCTCACCGGACGACCGCAGCGTGGAAGCGCGCTGGCGTGGCATCGGCATCCGCACCGAAGACGACGTGCTGATCACCGAGGACGGCCATCAGGTGCTGACCGCTGCGTTGGCACGCAGTGCCGATGAGATCGAAGAAGACATGGCGAAGCGCTGATCCGCTTCAGGGTAGAGCCACCCCATGGGTGGCTGCGGGGTGCGTGACGAAGGCACCGGTGGCCGTGCGGCACTACCGCGATGTCGGGATTGTCGGGGTGGTGCCGACCGTGGGCCGGCACCCGCATTCCCCCTCAGCTGGCCGCCGCGAACACCGGCCGGGTCAGGTTGTCGGCATCGCCTTCGGTGCACAGCACTTCATCCTCGATGCGCACGCCGCCATACGGACGGAAGAAGTCCACGCGGTCCCAGTTGATGCTGGCGCCGTTGCCGGCCTGCTTCACTTCGTCCAGCAGCATGTCGATGAAGTACACGCCCGGCTCGATGGTGACCACCATGCCCGGCTCCAGCGCGCGGGTCATGCGCAGGTACGGGTGGCCCTGCGGACGCTCGATGCGGCCACCGCGGTCGCTGGCGGCAAAGCCGGCCACGTCGTGCACCTGCAGCCCGATCAGATGGCCGAGGCCGTGCGGGAAGAACGCCGCGCTCACGCCGGTGGCCAGCGCGGCCTCCGGCGAGACGGTGAGCACGCCGAAGTCCTTGAGGATGCCCATCAGCGACAGGTGCGCGTCGATGTGCAGCTGCTTGTAGTCCACCCCGGCGCGCACGCCGGCACCCATCTGCTGCTGAGCCGCGTCGACCGCGTCGATCAGCGCCTGGAATTCGTCATGGCCGCTGGCGGCATAGGTGCGGGTGATGTCGCTGGCATAGCCATGGGCACTGGCGCCGGCGTCGATCAGGAAACTGCGCAGCGGGGTCGGCGCGCTGCGGCCCAGGTCGGTGTAGTGCAGCACGGCGGCATGTTCGTTGAGGCCGATGATGTTGCCGTACGGCAGTTCATTGGCGTCCTGGCCGACCGCGCGGCAATACGCCATGTGGATCTCGAATTCGCTGGCACCGGCGCGGAACGCGGCTTCGGCAGCGCGGTGGCCGCGCACGCCCAGCCGCTGCGCTTCGCGCATCAAGGCGATTTCATACGGGGTCTTGTAGCCGCGCTGCCAGTCCAGGTAGTCGATGACCGGTGCCGGATTGTTCGGCACGAACGCGCCCAGCGCGCTCTGCGGCTCGCCGAGAATGGCGCAGCGGGTGGGATCCTTGGGCAGCAGTGCCAGCGCAGCGTCCGGCGTGCGGATGATCTCGATGTCGACATGCTCGACCCACCAGCCGTTCGGCGCATCCGGCACCACGTGCCAGTAATCGAAGGGCTGGTAGAAGATCAGCGTGGGCCGCTGGCCCGGCGTGTACACCAGCCAGCTGTTGGGCAGCTTGGTCAGCGGCAGCCAGGCCTTGAAGTTCGGGTTGACCGCATACGGGTAATCGCGATCATCGAATGCCTGGTAATGCTGGGTGCCGCTGGGAATCACCAGATGATCGAAGCCGCCACGGGCCAGCGCTTCGTCGGCGCGCTGGCGCATCACGCTGGCATGGTGGGAATACAGGGCGCCGAGGTCTGGATGGTTCATGGCATGAGGCTCGCTGACAGTGCGGAATGCAGCCCTAGATTCTGCCGCAATCGGGCCCTCGGCGCTGTGCCGGAACCGGCGCTCAGACTGCCGAAGTTTCCTCTGCGATCCACTGCCGCAGCTGCTCGCGCGATTCGCGCGCCAGGGTCAGGAAGCGGAAGCCCACCCAGGCCTGGCCGGGTGCATGGGTCTGCTCGCTCCACAGCAGGTGCACACCGACATCGATCAGCAAGGGCTGCCCCTGCGGGCCGGTGATGGTGAACTGCAGCTGGTAGAGCGCGTCGTCCTGCATCGGCACCGACGCCAGCATCAGCATGCCGGTTTCGGAGACATTGCCCAGCCGACCGATCACGGTCTCGGCCATCCGGTCGGTCACCGGCACCAGCTCGGCCACCTGGCGGCGGGGTGCGCGTCGGGTATCGGGCGAGGTCATTCGGCGTTCTCCGCAGGGGTGCCCGCCAGCGAACGCAGCGTACGCAGCGTGGCCTGCCAGGCGCGGTCGATCAGCCGACCCTTGTCTTCAGTGACGATCCGCACCTGGCCGTGCGCCATCAGCCGTGCCAGTGCGTCCAGGGAATGCTCGCCGACTTTCTGCCCGCGCTGATTGACGAACAGGGCGTTGTCGGTGATCAGGCTGTACCAGGACAGCCGCTGCCGGCGGATATCCCCCTGCTGGTTGGTGGTGAATTCGAACCAGGTGCCGAACGGCAGCGTGCGCAGCTGGCGATAGCAGTCGTCCTCGGCCGTGCTGCGGGCCAGCGGGGCGACCCTGCGTGGATCGCTGGCCTCGGCCTGTTCGCCCAGGCGTGTGCGTGCGCGCAGGCGGGCGGTGAGTTCGGTACGCGAGCTGCTGTCGTCCGCACCGCCGGGCGTGGACAGCCGGCGCGCGATCGCGGCCGCTTCGTCCTGGTGGTAGCCGACCTGCAGCAACGCGGACTCGACCTGGGTGCCCAGCGCCTCGTCGCGTTCGGCCGCGCCCGGCGCCAGGCAGGTGACCTCGGCGATCCGGGTGGTTTCCTGCTGGCGCTGCTGCCACTGCGGCGAGGTCTCGCCGTTGCGCAGCAGGGTGAGCGTGAGTACATCCGACCACGCCTGTTTCAGCAGCGCCTGCACGAAGCGGGGCGGCGCGGCCTGCGTGCAGAGCTGCTCGATGCTGGCGCTGGCCTGCTGCTTGGCCGCTTCCAGCCGCTCCCTGCCGCGGGCCGCTTCGACATGACGGCGCTCGGCCAGTTCGGCCTTGTGGGCGAGGGCGCGGAAGTGCTGCTGGATCTCTTCGTTGGCGGTGTCGAACACGGCGACGTCGCCGTCGTATTCGTTGACCACCTGATCCACGGCATGCCCCAGCTTCTGCACCAGCTGCGGATCCACGTCCTCCTCGCCCAGCCAGTTGGCGCCGGCCTCGGCCACCGCATTGAGCAGTTCGCGCGCGGGGTGCTGGTCGCGCACGAAGAAGGCCGGGTCGGACAGGGCCGCGCGGGCGACGGGGACCTGCAGACGGGTCAGCAGGTCGGCGGCCACGGCCTCGGGCCGGACCTCGCGCTGGATCTGCCCGTACAACATGTCGAGCAGGTCGAAGGTGTCGCTGTCCTTGACCGTCAGGGCGGCGTGCGCGCCATGGTCGGCGCGGACCTGGGCGAGCAGGGCGTTGTGCAGGTCGGCCATGCTGCGGCGGGCACCCCCCGGAGCGACGGCCTGGCTCTGCAGCCGGGCCAGCGTGGCGTGCACGGCTTCGGCGGGCACGGCCTGTGCGGTGGGGGATTCGGGGGCGAGAAACGCACTGTCGGTCGGCTGCCCGGACTGCCCGGACTGCCCGGGCAGCTCGCTGGTCGCCGCGACGGCCTGCACCGCCATCGCGTCGCCGCCCGGCACCGTGCCGGCGGCATGCGCCTGGCGGGCGGCGCCGAGCAACTGGTGCAGGGCCGACATCGCCGGGGCGCCGAGGTCCGCCGTCGCAGGCGCGGCGTTGCTGGCCGGCGCAGAGGCGGACGACGATGCAGGTGCAGCGCCAGCGTCACCGCCGGGCGCGCTCAAGGCCGGGCCGGCGGCCGGCGCCGTCATCGCCATGGCCTCCTGGGTCATCGCCGCCCAGCCGGCGCTCGGCGCGCCGCCGTTCCAGCCGGTCAGCGGCCGCGCGGCGGCACCTCCGCGTGCGCCGGGCAGGCCACGTTCGGGCCCGGTGATGATCCGGCGCGTGGTCGCCGAGCGCGCCAGGTACGGGGTGTACACGAGTCCGGGCAGCACGCCCTCGTGCGCGAGCAGGATGTTGGCGCGCTCCAGCAGTTCGCCGAGCCGCTCCAGCAGTTGCCGATCGAATACGCGGTACAGCGCCAGCTGCGTTTCCAGCCCCAGCGCGAACTGTTCGCCCAGCTCGCGCACGATCCGGCACAGCGCCTGCGGACCGAACGGCAGGTCATCGGCATCGAAGGCCGGTCCGGCGGCGAGCACGCCGAAGCGCTGGCCAAGCAGCTGCAGGGCACTGGCCGAGCGCTGGGCTTCGCGGCGGATGATGTCCACCAGCACGATGTCGCGGTCCACGTCGGTGTCGTTGACCAGGGTCAGCGCGGTCGCCGGGACGGAGACGTCGGTCGGCACGATGCGCTGGGTATGGCGCGGGCCGCGCAGCGTGGCCAGGCTGGCGGCCAGCGCGTCCAGGAAGCGCGGGCCGAACTGCGCGTTGACCTCGTGCAGCTGGCGGGCCTGGGCAAATATGTCGGCCTGGATCTGGCTGTTGCGCGCGCGTTCGGCGTCGCGGAACAGTTCGCGTTCGAGCTCCACGATGGTCAGCTTGAGCGGGGCGGTAAGGGTCTGCACGGCCAGCCCGTGCAGCGCCCCCAGCAGGCGGCGCACGCGCGGCGGTGCGGCCACGTCCGCGAAGCGGGTCATGTCGGGCTGGGACGACGAAGGTGCGGGCGCAGACATCCGATGTTCTTCCAGCTCCCCTGAGAACACGGAATCTAACGGTTTCGCGGGATGCCCGCCATAACGGACGGTCGGGATGTCTGTAGCCGGCCAGCGGCCGGCACTACCGTTGAGGCAGGCGCCGTGCCTTCAGGGCAGGAACAGCTCGACGACGTCGTTGGTGAAGCGTCGGCCCAGTTCGGTCGGCGTGGCGCGGTCGCCGCTGACGGTCATCCAGCCGTTGGCCACGGCCACGCCCAGCGGCGCGGCGATCTGCGCGCGGTCCAGGCCGGTGCGCGATTCGAAATCCTTCAGGCCGAACCCCTCATGCAGGCGCAGCAGGTTGAGCATGTACTCGAACGGCAGGCGATCGGCACTGATCACATCGTCGCCGCCGATCGAGGCCGCGGTACCGGCGGTGTCCATGAAGGTCTGCGGGTGCTTGTGCTTCCAGCGGCGCAGCACGTGCTGTTCGGCACCGCTGCTGATCTTGCCGTGCGCGCCGGCGCCGATGCCCAGGTAGTCGCCGAAGCGCCAGTAATTGAGGTTGTGCTGGCTCTGCCGGCCGGGCCTGGCGTAGGCACTGACCTCGTACTGCGCGTAGCCGGCGTCGGCCAGCATCTGCTGGCAGTGCTCCTGGATGTCCCACGCCGAATCCTCGTCGGGGATGCCCTGCGGCGGCCGCGCGAAGAACACGGTGTTCGGTTCCAGCGTGAGCTGGTAGTGCGACATGTGCGTGGGCTGCAGCGCGAAGGCGCGCTCCAGGTCATGCTCGGCCTGCGCCAGCGTCTGCTGCGGCAGCGCATACATCAGGTCGATGTTGAAGTTGTCGTAGCCGGCGTCCTGCGCCAGTTTCACCGCACGCTCGGCCTCGGTGCTGTCGTGGATGCGGCCCAGGCGCTTGAGCGCCTCGTCGTTGAAGGTCTGGATGCCGAAACTGATCCGGTTCACCCCGGCCGCGCGGTAACGATCGAAACGCCCGTGCTCGGCGGTGCCCGGGTTGGTCTCCAGGGTCACTTCCAGGTTCGGCGCGAAGCGCAGCCGGGCCGAGGCGGCCTGCAGGAAGCGGTCGATCGCCTCCGGCGGGAACAGGCTGGGCGTGCCGCCACCGAAGAACACACTGCTCACCACCCGGCCCCAGACCAGCGGCAGGTCCTGGTCGAGGTCGCGGATCAGCACGTCGATGTAGGCCTCGAACGGCAGCTCGCCCTTGGCCGCATGCGAGTTGAAATCGCAGTACGGGCATTTGCGTACGCACCAGGGCAGGTGCACGTACAGCGCCAGCGGCGGTGGCACCAGCCGCGGGGCGTGGTCGTGATCGCCGGTGCAGGCTTCGCCGGGCAGGTGGGAGCAGTGGTCGTGTGACATCAGAGCAGGGCGGGCAGTTTCTGCTTGAGCAGCTGCAGCGCCTTGGCGCGGTGGCTCATCGCGTTCTTCAGGTCCGGCGCCATTTCAGCAGCGGTCTGCGCCAGCACCGGGTCCAGGAACAGTGGGTTGTAACCGAAGCCATGGCTGCCGCGCAGTTCATCGACGATCACGCCTTCCCAGCTGCCTTCGCAGATCAGCGGCTGCGGGTCATTGGCATGGCGCAGCAGCACGATCACCGCGTAGAAGCGGGCGCTGCGGCGCTCGGCCGGTACGTCGCGCATCACCTCGAGCAGCTTGGCGTTGTTGGCCGCATCGTTGGTGGGGCTGCCGGCATAGCGCGCGCTGTACAGGCCGGGCGCGCCGTCGAGCGCATCCACGATCAGGCCCGAATCGTCGGCCAGCGCAGGCAGGCCGGTGCTCTGGCAGGCATGGCGTGCCTTGATCAGCGCGTTCTCGACGAAGGTCAGGCCGGTTTCCGGCACGTCGCTGACGCCCAGTTCGCCCTGCGCCACGATCTCCAGCGGCAGGCCGGTGAGCATGGCCTGCAGTTCCTTCAGTTTGCCGGCGTTGCCGCTGGCCAGGACCAGTTTCATTGCTTGGGCTCCAGCAGATCCCACGTATTGCCGTAGAGGTCGCGGAACACCGCGACCGTTGCGTAGACCTCCTCGCGTGGGGTTTCGAGGAAGGTCACGCCACGCGCGGTCATCGCCGCGTGGTCGCGCCAGAAATCATCGGTGTTCAGGAAGAAGCCGACCCGGCCGCCGGTCTGGTTGCCGATCCGCGCGCGCTGTTCGTCGTTGCTGGCGCGCGCCAGCAACAAGGCGGCCGCGCTGCCGTCGGTTGGCCCGACCACCACCCAGCGCTTGTCGCCCTGGTCGATGTCATCGATCAGGCTGAAGCCCAGCGCGCCGGTGTACCAGGCGATCGCTTCGTCGTAGTCGGCCACCACCAGGGTGGTCAGGGCGATGCGACGGTTCATGCCTGGGCCAGGGCCGCCTGCTGCGCGGCGAACAGATCCTTGATGCCCTTCTCGGCCAGTGCCAGCAGCGCATCCAGCTCATCGCGGCGGAAGGCATGGCCTTCGGCGGTGCCCTGCAGCTCGATGAAGCCGCCGCCGTCGTTCATCACGACGTTCATGTCGGTATCGCAATCGCTGTCTTCGGCGTAATCCAGATCCAGCACCGGGGTGCCACGGTAGATGCCCACCGAGACGGCGGCGACCGCACCGAAGATCGGGTTGCGCTTGATGTCGCCGCGCTTGATCAGGAAGTTCACCGCGTCGACCAGGGCCACGTACGCGCCGGTGATCGCGGCGGTACGGGTGCCGCCATCGGCCTGCAGTACATCGCAGTCGAGCGTGATGGTGCGCTCGCCGAGCGCACCGCGATCGATGCAGGCGCGCAGGGTGCGGCCGATCAGGCGCTGGATCTCCAGCGTGCGGCCCCCCTGCTTGCCGCGGGCGGCTTCGCGATCGTTACGGGTGTGGGTCGAACGCGGCAGCATGCCGTACTCGGCGGTCACCCAGCCTTCGCCCTTGCCACGCAGGAAGCCCGGCACGCGGTTCTCCACGCTGGCCGTGCACAGCACGCGGGTCTCACCGAAGCTGACCAGGACCGAGCCCTCGGCGTGACGGGTGAAGGCGCGCTCGATGCGCACTTCGCGCAGCTGGTCGGCCTGGCGGCCGCTGGGACGGGAATCAGTCATGCTCAAGTTCCGGTAAGACGGGGGGATGCGGGGCCACGCCCGGGCCGGGGACCGGCGGGCGAGGAGGCTCTGAGGAGACCGCTAGGGTACCATTTGCACTTTGAGAGCACCGGAAACCCGCATGATTCGAAGCATGACCGCCTATGCCAACGGCGAGCGCGCCACCCGCTGGGGCACGCTGGCCTGCGAGCTGCGCTCGGTCAACCACCGGTTCCTGGAGGTCGGCGTGCGCCTGCCCGAAGAACTGCGTGCGTTGGAGCCGCACCTGCGCGAGCGCGTCGCTTCGCGCTGCAGCCGCGGCAAGATCGATCTGGTCATGCGCCTGCGCGCGCCGGAGGTCACCGGTGCCCTGGTGGTCAACGATGCGCTGCTCGGCCAGCTCGGCGAGCTGGCGACCCGGTTGTCCTCGGGCTTCCCGAGCCTGCAGGTGAGTTTCACCGAGCTGCTGCAGATGCCGGGCGTGATGCAGGGTGAGGCGGTCGATGCCGCCGCGCTGCATGCCGAAGCCCTGGCCCTGCTGGATACCGCGCTGGACGGCTTCGTCGCCGCGCGTGAGCGTGAAGGCGACAAGCTCGCCACCGCGATCCAGGAGCGCGTGGACAGCATCGAGCGCATCGCCGCCGAGGTCACCACCCTGATCCCGCTGATCCGCGAAGGCCAGCGCACCAAGCTGGCGGCCCGGCTGGCCGACCTGCCGCAGCCGGTCGATCCCGGCCGCGCCGAGCAGGAGCTGGTGATGTGGCTGCAGAAGCTGGACGTGGATGAGGAACTGGACCGCCTGGGCAGCCACATCGCCGAGATCCGCCGCGTCTTCACGCAGCGCGAGCCGGTCGGCCGCCGCCTGGACTTCCTGCTGCAGGAGTTCAACCGCGAGGCCAACACGCTGGGCTCCAAGTCGGTGGACAGCCGCACCTCCAATGCCGCCGTCGAGCTGAAGGTGCTGATCGACCAGATCCGCGAACAGGTGCAGAACATCGAATGAGCAGCCAGACCCCGCCCGTCGGTGCGCCTGCACGCGGCACCCTGTACATCGTGGCCGCGCCCTCCGGCGCCGGCAAGAGCAGCATCGTCAACGCCACCCTGGCCCGCGACCCGCAGATTGCCCTGTCGATCTCGTTCACCTCGCGCGCCACCCGCCCGGGTGAGGTCAACGGCGAGCACTACCACTTCGTCAGCGCCGAGGAATTCGAATCGATGATCGCCGCCGGCGACTTCTTCGAGCATGCCTGGGTGCATGGCGACTGGAAGGGCACCGCGCGGCAGTCGGTCGAGCCGCAGTTGTCGGCCGGCCAGGACGTGCTGCTGGAGATCGACTGGCAGGGCGCCCAGCAGGTCCGCCAGCTGGTGCCGGGCACGGTCACGGTGTTCATCCTGCCGCCGTCCAAGCAGGCACTGCAGGACCGGATGCGCAAGCGCGGGCAGGACAGCGAGGCGGTGATCGCCCAGCGCCTGGCCGCCGCGCGTGAAGAAATGCTGCACTTCAACGACTTCGACTACGTGATCGTCAACGAAGTCTTCGAGACCGCGGTGGATGAACTGTGCGCCATCTTCACGGCCAGCCGCCTGCGCCGGGAGGCCCAGAAGGTCCGCCACGCGGGCCTCATCCAGGCCCTGCTGACCCAGGACCCGCCCACAAACGACTGATTCCAAACGGGGTGCTAGCCGGTTGGCTTGATTTTGTCCAGCCCTGGCGGGTACACTCCGTCCCCTTTCCCTCATTCGATTGAGCAGCCCTCACCGGCTGCCGGGAGCCCGCATGGCCCGCATCACCGTAGAAGATTGTCTGGAAGTCGTGAACAACCGTTTCGAACTGGTCATGATGGCGTCCAAGCGCGCCCGTCAGCTGGCCAATGGCGTCCAGGCCACCCTGGACAACAGCGAAACCGAAGACAAGCCGACCGTGCTGGCGCTGCGCGAAATTGCCGCCCGCAAGATCGACAACGCCCTGATCGACGAAGTCGAGAAGTCCGAGCGCGAGCGTGCCGAGCGTGAAGCATTGGAGTGGGCCGCTGCCGAGGTCGTCGCCGACGAAGACATGTCCAAGAACGACGACTGATCGCCTCGCGCGTACGTTGTTGTTGCTGCGAACAGCCCGCCTTTTGGCGGGCTGTTTCGTTTGTGCCGCCAGTGGCTGCGGTCGGGGCGTGTTGTTGCAGGTGAAACTCCCTGTTCAGGGATTTGCCGATATCACGCCGCTGGCATAGTCTTTGAGCATGAACCCAGGCCCCACTGCCAAGGTCGCCACGCCCGCCGGCGCGGCCGTACCCGACTATGTCCTCCAGCTTGAGCGCGCAGCGCACTATCTGCCGCCCGATCAACTGCCGCTGCTGCGCCGCGCCTGGGAAGTAGGCGCTGCCGCGCATGCCGGCCAGACCCGCAAGTCGGGCGAGCCCTACATCACCCACCCGGTCGCCGTGGCCCAGGTGCTGGCCGAGCTCGGCCTGGACGTGGAGGCGTTGATCGCCGCGATCCTGCACGACACCATCGAAGACACGCCGCTGACCCGCGAGGAGCTGGCCGCCGAGTTCGGCGAAGCCGTGGCCGAGCTGGTCGATGGTGTCACCAAGCTGGACAAGCTGAAGTTCCGCGACCGCCAGGAAGCGGCGGCCGAGAGCTTCCGCAAGATGCTGCTGGCCATGTCGCGCGACCTGCGCGTGATCATGATCAAGCTGGCCGACCGCCTGCACAATATGCGCACGCTCGGCGCGCAGAGCCGCGAGGCCCGCGGCCGCATCGCACGCGAGACGCTGGAGATCTACGCCCCGATCGCGCAGCGGCTGGGCATGAGCCTGGTCAAGAGCGAGCTGCAGAACCTGGGCTTCAAGGCGCTGTACCCGTGGCGCCACGCGATCCTGGAAAAACACATCCGCAGCCAGCCGGTGGTCCGCCGCGAGGCGATGGCGCAGGTGGAGGTGCAGCTGAGCCAGCGCCTGGCCAAGGAAGGGCTGGAGCACCGCCTGGTCAGTCGCATCAAGACGCCGTGGAGCATCTACAACAAGATGTGCGACGAGAACAAATCCTTCGATCAGGTGATGGATGTGTTCGGGTTCCGGTTGGTGGTGCGCAACGTGCCCAACTGCTATCACGCGCTGGGTTCGGTGCATGCCACGTTCAAACCGCTGGATGGGCGCTTCCGCGATTTCATCGCGATTCCCAAGGCCAACGGCTACCAGTCGCTGCATACGGTGTTGTTCGGTCCGTACGGTTCGCCGATCGAGGTGCAGATCCGCACCGAAGAGATGGACCTGATCGCCGAGCGCGGCGTGGCGGCGCACTGGACGTACAAGTTCGGTGGCGATTCGCCCAACAGCGCGCAGAGCCGCGCGCATGCGTGGATCGTGGAGTTGATCGATTCGCAGCGGGCCGCCGGCTCGTCGCTGGAATTCCTGGATAACGTCAAGGTGGACCTGTTCCCGGACGAGGTCTATCTGTTCACGCCCAAGGGCAAGATCCTGGCCTTGCCGCGCAATTCCACCGCGCTCGATTTCGCGTACGCGGTGCATACCGACGTGGGCAACATGGCGGTGGCCTCGCGGGTCGACAAGAAGCTGGTCCCGCTGCGCACGAAACTGGTCAGCGGGCAGACGGTGGAAGTGATCACCGCCCGTTCGGCCACGCCGAAGCCGCAGTGGCTGGAGTTCGTGGTCAGTTCGAAGGCGCGTACCGCGATCCGTCACCAGCTCAAGCAGCTGGAACACGAGGACGCCGTGCAGTTGGGCCACCGGATGCTGGACCGCGCGCTGGAGGCGATGGACAGCTCGCTGGAGCGCCTGCCGAAGGGGCGCCTGGATGCCTTCCTGGCCGAACACCGGTACCCGCGCCTGGAGGCGCTGCTGGCCGAGGTGGCACTGGGCAACTGGATGCCGAACCAGGCCGCGCAGGCACTGATGGCGTATGCGGAGCTGCGCGGCGGGGCGCATTCCAAGCATTCGCAGGAAAAGATCCTGATCAACGGCAGCGAGCGCGGGGTGGTGAGCTTCGCGAACTGCTGCCAGCCGATCCCGGGCGACGACATCATGGGGTACCACACGGCCGGCAAGGGCATCGTGGTGCACCGGCTGGATTGCCCGAACCTGGCGGAACTGCGCAAGTCGCCGGAGCGCTGGGTGCCGATCGGGTGGGATACGACGGTGTCGGGCGACTACGATACGTCGCTGATCGTGGAGGTCGAGAACGGGACCGGCGTGCTGGCACAGTTGGCGGCGGCGATCGCGCAGAGCCATTCGAACATCGAGCGCGTGGATTATCTGGATCGCGATTTCAATGCGGCGGTGCTGTGCTTCAACGTGCAGGTGCGTGATCGGAACCATCTGGCGGAAGTGATGCGCAGGCTGCGGCGTTTGTCCGTGGTGCAGTCGGTACGGCGGCAATGATTGCCCCGGCGGCCGGCCGGATGACAGCATTCCGGTAGATCCACGCCATGCGTGGATGCTCTCCGTTCCGGCACCGGGAAGCCACGCATGGCGTGGCGCTACCCGTTCCGGCGGTACAATCGCGTTCCCCCTTTTGAACCGTGGAGCTCCCATGTCCCGTCAGATCATCACCAGTGCCAAGGCCCCGGCCGCCATCGGTCCGTATTCGCAGGCCGTGCGTGCGGGCAATACCGTGTATTTCTCGGGCCAGATTCCGCTGGATCCGGCCACCAGTGAGATCGTCGGTGTGGGCGATATCGAGGCGCAGGCGCGTCGTGCGTTCGACAACCTGAAGGCCGTCGCCGAAGAAGCAGGCGGTTCGCTGGATCAGATCGTCCGCCTGGGCCTGTACCTGACCGATCTGGGCGAGTTCGCCAAGGTCAATGCCGTCATGCAGGACTACTTCAAGGCGCCGTTCCCGGCCCGCTCCACCATCGAAGTCGCGGGTCTGCCGAAGGCCGCCAACTTCGAAGTCGATGCGGTGATGGTGCTCGACCAGGCCTGACGTGGCGCGGTCACGGGCTCCTGCACCGGCGCTGGCCGCGGCCGGGGAGGCATCGTTGTCGATGCTCTCCGGTATCGGGCCAGCGGTGGCGATCAAGCTGGCCGCCCGTGGCCTGTCTTCGCTGCAGGACCTGTGGCTGCATCTGCCGCTGCGCTATGAGGACCGGACCCGGCTGACCACCATCGCGGCGCTGCAGCCGGGGGTGGCGGCACAGGTGGAGGGGCGGGTGAGCGCGGTCGAGCGCGGCTTCCGCTATCGGCCGGTGCTCAAGGTGGCGATCGAGGATGATTCGTACGGCACGCTGGTGCTGCGGTTCTTCCATTTCCGCGCCCAGCAGGTGTCGCAGTTCGCCGTGGGCGCGCGGATCCGCTGCTTCGGCACCGCCAAGCCCGGCCATCACGGGCTGGAGATCGTCCATCCCAGTTACCGGGTGATGGGCGGCAGTGAAGATGACGCGCTGGGCGACAGCCTCGATCCGGTCTATCCGGCGGTCGAAGGCGTGGGCCCGGCGACGATGCGGAAGTTCATCGGGCTGGCGCTGGACAGGTTGCCCGAAGAATCGACGCTGGAATTGTTGCCGGCCGGCTGGTTGTCCGGCCTGGGCCTGCCATCGCTGCGCAGTGCGCTGTTGACCGTGCACCGGCCACCGCCGGACGCGGATCTTGCCGCGCTGGCCGCAGGCCGACATCCGGCGCAACGCCGGCTGGCCATCGAGGAATTGCTGGCCCACCACCTGAGCCTGCGCCGCCAGCGCATGGCGTTGCAGGCGCACCACGCGCCGTCGCTGCGTGGGCAGGGCCTGCTGGTGGCGCAGCTGCGCGACAGCCTGCCGTTCCAGTTGACCGGTGCGCAGCAGCGCGTGTTCGAGCAGATCCGCAAGGACCTGGCCAAGGCGCACCCGATGCTGCGGCTGGTGCAGGGCGATGTCGGCTCGGGCAAGACCGTGGTCGCCGCGTTGGCGGCGATGCTGGCGGTGGAGCGGGGCAAGCAGGTCGCATTGGCCGCACCCACCGAGCTGCTGGCCGAGCAGCACATGAACAATCTCCGCGCCTGGCTGGAGCCGCTGGGCGTGCGCACGGCGTGGCTGGCCGGCAAGGTCACCGGCAGGGCGCGCACCCGGGTCCTGGCCGAGGTCGCCTCGGGCGAGGCCCAGGTGGTGGTCGGGACGCATGCGCTGATGCAGGACAGCGTGGTGTTCAAGGACCTGGCACTGGCCATCGTCGATGAGCAGCACCGTTTCGGCGTGCACCAGCGGCTGGCACTGCGCGACAAGGGCGCGGACGGGCGCAGCGTGCCGCACCAGCTGGTGATGACCGCCACCCCGATTCCGCGCACGCTGGCGATGTCCGAGTATGCCGATCTGGATGTCTCGGCGATCGATGAGCTGCCGCCCGGGCGTACGCCGGTGCAGACCGTGGCACTCAACAATGATCGCCGTCCGGAGCTGATCGAACGCATCGCGGTGGCCTGCCGCGAAGGCCAGCAGGTGTACTGGGTCTGCACGCTGATCGAGGAAAGCGAAGAGCTGGACGCCACCCCGGCGCAGGCCACGTTCGAGTCGCTGCAGGCGCTGCTGCCGGGCGTGCGGGTGGGGCTGGTGCATGGGCGGCTGAAGGCGAGCGAGAAGCTGGCCACGATGGTCGCCTTCAAGGCCGGTGAGATCGATCTGCTGGTGGCCACCACGGTCATCGAGGTCGGCGTGGACGTGCCGAATGCGTCGTTGATGATCATCGAGAATGCCGAGCGCCTCGGCCTGGCCCAGCTGCACCAGCTGCGCGGCCGGGTAGGGCGCGGCTCCGCGGTGTCGCGCTGCGTGCTGCTGTACCAGGCGCCGTTGTCGAACATGGCGCGTGAGCGGCTGGAAACCATGCGGCAGACCAACGATGGCTTCCTGATCGCCGAGAAGGATCTGGAGCTGCGTGGCCCCGGCGAGCTGCTGGGCACGCGGCAGACCGGCCTGGCCGGGTTCCGCATGGCCGATCTGGCCCGCGATGCGGATCTGCTGCCGGGCGTGCACGCGCTTGCCGAGCGGCTGCTGGTGGAGGCGCCCGAGGTGGCCGATCAGGTGGTGCGGCGCTGGATCGGCACGGCCGTGCGGTACGCGTCGGCATAGCGCGCCGCCAAGCGGAGTGGGCGGGCACCGCCTTGTATTTGTCATGGCAGGGTGCGAAAGTCCCTTGCCGATTATCAAGACGGCAACGATGAGCAAGAAGATTCCGCTGTTGATCGACACCGACCCGGGTGTCGATGATGCCCTGGCCCTGTTGATGGCCTTCGCCGATGAGCGCCACGATATCGTTGGCCTGACCATCGCCGCCGGCAACGTTGGCCTGGACCACACGGTCCGCAATGCCCTGAAACTGTGCGAAGTGGCTGGCCGCGAAGACGTGCCGGTCTACGCCGGTACCGCCGATCCGCTGCTGCACCCCTCGGTCGATGCCGCCCATGTGCACGGCGCCGATGGTTTTGGCGACGTCAACCTGCCGGCCGCCAAGCGCCAAGCCGAGGCCGAGCACGCCGCGCTGGCGATCCTGCGCCTGTCGCACGAATACGCCGGCGAACTGTTCCTGGTCGCACTCGGTCCGCTGACCAACCTGGCCCTGGCCCTGAAGCTCGACCCGACCCTGCCGCAGCGCGTGAAGCGCTTCCTGGTGATGGGCGGGGCGGTGACCTGCCACGGCAACATCACCCCGGCCGCCGAGTTCAACATCGCGTTCGATCCGGAGGCGGCGCACATCGTGTTCACCGGCTTCCCGCACATCGAAGTGGCGGATTGGGAAGCCACCGTGGCCCATGGCCTGCTGCATGCCGATGTGGAGCAGTGGCTGGCCGCGGACAGCGACAAGGCCCGTTTCTACGAGCTGATCTCGCGCCAGACCCGCCTGTGGTCCGAAGACAGCCGGGGCGAGCGCTGGTACGCCGCCGATGCCCTGGCGATGGCCTGGGCGCTGCAGCCGGAAGGCGCGCTGCGGGTCGAATCGCGTCCCCTGAACGTGGAACTGGCCGGTGTGCACAGCCGGGGTGCTACCATTGTCGACTGGAACCGCCAGACCGGGCAGCCGGACAACACCCAGCTGCTGATGGCCTACGACCAGGGTCGATTCGAGACCCAGGTGAGGGCGGCACTCGGCGTCTGACGACGCCGCTGCGGCGGACCTTTCGCACGGTTGATGGACCCGGCTTGCCCTTTGCGGCGGCCGGGACTATAATGCCGCTCTTGACCACCAGCCCTTATTACGGTGCGCGCCCATGAAGGCCGATATTCATCCTGCTTACCGCGACGTGGTTTTCCACGACGTTACCTCTGATTTCAAGATCCTGACCCGTTCGACCATGTCCACCAAGGACACGATCAAGTGGGAAGACGGCAACGAGTACCCGCTCGTCAAGGTTGAAATCTCCTCGGCTTCGCATCCGTTCTACACGGGCAAGCACAAGGTGATCGACACCAGCGGCCGTATCGACAAGTTCCAGAAGCGTTTCGGCAAGCCGGCGCCGACCGCAGCCTGATCTGTCGACGCAGCTGCTTGAAAACAACGGTCGCCTTGGCGGCCGTTGTTTTTTGTTGTTTCCGGATTGCTGAACGCCAGGTGAGGCCCACATGCCCCGCCGACGGAACGCTGTGTCCGTGACGCCGCGCCAGCCCTTGTGCGCGCTGGGATGACGCCTTCCGCGCGATCCGGAACCTGCGTCTACGACTTCCGTCCTAGGGCGTCGAAAATGTTGCTGTGCGATAATGGCGGGATCCACGATAACGGTCGTGGACTTCCTTCACGTGCCTGACCCATGCGCTTGGGCGGGCGCCTTCCCTCGAGGAGCGCACACAGTGTCCGATCTTGATCAGGTCACGCTCAACGCCGGCGACAAGTCGGTTGTTCTGCCAGTCATCAAACCCACGCTCGGCAACGATTGCGTCGATATCTCGAAGCTGACCAAGGAAACCGGTCTCTTCACTTACGACTCCGGCTTCACCGCCACCGCCAGCTGCAAGTCCGCCATCACCTACATCGACGGTGACAAGGGCGTGCTGCTGTATCGCGGCTATCCCATCGAGCAGCTCTCGGAAAAGTCGAGCTACGTCGAAGTGGCCTACCTGCTGATCAACGGCGAGCGTCCGAGCGCCGAGCAGCTGAAGGCCTTCACCGACGAGCTGGCGGCCGAAGCCGATGTGGATCCGTCGATCAACACGCTGATCGGCAGCTTCGCCAAGGATGCCCATCCGATGGCCATCCTGACCGCCGCCATCGCGCAGCTGTCGGGCATCTACCACGCCTCGCTGGACCTGTCCGACGCCGAACAGCGTCGCCACGCCGCGGTGCGCCTGATCGCCAAGGTGCCGACCCTGTCGGCCCTGATCTACCGCCACGGCAAGGGCCTGCCGGCCAACAAGCCGGACACCTCGCTGGATTACGTCAGCCGCTTCCTGAAGCAGACCTTCGAGTCCGCCGATGGCCAGTACGAGCTGAACCAGGACGTGGTCAAGGCGCTGGACCTGCTGTTCATCCTGCACGCCGATCACGAGCAGAACGCCTCGACCTCGACCGTGCGCTTGGTCGGTTCGACCGGTGCCAACCCGTACGCGTCGGTCGCCGCTGGCGTCACCGCGCTGTGGGGTCCGGCCCACGGCGGTGCCAACGAAGCCGTGCTGAAGATGCTGGAAGAGATCGGTTCGGCCGACAACGTCGAGTCCGCCGTGCTCAAGGCCAAGGACAAGACCTCCGGCTTCCGCCTGATGGGCTTCGGCCACCGCGTGTACAAGAACTTCGACCCGCGCGCCAAGGTCATCGGTGAGATGACCGGCAAGGTGCTCAAGCAGCTGGGCGTGCAGGATCCGCTGCTGGACGTCGCCGTCAAGCTGGAGCAGGCCGCGCTGCAGGACGACTACTTCGTCGCCCGCAAGCTGTACCCGAACGTCGATTTCTACAGCGGCATCATCTACAAGGCGCTGCAGATCCCGACCGAAATGTTCACCGTCATGTTCGCCCTGGGCCGTACTTCCGGCTGGGTCGCACATTGGCTGGAACAGCAGGTCGATCCGGAAATGAAGATCGGCCGTCCGCGCCAGGTCTACACCGGCAGCGACGTGCGCGACTACCAGGGCTGATCGCTCCGGCAGGTCGTGATGAAAACGCCCCGCATCGCGGGGCGTTTTTTTTGCCTGTCCCGTCCTGCGCGGGCAACCGGCCTTACCAGTTGGCCGTGCGGTTTCTACGTCGTCCGCCGGGTCTCCAGATAGCGGCTGGGCGATTCCCCCACTGCACGCCGGAACGCCGACGAAAACGCGCTGGGGCTGGCGTATCCGAGGTCCAGCGCCACCCGGGTGACCGGCTGCCCGGCACCCAGGCGTTCGATCGCGGCGAGCAGGCAGACCTGCTGGCGCCATTCGGCAAATCCCACCCCGGTGTCCGCGCGGAACTGGCGGGTGAACGTGCGTCGGCTCATGCCTGCCTTGGCGGCCACCGCATCGAGCGTGGAGGCGATCGAGGGCGCGTCGAACACCTGCTGGCAGGCACGCGCAAGGCGTGGGTCGCGGGGCAACGGCGCATGCAGTGACAGGCGTGGCATCACCGCGATCTCTGCGACCAGCAACTGCATCAGCCGGCCGGCACGACCGTCCTGGTCGTACATCGCCGGCAGGTCGACCGCATCGTCCATCAGGTGCCGCAGCAACGCCGATACGGCATGTACGCCGCAGCGCGCTGGCAACCGGGCCGCCGCCACTTCCTCCGCCGCCACGAACACATTGAGCATCGTGACCGGGCCACGCATCGCCATGGCGTGGGTGACGCCTGCGGGCACCCAGCACGCACGCTGCGGTGGCACCAGCCAGTGTCCCTCGGGCGTGGTGAGGCTGATGGTGCCGCGCGAGGCAAACGCGAACTGACCGCGCCGATGCGCGTGGTCGGGGAAGACGGATCCGGCGGCGTAGTCGTTGGCGGTGACCACCACGGCGCGGGGCAGATCTTCAAAGGGATCGAGCAGGGTATTGCGCATGGCCCGGATTCTATCGCCATCGGCCTGATATCGACGGCGGGCCACGCGCCGCCACCCTAACATCGCGGCCCAACCCCACACCCGCACGGTGCAGCCATGCCCACTACCTTTCATCGCGTCGGCACCGGCGCACATTCCGTCCTGGTCCTGCACGGCTGGTTCGGCGATGCGCACGCCTTCGAACCGATCGAGCCGTGGCTGTCCGGTGGAATCTTCAGCTACGTCTTCATGGACTGCCGCGGCTACGGTGGCATGCGCGCCGCACGCGGTGATTACACGATCGACGAGATCGCCAACGACGCGCTGACCCTGGCCGACACGCTGGGCATCGAGACCTTCAGCCTGGTCGGTCATTCGATGGGCGGCATGGCCATCGAGCGGATCGCGGTCCTCGCCCCGGATCGCGTGCGCGCGCTGGTGGCCGTCGCGCCCTTGCCCTGTGGTGGCATTGCCTATGATCCGCCGACGCGGCAGCTGCTTGAAGCGGCCGCGGGCAGCGCGGACATCCGCCGCGGGATCATTGATCGCAGCACCGGCGGACGACTTCCCGCCGCATGGCTGGACTGGAAGGCGCGGTACTCGATGGAGCGCGCCGCCCCGGAGGCCTTCGCAGCCTATTTCACGGCATGGGCCGACACCGACTTCAGCACGGAGATCGTCGGCCGGCACCCGGTGAAGGTGCTGATCGGCGAGCACGATCCGATCTTCCATCGCGCGCTGATGGAACGGACCTACCTGCGCCGCTACGCGCACGCGTCCGTGGTGGTGATCGGCAACGCAGGGCACTACCCCATGAACGAAACGCCGCTGGCACTGGTGGCCGCCATCGAGGCGTTCCTCGCGCCGTTCGGTGATCGCTGAGCGGCGTCGAACGCGCGGTGGACTCAGCGGCTGCCCAGGTAGCCTTCGATCTCGCTCTCGGCCAGCAGCTCACGCACCTGCGCGGCCGACGCGCGCCGCATCGGCTTCTCATCGATGGCCGACAGCGGTGGCTGGCGCAGGCCGTCGTAGGGGAGCACGGCGATGTCGAAGGTCAGGTCCTCGGCGCTGAATACCCACACCGGTGCGTCCAGGGTGCGCTCGCGGTCCAGCCGCAGCCGGCGCGTGCGCGATTCGGCCGGAATGCCGTGTTCGTCGAGATGGCGCTGCACCGCATCGGCGTCATCGCTGTGCACCTGCAGCTGCACGGGGCTGTTGGCGTCGGCGGTGCCATCGAGCACCGGGCCGCACAGCCGCGGCGAGAAGGCCTGCAGGAAGTCCATCGCACGCAGGGCCGCTTCACGGCGCAGGCGCAGCTGCGCGCCATGGTCGGCACCGGCAAACAGCCGCTGGTACTCGCGCAGCGCGTCTTCGATCTCGGTGTTGCGGGGCAGGGAGGCATCGTCGTGGATGCCGAGCCGGGTGGCGGCCTTGAGCTTGGCCTGGTGGTAGTCGCGGATGCCGCCCTCGGCCATCAGGCGGGCGGCTTCATGCGCCAGCTGGTGGCGACGCTCACGGGTCTGCGTGGCTGCATGCTGGCGGGCTCGATGCATGACCGGAACTCCTTGGCGACCTGCACGGCAATGTACACCGGCGATGTGACAGGCGGGTAGAGCCACGCCATGCGTGGCTGTGCCTGCGATCAGGGATGCGTGCAGCCACCCATGGGGGGCTCTACCGGGGCGATGGGGCGGACGATACGCAGGAGGGGGCGAACAAAAAAAGGCCGGGCAGTGCCCGGCCTGTGTTCCATCGCGGCGCCGGGCGTACCCGGCACACGTGGTCAGAAGATATCGAACGCGGCGTCGTCGGCCTGCGGGGTGTGGCTGTTGAAGTCGTACTCCTCCAGCTTCTCCATGTCTTCGACCTTGACCCACTCGGTCGCGCCGTTGAGCGTGGCCTGGACCATGCCCGACGGCGGCTCGTTCTGCGCGATCGGGGTGTCCTTCAGCGCGACGCGCATGTACTCGATCCAGATCGGCAGGGCGGCGCGGCCGCCATACTCGCGGTAGCCGAGCGAGCGGAAGTCGTCGCGGCCCACCCACACGGTGGTCGCGTACGGGCCACCGAAACCGGAGAACCAGGCATCGCGGTGGTCGTTGGTCGAGCCGGTCTTGCCGCCCACGTCTTCGCGGCCGAGCACCTTGGCCGCCGTACCGGTACCGCGCTGGACGACGTCGCGCATCATCGAGTTGAGCTGGTACGCGGTGCGGGCATCGATCGCGCGCGGGGCGACCTTGGCGTCCGGGTTGGCCGGGGCCGGGGCTTCTTCCACGGCGGCCGTAGCGGTGGCCTGCTGCGGCTTGGCCGGTGCGGCGTTGGCCGCGGGCGCGGAGCCGAAGTTGAAGCCGTCCACGACCTGACTGACCGGCATGCCGCTGGTGCCGGCGCAATCGCGGCAGGCGATGGCCGGGTTTTCCTTGAACACTTCCACGCCATCGCGGTCGGTGACCCGGTCGATCAGCCAGGTGTCCACGCGCGAGCCGCCGTTGGCGAACACGGCATAGCCGCGCGCCACCGAGAGCGGGGTCAGCGAGGCGGTGCCCAGCGACATCGACAGGTTCGGCGGCAGCTCGGCCTCGGCGAAGCCGAACTCGCTGATGTACTTGCGCGCGTAATCCACGCCCATGCCATCGAGCAGGCGCACCGAGACCAGGTTGCGCGACTGCACCAGCGCTTCACGCAGGCGCATCGGGCCACGGAAGCCGCCGCCGTCGTTCTGCGGCGACCAGGTCTTGCCGCGGCGGTCGCGGAACACGACCGGGGCGTCGAGCACGATCGAGGCCGGGTTGAAGCCCTTGTCGAAGGCGGCCGCATAGATGAACGGCTTGAAGCTCGAGCCCGGCTGGCGGCGGGCCTGGGTGGCGCGGTTGAACTTGTTGCCGGAGAAGCTGAAGCCGCCGACCAGCGCCCTCAACGCGCCGTTTTCCGCGTCCAGCGAAACCAGGGCGGCCTGGCCGCGCGGAATCTGGTCGAGCAGCCACTCGCCCTCCTTCTCGCCGGCCCGCACGCGCACGATATCGCCGCGGGTCACCAGCTTGGCCGGGGTCTTGTTGGTCCAGCGGGCGGCGCTGGCGGGCAGCACCACTTCGCTGCGGTTGCCCAGCACCACGGTCGCGCTGCCATCGGCGGCGGTCGCAGCCACGATCGCCGGCAACAGGCCGGTCTGTGCGGGAATGCCGGACAGCTTGGTGGCCAGCGCGGCGGCATCGGCGTCGGCCGGGACCTCCACGTGCTGCTCCACGCCGTGCCAGCCGTGGCGGTGGTCGTAGGCCAGCAGGCCATCGCGCACCGACAGGTTGGCCGCGGTCTGCAGCTCGGCGTTGATCGTGGTGGTCACGTGGTAGCCCTTGTTGACCACGTCGCCGCCGAAGCGGGCGATCATTTCCTGGCGGACCAGCTCGGCCACGTAGGGGGCTTCCACCTGCAGCGGCGGCTCATGCGCGGTGGCGTGCATCGGCACGGCCTTGGCCGCGTCGGCCTCGGCCTGGGAGATGAAGCCCAGGCTGGCCATGCGCTGCAGCACATAGTAGTCGCGGCGCTCGCGGGCGCGCTCGGGGTTGCTGATCGGGTTGCCGGACGAGGGGAACTTGGGGATGCCGGCCAGCGAGGCCATCTCGTCCAGGTCCAGCTCGCCCAGCTTCTTGCCGTAATAGAACTCGGCCGCGGCGGCCACGCCATAGGCGCGGTTGCCGAAGAAGCTCTTGTTGAGGTACAGCTCGAAGATCTCGTCCTTGCTCAGCTCGCTCTCGATCTTGCGCGCCAGCAGGATCTCGGCCAGCTTGCGGGTGTAGCTGTACTCCGAGCTCAGGAAGAACTGGCGGGCGACCTGCTGGGTGATGGTCGAACCGCCGGGCACGCGCTTGTCGTTGGTGGTGGCCAGCAGCCAGACCGCGCGGCCGATGCCCTTGTAGTCCACGCCGCCGTGCTCGTAGAAGCGCGCGTCCTCGGTGGCCAGGAAGGCCTGCTTGAGGCGCTCGGGGACGTCCTTCATGGTGATGGGGGTGCGCCGGGTCTCGCCGAACACCGCCATCAGCTTGCCATCGCTGGCATAGACGTACATGGGCTCCTGCATCTCCACGTCGCGCAGGGTCTGCACGTCCGGGAGCTTGGAGGAGACGGCGTAGTACAGGCCACCGGCAACCGCGGCGCCGATCAATGCCAGGACCAGGAACGCGACCAGCATCCAGCGCAGCCAACGGCGAAGACGTGTCATCAGTGACAGATTCCGATTGCGAATTTCGTGGTCGCAGAGTATAGATTACGCAAGGGAACGGCTGGGGTTGTTCCTGGGGAGAGCAGTCGATCACCGTCTGGGGACGCGTGAAACGAGCACTGGTGCTCGTTTTACAGCTTGACGGTTGCGATTTGCAAAAAAAACGTTATTAATGCGCGGTCGCAGGTTCTGCGTCCAAGTGCCCATCGGCAGGGGAGAAACCGTGGGGCTTATCCCAAAAAGCCAGTCGCCTCTTATCGGCGTCGATATCAGCTCGACTGCAGTAAAGCTGTTGCAGCTATCCCGCAGCGGCAATCGTTTCCGCGTGGAACATTACGCCGTGGAACCACTTCCGCCGAATGCGGTGGTGGAGAAGAACATCGTGGAGGTCGAAGCGGTCGGGGAGGCCATTCGACGCGCCGTGAACCGCTCCGGAACCAAGGCTCGGCATGCCGCCGCCGCCGTGGCCGGATCGGCCGTGATCACCAAGCTGATCCCGATGCCCGCCGATCTGGACGAGAACGACATGGAAGCCCAGGTCGAGCTCGAGGCGGTCAATTACATCCCGTACCCGATCGAGGAAGTGAACCTCGATTTCGAAGTGCTGGGTGCGATTCCGAACAACCCGGAGATGGTCCAGGTGCTGCTGGCCGCCTCGCGGTCGGAGAACGTCGAGCTGCGCCAGTCGGCGCTGGAGCTGGGCGGGCTGGTGGCGCGGGTGATGGACGTGGAGGCCTTCGCGGTCGAGAACGCCTTCGCCCTGGTCGCCAGCGAGCTGCCGGTGGCCAGTGATGGCGTGGTCGCGCTGGTGGACATCGGCGCCACCATGACCACCCTGAACGTCCTGCGCGGCGGGCGCAGCCTGTACAGCCGCGAACAGGTGTTCGGCGGCAAGCAGCTGACCGACGAAGTGATGCGCCGTTACGGGCTGACCTACGAAGAGGCCGGCCTGGCCAAGCGCCAGGGCGGACTGCCGGAAAGCTACGAGATGGAAGTGCTGGAGCCGTTCAAGGAGGCGACGGTCCAGCAGATCAGCCGCCTGCTGCAGTTCTTCTATGCGGGCAGCGAGTTCAACCGGGTCGACCACATCGTGCTCGCCGGCGGTTGCGCGGCCCTGACCGGCCTGCCGGACATGGTGGAAGAGCAGCTGGGCGTGGCTACCGTGGTGGCCAACCCGCTGGCACAGATGACGCTGGGCCCGAAGGTGCAGGCACACGCCCTGGCCCAGGATGCCCCGGCGCTGATGATCGCCACTGGTCTGGCCCTGAGGAGCTTTGACTGATGGCGCGCATCAATTTATTGCCCTGGCGCGCCGAGCGGCGCAAGCAACGCCAGCGCGACTTCTACGCCATGCTCGGTGCGGCCGCCATCGGCGGCCTGCTGCTGTCGCTGTTGATCTGGTTCTACTACGACCGCCAGGTCAGCGGACAGGGTGATCGCAACACCTTCCTGCAGGCCGAGATCGACAAGGTCAAGGAGCAGAACAAGGAGATCGAGCGCCTGGACCGCCAGAAGGATCGCCTGCTGGCGCGCAAGGCCGTGATCGAGGAACTGCAGGCCAAGCGCTCGCAGATGGTGCATCTGTTCGATGCGCTGGTGCGGACGATCCCCGACGGGGTGGTGCTGACCACGCTCAAGCAGGAGGGCGACGTGCTGACCCTGGAAGGCCGCACCCAGTCCAATGCGCGCGTCAGTGCCTACATGCGCAACCTGGAAAGCTCGGGCTGGATGACCAACCCGGAGCTGTCGATCATCGAGGCCAAGGCGCCGGACAAGGAAAAAACGTCCACTGCGACCGGCCCATTGCTGGACATCAAGTCCTTGCCGTACATGTTCGTGGTGAAGGTAAACCTGCCGGCGCAGAGCGACGCGGTCGCCGCCGATGGCAGCGTGATCGAGCCAGCCGCCGATCCCGCACCGCCGGGTACGCCCCCGGTGGCGCCGGTTGTCCCGCTGTCGCCGGCACCGGCGCCGACCGCGCCGGCCTCGCCCGACGCCGCCGATCCGGCCAAGCCCGCAGCCAGCCGGATCGTGCCGCCTGCATCTCCGCCTGCACCTCCGCCGGCTCCTGCCAACGGGCAGGAGGGGAGCCAGCAATGAGCCAGAAGATCAATCTCAAAGAGCTGGACTTCAACAACATCGGCAACTGGCCGCAGCAGGCCAAGGTCGTGTTCTGCGTGCTGCTGGCGCTGTTCATCATGATCATGGCCTGGTTCCTGCTGATCAGCGGCAAGCGCGATGAGCTTTCGTCGCTGGTGAGCAAGGAAACCGAGCTGCGCGCCGAGTTCGAAAAGGAACAAGGTCGTGCGGTCAACCTGGAACCGCTCAAGCAGCAGCTGACCCAGATGGAGCAGGTGCTGCAGCAGATGCTGCGCCAGCTGCCCAGCAAGACCGAGATGCCGGACCTGATCATCGACATCTCGCAGACCGCGTTGTCCAGCGGCCTGTCCAACGAGCTGTTCCAGCCTGGTGCGGAGCAGCCCAAGGAGTTCTACGCCGAGAAGCCGATCGCCCTGCGCATGGTGGGCAGTTACCACCAGTTTGGTGCGTTCGTCAGTGGCGTCGCCTCGCTGCCGCGCGTGGTCATCCTGACCATGCACGACATCAACCTGAAGCCTAAGGATCCCAAGACCGGCATCACCGCCCGCAGCGGTGCGCTGGAGTTGTCCGGAACGGTCAAGACGTACCGTTACCTGGACGACGTGGAGATGGAAGCCCAGGAGAAGGCTGCTGCCGAGCAGGAAAAGGCCGCCAAGGGAGGTCGGAAATGAGCCGCCTGACCTCGACCGCACGGGTATCCGGCCTGTTCATGGTTCTGCTGCTGGCCGGTTGCGCCCGCGGTGTGACCAGCACCCCCGGCGACGCACCGAACCTGGAAAAGTGGGTGGCCGACGTGCGTGCACGTCCGGCACCGCCGCTCGAGCCGCTGCCGGTGATGCAGCAGTTCGAGACGTTTGAATATTCCGCGCAGGGGATGCGCGACCCGTTTACCGACGCCTGGACCAATCCGCAAGGGGGATCGGGGCTGCGTCCGGATCCGAACCGCCGCAAGGAGCCGCTGGAGGATTTCCCGCTGGACAGCCTGGACATGGTGGGTTCGATCGGCCGTGGGGGCGGACTCGTCGTGCTGGTGATGGCGCCGGACAAGGTCACCTATCGGGTGCGTCCGGGCGTCTACCTGGGGCAGAGCGACGGGCGGGTGACCGGGGTCTTCGAGGACCGGATTGAGCTGATTGAACTGGTGCCGGATGGCGCGGGTGGCTGGCTGGAACGGCCGGCAACGCTCGCGCTTGAAGATCAATGAATGATTATGGGGATAGCACGATGACCTTTTCCAACGCCCTGCGGCTGCGTTCCGTCCGGCGCCAGAAGTTGCTCCACCTGTGCGCGCTGGGAGTCGCGCTCATGGTGGCCAACGGCACGCTGATGGCGGCTACGCCCAGCGGCGCCGTGCCGAAACCGGTGGTCTCCACCGCCCCGGCGACCGCACCGGCCTCGCTGTCGGTGTCCAAGATCGATTTCAAGCGCGGTGACGATGGCGCCGGCCGGTTGATCCTGCAGTTCGACGGTCAGGGCGCCAGCCCGGACCTGCGCAGCCAGGGCAACAGCGTCGTCATCGACGTCGGTAACGCGCGCCTGCCGGAGAACCTGCAGAAGCCGATCAACGTGACCGACTTCGCCACGCCGGTACAGCGTATCGACGCCAAGCCGTCTGGTGGTGGCACCCAGTTGGTGCTCAGCACCAACACGGCCTTCGAGTCGCTGGCCTACCAGAGCGGCAACGAATACGTGGTCGAGATCAGCCCGCGGCAGGGCATCCCGGCGACCGGTGCGATTACGGCTACGACCGTGAGCCAGGCGGCGGCGTCCGTCGCCCAGCGCGGCTACAGCGGCAAGCCGGTGACCTTCAACTTCCAGGATGTGCCGGTACGCACCGTGCTGCAGCTGGTCGCCGAGGAATCCAACCTCAACGTGGTCGCGTCCGACAGTGTGCAGGGCAACGTGACCCTGCGCCTGATCAACGTGCCGTGGGACCAGGCGCTGGATATCGTGCTGCGGGCCAAAGGCCTGGACAAGCGCCGCGATGGCGGCGTGATCTGGGTCGCGCCGCAACCGGAGCTGGCCAAGTTCGAGCAGGACAAGGAAGACGCCCGCATCGCGATCGAGAACCGCGAGGATCTGGTCACCGACTACATCCAGATCAACTACCACAACGCCGCAGTGATCTTCAAAGCCCTGACCGAAGCCAAGGGCATCGGCGGCGGCAACGGGGGCAGCGGCGGCAATGGCGGTGGCAGCAACTCGCAGGAAGAAAGCGGGTTCCTGTCCTCGCGCGGCCGCATCGTGGCGGATGAGCGCACCAATACATTGATGATCAGCGACATCCCGAAGAAGATCGCGCGGATGCGTGAACTGATCAATGTGATCGATCGCCCGGTCGACCAGGTGCTGATCGAGAGCCGCATCGTAATCGCCACTGATACTTTCGCGCGCGAGCTCGGCGCAAAGTTCGGCATCAGTGGCAGCCGCGACAACGTGTACTTCAGCGGCGACCTTGGCCAGAACGGCAAGAACATCAACGATCGTGCGGACAAGGATTTCGCGTACCAGAAGGCGATCAACGACTGGGTGGCCGGTGGCCGCACCGGGTCGATCCCGGTCCGTGCACCGTCCACGATCAACAGCGGGCTGAACTGGAACCTGCCGGTCGACGCGCTCAAGAGCCCCGGCTCGCTGGCGCTGTCGATCCTCAATGCCGGCTATCTGCTGGACGTCGAGCTGTCAGCGATGCAGGAAGAATCGCGCGGCGAAGTGATCTCCAACCCGCGCGTGGTGACCACCAACCAGCGCGAAGCGGTGATCAAGCAGGGTAAGGAAATCGGCTACGTCACCATCAGTGGTGGCGGTGCCGGCGGCGTGGCCCAGGCCAACGTGCAGTTCAAGGAAGTGGTGCTGGAGTTGAAGGTCACCCCGACCATCACCAACGACAACCGCGTGTTCCTGAACATGGCGGTCAAGAAGGACGAAGTGGAAAGCTACATCGTCCTCGATGGCTATGGCACCGTGCCTACCATCAACCGCCGTGAAGTGAACACTGCCGTGCTGGTCGATGATGGACAGACTGTTGTTATCGGCGGCGTGTATGAGTTCACCGACCGGAACAGCGTCAACAAGGTGCCGTTCCTGGGCGACGTGCCGTTCCTGGGCAATCTGTTCAAGAAGCGCAGCCGCAACAAGGACAAGGCCGAACTGCTGGTGTTCGTGACCCCCAAGGTGCTGCGCGTGTCCCGGAACGCCCCGGCCGTCAACTGACGGGCGCTGTATCGCAGTGAAGAAAGGGCCGCCCTGTGCGGCCCTTTCTGCGTTCAGCCAATCTTGATGTCGTAACCGCCACTGTCCTGCCATCATGGCGATGGAACCTCTGCCCACCGTGGAGGTCACATGGATGCCATGAATCTGCCGCCCCCCATGCCCGATACCCCCACCCCCGCTCCGGTGGAGCACGACCGCCTGCACGATGCCTTCCGCGCGCTGCGCGACGGCCTGTCATCCGAGATCGTCGGCCAGAGTGCGCTCGTCGAGCGCCTGCTGACCGCGCTGCTGGCCGATGGCCACCTGCTGGTGGAGGGCGCCCCCGGGCTGGCCAAGACCACCGCGATCCGCGCGCTGGCCGCCCGGCTGGATGCGGATTTCTCGCGCGTGCAGTTCACCCCGGACCTGCTGCCGGCCGACCTGACCGGCACCGAGATCTGGCGCCCGCAGGAAGGGCGGTTCGAATTCGTGCCCGGCCCGATCTTCCATCCGATCCTGCTCGCCGACGAAATCAATCGTGCGCCGGCCAAGGTGCAGTCGGCCCTGCTCGAAGCCATGGGCGAGCGCCAGGTCACGGTTGGCCGCCATACCTATCCGCTGCCCTCGCTGTTCCTGGTGATGGCCACGCAGAATCCGATCGAGCAGGAAGGCACCTTCCCGCTGCCCGAAGCGCAGCTGGACCGTTTCCTGATGCATGTGCGGATCGGCTATCCCGATTCGGAGGCGGAAACCGAAATCCTGCGGCTGGCGCGCGAGCGCGCCCGTGAGGCGCTGTCCACCCCGGCTGCCGCGCCGGCGCGCATGCCGCTGAGCGATGTGTTCGCCGCCCGCAAGGCGGTGCTGTCGCTGCATGTCGCGCCGGCGCTGGAACGCTACCTCATCGAAATCGTGCTGGCCTCGCGCGATGCCGCGCGCTACGACCCGGCGCTGGCGCGGCGCATCGCCTGGGGCGCCAGCCCGCGTGGCTCGATCGCGCTGGAACGCTGTGCGCGGGCGCGCGCCTGGCTGGCGGGGCGCGACTTCGTCACCCCGGAGGATGTGCGCAACGTCGCGCCCGATGTGCTGCGCCATCGCGTGCTGCCCAGCTATGAAGCCACCGCCGAAGGCTGGGATGGCGAACGCCTGGTCGCCGAGCTGCTGGCCCGCGTGCCGGCGCCCTGAGCGCGATGGACACCCCCGCGCAGAGCGCCACGCCGCTGGAGGGCGATGGCCTGCGGCCGAGTCTGGCCGAGCTGGTGGCGTTGCGCCGCAGTGCGCACCGCGCACCGCCGGCGCGGCGTGGCCGGCTGGGTCATGCCGGCAGTGCGCCGTCGCCCGCACGCGGACGCGGCATGGAGTACGCCGAGTCCCGGGATTACGTGCCCGGCGACGACGCGCGGCATATCGACTGGCGTGTGACAGCCCGCACCGGACGCGCACATACCAAGCTGTTCCAGGCCGAACGCGAGCGGCTGACGCTGCTGGTCGCCGATACCGACCCGGTGCTGTATTTCGGCACCCGCGTCCGCTTCAAATCCGTACAGGCCGCGCGCGTCGGCGCGGTGGCAGCGTGGCTGGCGCAGCGCCAGGGCGACCGCCTTGCGGCCGTGCGCGGCAGCACCCAGGAACCGCCGATCGCACCGGCCGGTGGCACCCGCGGCGTGTTGCGCGTGCTCGATGCGCTGACCCGCTGGTACGCCGAACCGCCCGCCGAGGATGCCGGGCTGGACCGCGCGCTGGAGCAGGCGGCACGGCTGCTGCGCCCCGGTGCGCGCGTGGTGGTGCTGGCCGATCCGGCGCGTGCGGCCACGATCGGCAGTGCCCGCTGGGCCGCGCTGGCCATGCACCACGAAGTGGTGGTGATGCTGCTGGTCGATCCCCTTGAACTGGCGCCCCCGGCCGACGCGCTGCCGTTTCTCTCGCAGGGCCGTCGCGTGCTGCTCGATCTGGGCAGCACTGCGGTGCGCGAGCACTGGCGCGAGCGGTTCGTGGCGCCGCTGGAGACGCTGCAGAACAGTCTGGCCGCGCGCCGCATCCAGGTGCATGTGGTGGCCACCGACGACGCCAGCGACAGCTGGTTGAGTCCGCTGCCGACCGCGGTGGTGGCATGAGCGCCGCCGCCTCGCTGCCGCTGCGCGATGTGCAGTTGCCGCCCTCACCGCCGTGGTGGCCGCCGGCGCCCGGGTGGTGGCTGGTGTTTGCGGCCCTGGCGCTGGTGGTGGCCGCGATCTGGGCCTGGCAGTGGCGTCGGCGGCGTACGCGCCAGCGCTGGCTGGCGCTGTTCGATGCCCAGGTGGCCCAAGCCGGCTCGCCGGTCGCCGAGATCGCGGCGATCGCCGACCTGCTGCGCCGCGCGGCGCGCCAGCATCAACCCGGCGCCGAACGGCTGCAGGGCAGTGAATGGCTGGCCTTCCTGGATGAGAAGAACAGCCGCGCCTTCTCCGATGGCGATGGCGCGCTGCTGCTCGACGGCAGCTACCGCCCAAGTGCCGACGCCGAAGCGGTGCAGCGTCTGCGCGTCCTTGCACGCCGCCGTTATCTGTCGCTGCTCGCGGAGCGGCGCCGATGATCGCGATCACCCTGCCGACGTGGTTGAGCTGGCTCGACAGCCTGGCCTGGCCGTGGATGCTGCTGGCGCTGCCATTACCGATCCTGATGCGCTGGTGGCCGTCACGGCCCGGCGCGGGCGCGGCACTGCGCGTGCCCTACGCGGCCGATCAACTGCAGTCGCTGGGCGCTGCCGCGGGCGGTGCGGGCCCACGCCTGGGCCGCGCGCTGCTGTGGCTGGCGTGGGCTTGCCTGTGCGTGGCGGCTGCGCGACCGCAGCAGCTCGGTGACGCGGTGACACCGCCGCAGCAGGGCCGCCAGATGATGCTCGCGGTGGACGTCTCCGGCAGCATGAGCGAGGCGGACATGATGCTCGGCAACCAGGTGGTCGAGCGACTGACCGCGGCCAAGGCCGTGCTTGCCGACTTCCTGGATCGTCGCGTCGGTGATCGCGTCGGCCTGCTGATCTTCGGCGAGCGCGCCTACACGTTGACCCCGTTGACCGCCGACCTCACCAGCGTGCGCGATCAGCTGCGCGACAGCGTGGTCGGCCTGGCCGGGCGCGAGACCGCGATCGGCGACGCGATCGCGCTGGCGGTCAAGCGCCTGCGCGAACAACCCGAAGGCCAGCGCGTGCTGATCCTGCTGACCGACGGCGTCAGCAACGCCGGCGTGCTCGAACCGCTGCGTGCGGCCGAACTGGCCCAGGCCGAAGGGGTCCGCGTCTACACCGTGGCGTTTGGTGGCGACGGCGGCATCAGCCTGTTCGGCGTGCAGATCGCGCCCGGCGAAGATCCGGTCGACGAAGCCACGTTGAACAAGATCGCCGAGCTCACTGGCGGCCGCTCTTTCCGGGCGCGCAATACCGATGAGCTGGCCGGCATCTACGCCGAGCTGGAACGCCTGGAGCCGGTCAGGTCGGCCGGGCCGGCAGTGCGGCCGCGGATCGAGCGTTACGCAGTGCCGCTGGCGTTGGCACTGCTGCTGGCCGGACTGGCGTGGCTGTTGCCGAGGCGCTGGACATGACCGCAAGCTGGAACGCCCTGCATTTCATCCGCCCCGATGCGTTGTGGGCGCTGCTCGTGCTGCCGCTGCTGGTGGCGATCTGGTGGCTGCGCCGGCGTCGCGCCAATGTCTGGCGCCAGACAGTGGATGCGCATCTGCTGCGCCATCTGCTGGTAGGCCGCGACCGTCGCGCATGGGGTGGGCTGATCCTGTTGCTGCTGGGGGCGGTCATCGCCATCGTGGCGCTGGCCGGTCCCTCGTGGCGGCAGGTCGCACAGCCGTTGTGGCAGACGCCGTCGCCGCTGGTGGTCGCGCTGGACCTGTCCTCGCGGGTGACCGCGACCGATCTGCCGCCGTCGCGCCTGCTGCAGGCACGCGCGAAGCTCGCCACGCTGCTGCGCGAGCGCCAGGGTGGCGAAGTCGCCCTGCTGGTGTACGCCGACGATGCCTATGCCGTGGCGCCATTGACCGACGACATGGCCAATGTCGCGCTGTACCTGGATGCGTTGGCGCCCGATGTGATGCCCCGCGATGGCCAGCGCGCCGACCGCGCGCTGGAAACGGCAGTCAAGTTGCTGCAGCAGTCCGGCGCGCGCGGCGGCGACATCCTCCTGCTCACCGACCGCGCCGATGCCGATGCCGAACAGGCGGCAGCCGCGGCCCGTGCGCAGGGCTTCATGGTCTCCGTGCTCGGGCTGGGTACGCCGCAGGGCGCGGCCTATCGCAACGGCGAGGGTCAGATCGTGCGGGCGCGCCTGGAAGAGGGCTCGCTGCGCAGCGTCGCCAGCCGCGGTGGCGGTCGCTATGCGCGCGTGGCCAGCGATGACAAGGACCTGGCCGCGCTCGACGTGTTGACCCCGCGCGTCAGTGCCGATGACAGCCGTGAAGGGCACGGCCGCACCTGGCGCGATGAAGGCTTCTGGCTGCTGCCGCCGCTGATGCTGCTGGCGCTGGTCGCGTTCCGTCGGCGCGGGGCCCTGGCGGTGCTGGTGATGATCGCAGCGCTGCCGATGGCGATGCCGATGCCGGCGCACGCCGCCGAAGGCACGTGGTGGCAACGCGCCGACCAGCTCGACCAGCAACGCCTGTCCACCGGGGTGGATGCGTACCGCAAAGGCGATTTCAAGGCCGCGCAGCAGCAGTTCGAGGGCATCGATACCGATGCCGGCTGGTACAACCTGGGCAACGCGCTGGCGCGCCAGGGACAGTACGATGCCGCCATCGAGGCCTACGACCGCGCGCTGAAGAAGCACCCGGGCATGGCGGATGCGGTCGCCAATCGCGCGGCAGTCGATGCCGCCCGCAAGCGCAGATCGCCGCAGAACAACGACCAGAACAACGATCAGAAAGACGGAAAGCAACCGCCGTCCGACACGTCCGACCCCGGCAAGAAACCGGGCCAGGGCCAGAGCGGTGACGCTGCGCCACCGCAGGACAAGGGCCAGCAGGGCCAGTCACCGCCGCCCACGTCCGGTGAGCCGAAGGACGGCCAATCCAAGGGCGGGAAGTCGCCGCCGCAGGCCGCCGACAGCCAGGCGCAGGCCGAGGCCGACGCCGCCCAGCGCGAACGCATGCAGCAGGCCATGCAGCGCCAGGGGCAGGGCGACGGCAACGACAAGGCGCAGGGCCAGGTCAGCGGCACGCCGCAGCAGCGCGAGCAGCAGCAGGCGGTCGAAGCCTGGATGCGCCGCGTGCCGGATGACCCGGGCAGCCTGCTGCGGGCCAAGTTCCAGCTGGAAAACGAACGCAGGAAACGGGAAGGGCGATGACACATTCCACGATACAGCGCTGGTTGCGCGCCGGGCTCGCCCTGCTGCTGTGCGCGAGCATGGCCGCGCACGCGCAGACCCGCGCGTGGCTCGACCGCGAGCAGATCACCGACGGCGACACCGTCACCCTCAACATCGAATCCGATGCCGGCGGCGGTGCACCGGACTACGCGCCGCTGCGGGCCGATTTCGACCTCAGCAGCCAGACCAGCAGCCGCCAGATGCAGTGGAGCAACGGCGCGACGACCTCGCGCGCGCTGTACGCCGTGGCACTCACCCCCAAGCGCGCCGGCACCCTGCAGATTCCGGCGCTGCAGGTCGGCAGCAGCCGGACCCAGCCGCTGACCCTGCAGGTCGGCGCCAGCACCGCGTCCGCGCCGGCGGCGGCCGCGGGCAATGCCGCCGTGTTCCTGGAAACCGAGGTCGACGATTCCTCGCCGTATGTGCAGCAGAGCGTCGGCGTGGTGGTGCGGCTGTTCTACGCCGCACAGCTGCTCAGTGGTGAACTGGTGCTCGATACGCCGGCCGGTGCGTCATTGCAGCGCGTCGGCGAAGACCGCACCCAGGTGCGCGAGGTCAACGGCCGCCGCTACAACGTCGTGGAGCGGCGCTTCCTGCTGATCCCCGAGCGCAGCGGTCCTCTGGCGCTGCCGGCGGCGCAGTTCAACGGGCGCAGCGCGGGCGGCTTCTTCGATGACATGTTCGGCGGCGATGGCCGCCTGCGCGCGGCCTCCGCGCCGCGCACCCTGCAGGTCCAGGCGCAACCGGCCTCGGCACCGCAACCGTGGCTGCCGCTGCATGGGCTGCGCCTGCGCTATACCGCTGCGCCCACCACCGGCCGTGCCGGTGAAGCGGCCACCGTGGTGGTGGAGGCCGTGGCCGAGGGCGCGACCAAGGCGCAGTTCCCGGAACTTCCGGTGCCCGACGTGGGCCCGGGCGCCCAGGTATTCGCCGAGCCGCCGCAGTTCGATGAAACCTTCAATGGCAGCACGCCGCAGCTCACGCTGACCCGTCGCTTCGCGATCGTGCCGCGCCAGGCCGGGTCGCTGACCGTCCCGGGCCTGCGCATGGCGTGGTGGGACGTGGCGGCCGGCCAGGCGCGCACGGCCAGCCTGCCGGACCTGCAGCTGGCGATCACCGCCGGGGTGGCCGGCAGCGCCGCGCCGACCCTGCCGGTGGACACCACCTCGGCGCTGCCGGGCGAACCGGCGGCCGCCTCCCCGGACCTGCAGCTGGCACCGACGCAGGCCGCAGCGCGGCCGTGGGGCTGGATCGCGCTGTCGGCCGGCCTGGCGGTGCTGTGGCTGCTGACCCTCGCCTGGGGCTGGCGCCGACGCGCTCGTCCGCGGGTCGTGCGGGGCGGCGAGGGCACGGCGTCCTTGGCTCCATCAGCGGGCAAGTACACCCGCGCCGACCTGCGCCGGGCCATGGAAGCCGATGGGTTCGACGAGATCATCGTCGTGCTGGCCGGGATGGGCGGCGTGCAGACCCTGGAGCAGGTGCTGGAGCGCCTCGACGACGCTCAACAGCGCGACACGTTGATCCGGATGCAGCAGGTCCGCTGGGGCGGGCAGGGCGGCGATGTCGGCGAGGCGCGGCAGGCGCTGCGGCGGGCCTTCCATGACGGACCGCACTGGCGGGCGTCTGCGGCCGCAACCGACAATGGTCTCGCGCCGTTGTACCCGCCTGCGCATTCATAAAAAGGCGTGTCGGTCAGGGCGGCCGGCTTTGCTAAGCTGATTTCATTTTTTCGAGGAACGCCGCTCCATGACTGAGGCCGCAACGACCCGGCAGAAACTGCCTTTGCACTGGAAAATGGGCATCGGCTTCATCATCGGCCTGGTCCTCGGGCTGACCGTCCATGCACTCGGTGGCAGCATCGACGGCCTGCATACCGGTGCCAAGTGGGTGATGGATTACATCACCACCCCGGCCTCGGGCCTGTTCCTCAATCTGATCTTCATGCTGATCGTGCCGCTGATCTTCTCGGCGCTGATCATGGGCGTGTCGGAGATGGGTGACATCCGCGCCCTCGGCCGCATCGGCTGGAAGACCCTGGCCTACACGATCCTGCTCTCCGGCATCGCCGTGGGCATCGGCCTGGTGCTGGTCAACGTGCTCAAGCCGGGCGTGGGCGTGGACCCGGTCGTGGCCGCGCAGATGCTTACCGAGAATGCCGAGCGCAGCAAGGAAATCGTCGCCGGCATCCATGGTGTGCCGAAGGGCATGGACATGCTGCTGTCGATCGTGCCGAGCAACGTGGTCGAGGCGGCCTCCAGCAACGGCGCGATCCTCTCGCTGATGTTCTTCGCGTTGATGTTCGGCATCGGGATGGTGCTGACCGATGAGGCGAAGGTCGCCCCGCTGCGTCGCGCCATCGAAGGCATCTTCGAAATCTCGATGACCCTGATCAACCTGGTCATCCGGCTGGCCCCGTACGCGGTGGCCTGCTTCATGTTCAACCTGGCGGCCCTGTTCGGCTTCGAGCTGATCATCCGCCTGGGCGCCTACGTGGGCGTGGTGGTGCTGGCGCTCGGGCTGCACATGGTGGTGACCTACGGCGTCGCCGTGTGGCTGTCCGGCCGTTCGCCGCTGGCGTTCTTCCGCGATACCCAGGAAGCCACCGTGATGGCCTTCTCGACCGCCTCCAGCAACGCCACCCTGCCGACCGCGCTGCGCGTGGCCGACCAGATGGGCCTGCCGCAGAAGGTGTCGCGCTTCGTGCTGACCGTGGGTGCGACCGCCAACCAGAACGGCACCGCGCTGTTCGAGGGCGTGACGGTGATCTTCCTGGCGCAGTTCTTCGGGGTGGACCTGAGCATCGGCCAGCAGATCATGGTGATGGCGGTCTGCATCCTGGGCGGCATCGGCACCGCCGGCGTGCCCTCCGGCTCGCTGCCGGTGGTGGCGATGATCTGCGCCATGGTCGGCGTGAATCCGCTGGGCATCGGCCTGATCCTGGGCGTGAACCACTTCCTGGACATGTGCCGTACCGCGCTGAACGTGACCGGCGATCTGGCCCTGACCACCCTGGTGGCCAAGGGCGAGGTGGACGAGGGCCCGGTCGTGGCCGCAGTGGCCCCGGCCCCGGCACCCGCTCCGGCCCCGCGCGACTGAGCCTGCGCAGGCTTGCGGGTTCCCGACGCCCCGCCTTGTGCGGGGCGTTGTCGTTAAGGGCCTGGCCTGTCTCCGGCCTGACCCCGCCGATCACCTGTGGGACAATGGGCTGCCCGCAGCTCCGCGGGAGCCTCCCGACTCCGACAGAACCATGACGCAGCCTACCCGCCGCCAGTTGGCCAATGCCATCCGCTTCCTCGCCGCTGATGCGGTCGAAACCGCCAAGTCCGGTCATCCCGGCATGCCGATGGGCATGGCCGACATCGCCGAAGTGCTCTGGAACGACTACCTCCGTCACAACCCGAAGAATCCGAAGTGGTTCAACCGCGACCGCTTCGTGCTGTCCAACGGCCACGGCTCGATGCTGCAGTACGCGCTGCTGCACCTGAGCGGCTACGACCTGCCGATCGAGCAGCTCAAGCAGTTCCGCCAGCTGGGCAGCAAGACCGCCGGCCATCCGGAACACCATGAAACCCCCGGCGTGGAGACGACCACCGGTCCGCTGGGTCAGGGTCTGGCCAACGCCGTGGGCTTTGCCCTGGCCGAGAAGCTGCTGGCACAGCGCTACAACCGCCCGGAACACGAGATCGTCGACCACCGCACCTGGGTGTTCCTGGGCGATGGCTGCCTGATGGAAGGCATCTCGCATGAAGCCGCCTCGCTGGCCGGCACCTGGGGCCTGTCCAAGCTGGTCTGCTTCTGGGACGACAACCACATCTCCATCGACGGCAACACCGATGGCTGGTTCACCGACAACACCCCCGAGCGTTTCGAGGCCTATGGCTGGAACGTGGTGCGCGGCGTCGATGGCCACGATCCGGAGAGCATCAAGTCCGCCATCGACAGCGCGCTGTCGCAGTTCGACAAGCCGACCCTGATCTGCTGCCGCACCACGATCGGTTTCGGCTCGCCGAACAAGGCCGGCAAGGAATCCAGCCACGGCGCCCCGCTGGGCAAGGATGAGCTGGAAGCGACCCGCAAGCAGCTGGGCTGGCCGTACGGCCCGTTCGAGATTCCGGAAGAGATCTACGCCGGCTGGCGTGCCGGCGGTACCGGCACCCTGCGCCAGGCCGAGTGGGAGCAGCAGTTCGACAAGTACGCCGCGCAGTACCCGGCCGAAGCCGATGAGCTGATCCGTCGTTCGCACGGCGAGCTGCCGGCCGATTTCATCGCCAAGGCCGATGCCTACATCGCCCAGGTCCAGGCCGACGGCCAGACCATCGCCTCGCGCAAGGCCTCGCAGCTGGCGATCGAAGCCTTCGCGCCGCTGCTGCCGGAACTGGTGGGCGGTTCGGCCGATCTGGCGCACTCCAACCTGACCCTGTGGAAGGCCAGCAAGTCGGTCGCCACCGACGACCCGAACGCCAACTACGTCTATTACGGCGTGCGCGAGTTCGGCATGACCGCGATCGCCAACGGCCTGGCCCTGCATGGCGGTTTCATCCCGTTCGACGCCACCTTCCTGGTGTTCAGCGATTACGCCCGCAACGGCGTGCGCATGAGCGCGCTGATCCCGGCCCACGCGATCCACGTGTACACCCACGATTCGATCGGCCTCGGCGAAGACGGCCCGACCCACCAGCCGGTGGAGCACCTGGCCTCGCTGCGCTACATCCCGAACAACGATGTGTGGCGTCCGTGCGATGCGGTCGAATCGGCGGTCAGCTGGAAGTCGGCGCTCACCCGCAAGGACGGTCCGAGCTGCCTGGTGTTCAGCCGCCAGAACCTGCCGCACCAGCCGCGCAGCACCGAGCAGGTCGCCCAGATCGCGCGCGGTGGCTACGTGCTGGCCGACGCCGAAGGCGGCGTGCCGGACGTGATCCTGATCGGCACCGGTTCGGAAGTGGGCCTGGCCGTGACCGCCAAGGCGGAACTGGATGCCGCCGGCATCAAGACCCGCGTGGTGTCGATGCCGTCGACCGACGTGTTCGAGCGCCAGGATGCGGCGTACCGCGAGTCCGTGCTGCCCAACGCCGTGCGCAACCGCGTGGCCGTGGAAGCCGGCGTCACCGGTTTCTGGCGCCAGTACGTCGGCCTGGACGGTGCGGTGGTGGGTATCGACACCTTCGGTGCCTCGGCACCGGCGGAGGCGCTGTACAAGCACTTCGGCATCACCGCCGAGCACGTCGTGGCCGCGGCCAAGGCGCAGCTGGCGAACTGATCGCGGCGCCGGGCTCAGCCCGGCCGCTGCAACACGAAAGGCCGGGGATATCCCCGGCCTTTTCGTTTGTTGAGGGGGGGATCCACGCATGGCGTGGATCTACATCACACTGCCGCCGTGCGCGCCAATCCCAACCGCACCAACCGCGCCTCGATGCGTTCGCCGAACGTCTTCGGCGCCTCCAGCCCCATACGCTGCAGATAGGCCTGATCGCCATCGCCGGCAGGTTGGGCCACCGCGGCCAGCACCGTGCGCAGCTTCGCCATCGGCGTCTGCGTGTTCTGCTTCAGCCAGCCCAGCGCCTTGACCAGGTGCTGCTCGACCTCGGTGAAATCGCTGCCCAGCGGGTAATCCGGCAGCAGCCCGGACTGGCGGAACGGCGCCAGCGACGCACTGACCGCCGCGGCCGTGTTGCGCTGTCCATCGGCGGACGGAGTGAAACCGGTCGCCAGCTTCTTCGAGGCTTTCGCCGTATCCAGCAACGCGGCCTGGAACTGCGCATCGGTGATCGCGGCCATCGCGATCACGCAGTCCTCGTCGGTCATGTTGCGCAGGTCGGCGATGCCGTACTCGTTGATGTAGAGATCGCGCAGGTGCCGGGGGATCGTGGTGTGTCCGTAGTTCCAGCGCACGTTGGACTGCAGCGTGCCCTTGTCCTCGCGGGTGGCGCGGAATATCAGCGCACTGCGCGCGCCGGGCAGGGCATGCGCCATCGCCACGAAGTTGTACTGGCCGCCCACGCCGGAGACCACGCGGCCGTCGTCGAGCGCATCGGAGACGGCGGCGCCGAGTGCGGTGGCCATCATGCAGGAGTTGAAGAAACGCGCATCGCGTCGCTGCATCCGCTCCAGCGTTTCATCGCCGCCGTAGAGCTGGTTGATCTCGCTGATCCGGCGCATGCCGATCGCGCTGCGCTCGTCATCGGGCAGGTCGCGCAGCCACTGGTAGAACTCCGGCGAGCCCAGGTAGAACGCGCCGTGCAGGTACTCGCCCTCGGCCTCGAGGGTGGCGTAATCGGTGGTCCAGGCGGTGCCGTTCTCGATCCGCTGCAGCAGCGCCAGATCGTCGTGCACCTTGCGCCGGATCACGCCGGTCTGGACCAGCCGGCGGAAGCCCTCGTTGAGCATTTCGCTGCAGCCGTACAGGCCGATATCGAACGGCTCCAGGCCACCGCACTCCAGCACGGTCGGGTGGCTGGCCAGGCTGGGATCCAGCGCCTGCAGGATCTGCCGGTAGCGGGCGTTGTCGGTATGCCGCAGCACCAGTGCATGGCTGAGCGCATCGGCCAGCGTACCGATGCCGATCTGCAGCGTGCCGCCATCGCGCACCAGCGTGCTGGCATACAGGCCGATCGCGTAGTCGGCATCGCTGACCGGCTGGCGCGGCAGGCCGAACAGCGCCGGATACGGCCCCGGTGGCGTGATCACCAGATCGAAGAACGACACGTCGACCGTGGCCGAACCGGCCAGGTAGGGCAGTTGCGGATCGATCTCGGCGATCATCAACGGGCGGGGTAACCCGCGCGCGACCATCGCATCCAGCGTGTCCTGGGTGATGTCGTTGTTGCATGACAGCGACAGTCGCCGATCATTCGCGCGCATCGCCACTTTCTGCACGATCGCGTGCGGCGCGCGCTGCGCCACCGCGTCGGCGGCGTGCGTGTAGTTCAGGCTGGTGTAGCTGCGCTGGGCCTGCGACGAGCCAAGCAGCGCGCCGGACTGCATGTAGAACTCTTCCACCTGCACATGCGACGGCAGCTGGTCGCGCACCATCGCATCGGCGTAGGCCAACCGCGGGAAATCCTCGCCGAAATGACGCTCGGCGAACGGCTTCATGAAGCGTGCCTCCAGCCCCGCACCCCCGCGCGGCGGATTCAGCGACAGCGCGGTATACAACTGCAGTGGCCGCGAAGCATCGTTTTCCACGCGTGCATACAGCGCGTTGAGCAGCCGGTGCGGCTTGCCCAATGCAAGCGGGGCGCCGATGCGCAGGGGGCCATCGACCCGCTGCAGCAGCCAGTCGACGGCGGCGTCCAGGTCGGTCAGGTGTTCGGTCATGCGGCGCTATCCTGCGAAATCATGCGGATCATTACAGCATTTCCGGTTTGAACAGACGGCGACGCGAGACTTCATCGAGTTTTCGGTAGCGTCTCATCGAGGGCTCCGTGGGGCATGCGCCGATGCTGGCAGCGGCTGCATGAACCGGCTGTCGAAGGGTTGACACTCCCTTCGATTACGGGCGTAATCGGATTGTCGATTACGGGTGTAAATGATGAGCCAGATCAGTGAGGCCGAAGCCGTGGTGATGGAGGTGCTGTGGCGCAGCCATCCGCTGGGCGCCGACGATGTAGTGGCCGCGCTGGCCAGCCGCGACTGGGCGGAGCCCACCATCAAGACGCTGCTCAACCGGCTGCTGACCAAGGGGGCGGTCAGCGCCAGCCGCGACGGACGCCGCTATCTGTACGCGCCGGTGCTGCAGCGCCAGGCCTGGGTGGCCGAACAGAGTGAAGGCTTCCTCGGTCGCGTTTTCGACGGTCGCGTCGCGCCGCTCGTGGCGCACTTCAGCCAGCGCGGCGAGCTCAGCGCGCAGGACATCGCCGAGCTCAGAAAGCTGATCCAGGAGATGGACCATGACTGACCTGCTCGATGGACTGCTGCAGGCCAGCGTGTGGCTGTCGGTGGCGACGCTGGTGCTGGCCGCGGCCAGGCCTCTGCTGCTGCGCCTGGGGGGCGCAGCGCTGGCCTACCGCAGCTGGTGGCTGTTGCCGCTGATGCTGATCGCCCCGTACCTGCCGCTGCAGCGGCTGCCGATCACAGAGACGGCGCCGGTCATGGCGATGGCGTCGGTCCTGCGCGCGCCGGCCGTGCCCACCGACACCTCGCAGTGGCCGCTGCTGCTGTTGACGGTGTGGCTGCTCGGGGCCGTGGGGACGGCCTGCCTCGGTTGGCGGGCGCAGCGGCGCTTCGAGCATGCACTGGGCGCGCTGCAGCCGCGGGGGGATGGCAGCTGGCAGGCCAGTGGCGATCCCGGCCTGCCGGCGCTGGTCGGTCTGTGGCGACCGCGGATCGTGGTCGGTCCTGATTTCGAGCAGCGTTTCAGCCCGGCCGAGCAGGACCTGATCCTGCGCCATGAACACAGCCATCGACGTCATGGTGATCCTTGGGCAAACGCTGTGCTGGCCCTGCTGCGCTGCGTGTTCTGGTTCCACCCGTTGCTGCCGTGGGCCGCGCGCCGGTTCCTGCGTGACCAGGAATTGGCCTGCGATGCCCGCACGGTCGACCCGCATCCGGCCCTGCGCCGTCTTTACGCCACCGCGCTGCTCAAGGCGCAGTTGGTCCACCCGGTTGCGCCGATGGCCTGCCACTGGCGCAGCCAACCGATGTTGAGGGAGCGTATTGCGATGTTGAAGGAACACAAGCGCAGGACGGTGCCGTGGTTGACGGGGCAGATGATGGTGATCGGGCTGTGCGTGGGGATGGGGACCGTGGCCTGGGCTGGCCAGGGCAGTGCGGTCGCGGCCGCGAGCGGGATCGGTGGGGGCGCCGTGGTGGCCGATCGCACGGCCATTGCCCACAGAATGCCGCCACCGTCCTACCCGAAGATCGCCGTCGAGCAGCGTATCGTCGGCAAGGTCGTCGTCCGGGTGGACGTCGATGCGGACGGCAAGGCGACCGACGTCCGCGTCCTCGACGCAACTCCGGCGGGCGTGTTCGATGACGCGACGGTCGCTGCCGCGAAGCAGTGGACCTTCGAACCGGCGATCAGAAACGGCAAGGCGGTGGCCTCGGCGCTGAAGATTCCGGTCACCTTCGCGATGGATGACGAGGAGTCCGCGCCGTGATGCGCGTGACGCGCGCGGCAGCGACCGTGCTGTCGGTGGCCCTCCTGGCAGGCTGTGCCGGCCACGACCAGATCACCACGGTGGACACCCGCGCCGAGAACGTGGGCCACCAGCGTCTGGATCCGGACATCGGCGCTCAGGGGAGCGGAAAGGTGGAGACGTATCAGCTGGGGCCGACCGAGGGCTACCGGATGCCGCAACTCAATGCGGGGCCTGATCCGGTTGTCGGTGATCGCGATCCGCGCCGCGCGCTGGCACCGACGACGGTGTGCCTGCAGCTGGTGATCGATGCGGAAGGCAAGGTCGAACGCAGTCTGCCAGTGAGCGATCGCAGCGACTGTGCCGCCGGCAATGCGCCTGAGAACGCGCCCCTCATGCAGGCTGCCCAGGAAGCGGTGGCGATGTGGCGCTTTGTACCTGCGGCCGTCTGTCATTTCCCTCCGCAGCGCGTGCCGACGGATCGGGGCAACTGCGAGGGCGCCGAGCGCATTGAACCGGTGCCGGTGAGCCTGCTGTATGGCTTCACGTTCGAGATCGTGAAAGGGCAGCACGTGGTGCGCCGGCAGGGGCGCTGAGGAAAACGACGGACGGGTCGCACGTTGCAGGGGAGCCGGCCAGCGGCCGGCACTACCTCGGCGGGCCGCCCTGGATGTTCGCCTTCACCGAGGGCTGCATCAGTTTCGGCTCGGGCAGGGTGGCATCACGCGCCTGGCGGGTGGCAACGAACTCGGCCTCGCTGATGCCGCCATGCAGGTGGATGTTGTGCGTGCGCTGCGCGCCGATGGTGGTCTGGTTGGCGACCTCGCGGCCGCCCGGGCCGTAGTCGTGGCAGATGAACACCCGCGTCGCGTCCGGCAATGCCAGTAATCGCTGGATCGAGCGGTACAGCTGCGCCGCGTCACCCCCCGGGAAGTCGCAGCGGGCGGTGCCGCCGTCCGGCATGAACAACGAGTCGCCGGTGAACAGCGCGTCGCCGATCCGATACGCGACGCTGTCACTCGTGTGTCCCGGCACCGCGATCACCTCGGCCTCGATTCCTCCGAGCGTGAAGCGCTCGCCATCGGCGAACAGATGATCGAACTGCGAGCCGTCGGTCGGAACATCGAGCGCGTAACGCGGTGCGAAGGTGCGCTGGACCTGCACGATGCCCTGGCCCATCGCCAGCGTAGCGTCCGGCCACTGGGATTTCAGCCAGCGGCCGGCACTGACATGGTCGGCGTGGGCATGAGTGTCCAGCAGCCAGTGCACCTGCAGGCCGTGCCCGCGTACATGCGCAAGCAACGGCTGCAGCGGCCCGGCGCCAAGTGCATCGGTGTCCGGGTCGTAGTCCAGCACGGGGTCGATCACCGCCGCCTGCAACGTCGCCGGGTCATGCACCACGTAGCTGAAGGTGTGGCTGTCCGGGTGGAAGAAACTGGCGACGTGCAATGGCATGGTACTGACCTCAGCGCTTGCCCAGGGTGTCGTTGAGCAGCACCGCCAGGCGTTCACCGGCCAGGCGCAGCTCGCGCTCGGCGACCGGGCGATAGGTCGCCGCATAGCTCGGAGCCAGCGTACGCTTGTCCGGGTAAACGCCAGGTGCAATGGCGATCCGGCAGCTGGCTTCGGCCCACTGCACGGCATCGACATCGATGTTCGAACGCTTGCCGAGCGTGGGCTTGGGCAGGGCGAGCAGGCGCTTGAGGTACTGGTCGTCATCCAGCTTCTGCTCGTTCAGCATGCCGCTGTCCCACAGCGAGTGCAGGTTGGTACCGCGGTTGTTGAACTGCACCTGGAAATCGTTGCCGCCCTTGTCGTGGCCGTAGCCGGCATGCATCGGCTGGTGGATGTCGCCGGCGAAATGCACCACGAACTTCAGCGCCTGCGCGCGCTCGGCGTCGGACCTGCTGCGGTCGCCGAGGATCGCGGTCTGCGCCTTCAGCGCCTCGACCACGCAGTTGCCGTTCCTGCAGTGCTTCTGCACCTCATAGTGGCAATCGTCTTCGCCGATGTTGACGTAGTGCCAGCCGGCCGAGCGCTTGCCCAGCCCCGGGTCCTTGGCACGCAGCTCATCGGCCCACGGGGCGATGGCGTGCAGGGTCGGGTCCGGTTCGGCGGCGAGCAGGCGGTCGACCTCGGCCTGGGCCTGCGGGGTCAGCCGGGTTTCGGCGATCCGCGCCACCAGCCGGTGGCCTTGCGCGCCCCAGGCCAGGGCATCGGTGGAGACAAGGGTGAGGGCCAGCGCGAGGGCGGTGGCCGGAAGCAGGGAAGGCATTTTCATCCGCGGCATTCTAGCGGGCCGGCCGCCGTGCCGGCTTGCCAGGATCTGGCCGGCTGCAGCGCCGGTCAGCTTGGGCTAGGCTCGCCGGGTGCCTGGCATCGGGCGGACACCGGAGGTACCCATGGCCCACATCGTTGGCCTGATCGGCGGCATGAGCTGGGAAAGCTCGGCCCACTATTACCGGCTGATCAACGAGCAGGTGCGCGACACGCTGGGCGGCCTGCATTCGGGCCGGATCCTGTTGTGGTCGTTCGATTTCGCCGAGATCGAGGCACTGCAGCATGCCGGCGACTGGGACACCGCCACCCAGCGCGTGATCGATGCCGCCCAGCGGCTGCAGGGCGCGGGTGCGACGGCCATCGTGATCTGCACCAACACGATGCATCGCATGGCCGACGCGGTGCAGGCGGCGATCGCGATTCCCCTGCTGCACATCGCCGACCCGACCGCCGAGGCGATCAAGGCCGCCGGGCTGCAGCGGATCGGCTTGCTGGGCACCGCGTTCACCATGGAGCACGACTTCTACAAGGGGCGGCTCACCCGGGCGCACGGCCTGGAGGTGCTGGTTCCCGAGGCCGATGATCGCGCGGCGGTGCACCGGATCATCTATGACGAGCTGGTGCAGGGGCGGGTGCTGCCGGCGTCGCGCGAGGCGTTCCGCGCGGTGATGCAGCGGCTGGTGGAGCGCGGCGCGCAGGGCATCATCCTGGGCTGCACGGAGATCATGCTGCTGGTCGGCGCGCAGGATGCGACGGTGTCGGTGTTCGATACGACGACGCTGCATGCGCAGGCCGCAGCGCGGCATCTGTTGGCCGCAGGGTAACCGCGAGCGTCACGCGCCGCAGCGACCGGCAGGCTCCTCGGCAAATGTCCCCCGGCCGCCCCCTGGCGGCGACGGCCTCCTCCTTTATTTTGCCCAGGAGCCTACCAGCCGCTACGGCGCTCGGCCTGCGGTACTCGCAAGGCGCACGGGCGCACCGGCGTTTGGTGTGCGGCGCCAATGGTCTGGATACGTGGGTCGCGATGCCCTTGTGGGCGAAATCAAGGAGGAGGGGGCGGCCGCAGGCCGACGCCGGGGGACATTCGCCGGCAAGGGCATCGAGGCCCAGCGCCCGACCCACTAACCGCCGCCTCAGGCGTACCACGAAGGTGGAAGAAGAACCAAAAAAAACCCCGGCCGAAGCCGGGGAAACTGTCTTGCTGCGAGGGTGTTGCCTTGTTGGGTTCTGATCCGCCGATCAGAACTTGAACACGTACGACACGCCGTAGGCGAGCGGGTCGATGTTGACGGTGCCGATCTTTTCGCCGTCGAGCTTGACCTTGCTGTCGATGTCCATCCAGCGCACGTCCACGCGCAGCGAGCCCTTGTCGTTGATCGCGAAGTCCACGCCGGCATGGGCGGCCAGGCCCCAGGAGTCTTCCATCTTGAGCTTGCTGCCGGCCAGCGCGCCGCCGGTCTTCTCGCTGAAGAAGGTGGTGTAGTTGATGCCGGCGCCCAGGAACGGGGACACCTTGCCCGTGCTGTTGAAGTGGTACTGCAGCGACACCACCGGCGGCAGGTGCTTGGTGCTGCCCACGTTGCCGAGGCCGGCGATGTTGATGTCGTGCTTGAACGGCAACGCGGCCAGGAGCTCGATGCCGAGGTTGTCGGCGATGAAGTACTCACCGGTGATGGTCGGCTTGATGTCGTTGTCGACGTCGACCTTCAGCGTGCCGCCGGCCAGCGAGCCGTTGTTGGACTTCGGGGCGACCTGGTGCACGCCGGCACCGATCGTCCAGTCGCCCTTGGACTGGGCCATGGCGGGGGCGGCGGCCAGCGCCAGGGCGGCGGCCAGGCTGGAGAGCAGGAGGGGGGAGGTCTTGCGCATGAGACGGTCTCGTGGCGGGTTGGAATGGCGCCAGTTTTCCCGCCCGCGCCGCTGTGCGCCTTGATCCGGATCAATCCGGGTATTTACCGTTGTAACCGGTTCCCATTCGTCTTCCCCGGGCCGGGCCGGTTCCGGCCCTGCTAGAATGAACACCCCTTTCCATCGGCGCCGCACCGTCGCGGCTGCAGGAGCTTGTGAACATGGCAATCAAGGTTGGCATCAACGGTTTCGGTCGCATCGGGCGCAACGTGCTGCGTTCGGCCGTGCTGAACTTCGGCAATGACATCGAAATCGTCGCCATCAACGATCTGCTGGAGCCGGACTACCTGGCGTACATGCTGAAGTACGACTCCGTGCATGGTCGCTTCAAGGCCGACGTGGAAGTGTCCGGCAACGACCTGCTGGTCAACGGCAAGAAGATCCGCCTGACCCAGGAACGCGATCCGGCCAACCTGAAGTGGGACGAAGTCGGCGTGGACGTCGTCATCGAATCCACCGGCCTGTTCCTGACCAAGGAAACCGCGCAGAAGCACATCGATGCGGGCGCCAAGAAGGTGATCCTGTCGGCGCCGTCGAAGGACGACACCCCGATGTTCGTGTTCGGCGTGAACGACAAGACCTATGCCGGCCAGGCGATCGTCTCGAACGCCTCGTGCACCACCAACTGCCTGGCCCCGCTGGCCAAGGTCATCAACGACAAGTGGGGCATCAAGCGTGGCCTGATGACCACCGTGCACGCCGCGACCGCGACCCAGAAGACCGTCGATGGCCCGTCCAACAAGGACTGGCGCGGTGGCCGTGGCATCCTGGAAAACATCATTCCGTCCTCGACCGGTGCGGCCAAGGCCGTCGGCGTGGTGATCCCGGAATTGAACAAGAAGCTGACCGGCATGAGCTTCCGCGTGCCGACCTCGGACGTGTCGGTGGTCGATCTGACCGTCGAGCTGGAGAAGGAAGCCACCTACGCCGAGATCTGCGCTGAAGTGAAGGCACAGAGCGAAGGCGCGCTGAAGGGCATCCTGGGCTACACCGAAGACAAGGTCGTGGCGACCGACTTCCGTGGCGAAACCCACACCTCGGTGTTCGACGCCGACGCCGGCATCGCGCTGGACAGCACCTTCGTCAAGCTGGTGTCCTGGTACGACAACGAATGGGGCTACTCCAACAAGTGCCTGGAAATGGTCAAGGTCGTCGCGGCATAAGCCAGCGCTGCCCCTGCGTCATTCCACAGACCCCGGCCCCGTGCCGGGGTCTGTCGTTTCAGGCGGACCATTCATGCCCGTGATCCCGCGCGTACCGCCGATCCATTAGCATGGCCCGCGTGCCGCCGGCACTGCGCCTGCCCGGTGCAGCCGTGGCAACCCTCTTGAGGATGGCCTGGAATGGAAGCTCTGATTGTCCTGCTGGTGCTGGTACTGCTGGCGATCCCGCTGCTGCTGATCGTGGCCCTGGTGATGATCGCGGGCCTGCGCCGCCGCGTGGCCGCGCTGGAACACCGCGCGGCCGAGTCCGCCTGGGACGCCGCGCCGGCGCCAGCCGAACCCGAACGGCCGCTGCGCTGGACGGATATCGAATCCGTCGACACCGTGGCCGCGCCGCTGGACTTCGCCCTGCAGCCCGGGGTCAAGAGGCCCGTCGAGACCGCGGATACCGTGGCTGCACCCGCAGCGGCGGCCGCCATGCCGCCACCGCTGCCGTCCTCGGCGTCGATGCCACCCAGGCCCGCACCGCCGGTGGTGCCGGTTGAACCGCAGGGCCCAGGCATCGGCGAACGCATCGTCGGCACCATCAAGCAGTGGTTCACCGAGGGCAACGTGCCGGTCAAGATCGGCATGCTGGTGCTGCTGGCCGGTGTGGCCGCGCTGCTCAAGTACGCCAGCGACCAGGGCTGGTTGAACGCCCCGATCGAGCTGCGCCTGGCCGCCATCGCGGTGGCGGCGCTGGCCGGGCTGGTGTTCGGCTGGGTGCAGCGCGATACCCGGCGCCTGTTCGCGCTGGCGCTGCAGGGCGGGGCGATCGGCGTCCTGCTGCTGACCATCTTCGCCGCGTTCAAGCGCTACGACCTGATTCCCGCCGTGCCGGCTTTCGCGCTCAGCGTGCTGCTGATTGCCGGCATGGGCGTGCTGGCGGTGGTGCAGAACTCGCGCACGCTGGCTGTGCTCGGCATCCTGGCCGGCTTCATGGCGCCGATCTGGCTGTCCACTGGCAGCGGCAACCATGTCGCGCTGTTCTCGTATTACGCCGTGCTCAATGCGGCGATCCTGGCGATTGCCTGGTGGCGTCCGTGGCGCGCGCTGAACCTGCTCGGTTTCGCCTTCACCTTCGGCATCGGCACCGCCTGGGGCGTGCTCCAGTACAGCGCGGACAAGTTCGCCAGCACCGAGCCGTTCCTGCTGCTGTTCTTCGCCTTCTACCTGCTGATTCCGATCCTTTATGCGCGTCGGCAGAGCGCGGAGAAGCGCGACCTGATCGATGGCAGCCTGGTGTTCGGCACGCCGCTGATCGCGTTCTCGCTGCAGGCCGGCCTGCTGCATGACGACCGCCTGCTGCTGGCGTTGTGCTCGCTGGCACTGGCTGCGTTGTATGCGGGTCTGGCGTGGGTGCTGATCAAGCGCGAGCGCTATGCCGCGCTGGGCCAGTCGCATGCGGTACTCGCGGTGGGCTTCGCCACGTTGGCGGTGCCGCTGGCGCTGTCCGCACGCGCCACCGCCAGCGTGTTCGCGCTGGAAGGGGCGGCGCTGGCCTGGCTGGGCCTGCGCCAGCAGCGCTGGCTGCCGCAGATCGCCGGTGCGCTGCTGACCCTGGGCGCCGCGTTCGGCTTCGTGGTCGGCGCGGACTACTGGCATCTCGATGCCACGGCCATCGCCAACCCGACCTTCATGAGCGGCCTGCTGCTGGGGTTGGCCGGGTTCGCCGCGGCCTTCAGCTATCGCCGTGCGCAGCAGGATGCGCCGGCCATCGTCTACTACCTCTGGGGCCTGCTGTGGTGGCTGGGCAGCGTCAGCCACGAGATCCTGCGCTTCGTCGCCCACCGCAGCGAGCCCGATGCGGTGCTGATCGCTGCGGCGGTGACCGGTTGGCTGGCCGCCGAGATGCATCGTCGCTGGCCGGCGCGCGCGCTGGTGCTGACCACGCTGGCGATGGTGCTGGCCGCGTTCCCGTTGGCGCTGTGGCAGGCCGATGTGCACGATCAACCGTTCGCCGGCTACGGCGCACTGGCCTGGGCGGTGTTCGCGCTGCTGGGCGTGCGCAGCCTGTGGTGCCTGCGTGCGGGTGACGACCGCACGTCGCTGGCGGCGCAGTTCCTGTGGTGGCTGCTGTGGCCGACCGTGGTGTCGCTGGCCTGCCTGTGGCTGGCCGACCGCTTCGCGCTGGCACAGGGCTGGGGCCTGGCGTTGATGCTGCTGCCGTGGCTGCTGGTTACTGCAGTGGCGCTGCTGCGCTGGCCGTGGCTGACGGTGCCGCTGGGCGAACGCTTCGATCGCATGCGCGGCGCGTTGCAATGCACGCTGTTCGCCGTGCTCGGCGTGAGCTGGACGGGCCTGCTGCTGGTGCCGGCCGGCGCTGCGCCGCTGCCGTGGTTGCCGCTGCTCAACCCGGTGGAACTGGTGCAGCTGGCAGTACTGGTGCTCGCCGCGCGCTGGCTGTGGTCCGGACAGGCGCCGGAGGGCCTTCGCGCGATCCGCATCCCGGTGCTGGCGATTGCCGGTTTCGTCGCGCTGACCAGCATCACCCTGCATGCCGTGCATCACTGGGGCGGGGTGCCGTGGAACGAGCGCCTGTGGTCCTCGACCCTCGCCCAGACCAGCCTGACCGTGGTGTGGAGCGTGCTCGGCGTGATCAGCTGGGTGTGGGGCTCGCGCCGCGGGCAACGCGTCCTGTGGCTGGTGGGTGCGGTGCTGATGGGCGTGGTGCTGGCCAAGCTGGTACTGATCGATCGCCAGCATCTGGGCAACCTGCTCGGGATTTCTTCTTTCATCGCCTACGGCCTGCTGTGCACGGTCGTGGGCTATCTGGCACCGGCGCCGCCGCGCGCGCCGGACCCCGCCGTGGAGTCGCAGTCTTGAAGACCTTTCGCCCGCTGATCCTCCTTGCCGCGCTGGCGCTTCCGGCGCTGGCCCAGGCCCAGGCCCAGGCCCAGGCCCAGGCCGCCGATGGCCGCCAGGCCTATCGCCAGCAATGGCCGCTGCAGCTCGCGCAGCCGCAGGCGGGTGCGTACCGGTTGACCCTCGACGAAGGCGTGTACCGCACCGCGGTGTCGCCACGTCTGGCCGATGTGCAGGTGTTCAACGCGCAGGGCCAGGCACTGCCGTCGGCGTTGTTGGCCGCCGACCAGCCGCTGGCGCAGGCACCGCAGTGGCAGACGCTGTCCTGGTTCCCGCTGCCGCCGATGGCCGGCACCTCCGGCGATGACCTGCAGCTGCTCACCGAGCGCAACACCGACGGCAGCGTGCGCCGGGTCGAGGCGCGGCTGGGGCGGGGCGGGGCGGCCGGACAACCCGCAGGCTGGCTGATCGACGCCAGCGCGCTGAAGACCGGCGTGCAGGCGCTGCGCCTGGACTGGCAGACGCAGGCGCCCCTGCAGGCGCGCGTGCGCGTGGAGATGAGCAACGACCTGCGCGACTGGTTGCGCATTGCCGATGACGTGCCACTGGTCGACCTGCAGCACGAAGGCCGCCGCCTGCAGCAGCGCCGCATCGAGATCGCCCGCCAGGCGCGGTATTTCCGCATCCTGCCGATCGGTGCCGATGCCTTGCCGGCGCTGTCCACGGTGCAGGCCGAGCTGGCGCCGACCGCGCAGGCGATCGCCTGGCGCTGGCAGTCGCTGACCGGCACCGCCGGCAAGCCCGGCGAGTTCGAGTATCAGCTTGATGGGCGCTTCCCGATCGCGCAGGCCGATATCGCGACGGCCGACAACAGCGTGGTGCAGTGGACGCTGCTGAGCCGCGACGATGCCGACCAGCCGTGGCAGGTGCGGGCCGGCCCTTGGGTGGCCTATCAGCTGCAGGACGCCGCCGACCGCCGCCAATCGCAGACCCAGCCGCTGGCGCGCAGCACGCGCGACCGCTACTGGAAGCTGGTGGCCGGCCAGCCGCAGTCGATGCCGGCCCCGACGCTCAAGCTCGGTTACCAGCCCGAAGCGCTGGTGTTCCTCAGCCAGGGCGAGCCGCCCTACACGGTAGCCGCCGGCAGCGTACGCGCGGAGCGCCAGGATGCCCCGGTTGCCACGGTGATCGCGCAGCTGCGCGAACAGCACGGCGCGCAGTGGCAGCCGGCGCAGGCGAGCATGCAGGGCGAACCGCAGGTACTCGCTGGCGATGCCGCGGTAGCGCCGCAGCGCGACTGGAAACAATGGCTGCTGTGGGCGCTGCTGGTGATCGGCGTGCTGATCGTCGGCGGCTTCGCAGTCAGCCTGCTGCGCCAACCAAATAGGGACGGAGGTAGTTAAGCGCGCTTAACTACCTCCGTCCCCGTTAAGAAGCGCGACGACCAACGGTCGCCGCCTACCTCCGTTCCTGTCATGAATTTGCGATGCACCGCGCCAGCCGGGACAATGACGGCCTGCGCCGTGCGGCGCCCTTCCTTCTTCAGAGCCAAAGAGTTGCTTATGTCCATCGTTCGCATGACCGACCTCGATCTCTCCGGCAAGCGCGTGCTGATCCGCCAGGATCTGAACGTGCCGATCGACAACGGCCAGATCACCTCCGAGCAGCGCATCACCGCGTCGCTGCCGACGCTGAAGCTGGCGCTGGAGAAGGGCGCCGCCGTGATGGTGACCTCGCATCTCGGGCGTCCGAAGGAAGGCGTGTGGAGCGAGGCGGAATCGCTGGCGCCGGTGGCGCTGCGTCTGTCGCAGCTGCTGGGTGTCGAGGTGCCGCTGGTGCGCGATTGGGTCGACGGCGTGGACGTCGCGCCGGGTTCGATCGTGCTGCTGGAAAACTGCCGCATGAATGTCGGCGAAGGCAAGGACGATGAAGCGCTGGCGAAGAAGTACGCCGCGCTCTGCGATGTGTTCGTGATGGATGCCTTCGGCACCGCGCACCGTGCACAGGCCTCCACCCACGGCGTGATCCGCTTCGCCCCGGTGGCTGCCGGTGGCCCGCTGCTGATGGCCGAGCTGGACGCGCTGGCCAAGGCGCTGCTCGCCCCGGCCCAGCCGCTGCTGGCGATCGTGGCCGGCAGCAAGGTCAGCACCAAGCTCGAACTGCTCTCCAGCCTGGTCGGCAAGGTCGACCAGCTGATCGTCGGCGGCGGCATCGCCAACACCTTCATCGCGGCCGCCGGTTACTCGGTCGGCAAGTCGCTGTATGAGCCGGACCTGCTGGACACCGCGAAGAAGATCGTCGCCGATGCCAAGGCGCGCGGCGCCGACATCCCGCTGCCGACCGACGTGGTCGTGGCCAAGCAGTTCCTGCCGGACGCCGAAGCCACGGTGAAGGCCGTCGCCGACGTGGCCGAGGACGACCTGATCCTGGACATCGGCCCGGAAACGGCGCAGCAGTACGCCGGCCTGATCGCCAAGGCCGGCACCGTGGTCTGGAACGGCCCGGTCGGTGTGTTCGAATTCGAGGCCTTCAGCCATGGCACCGAAGCCCTGGCCCGTGCCATCGCCACCTCGCCGGCGTTCTCGATCGCCGGCGGCGGCGATACCCTGGCCGCGGTCGACAAGTACGACATCGCGGGCGAGGTGAGCTACATCTCCACCGGTGGCGGCGCGTTCCTGGAGTTCCTGGAAGGCAAGACCCTGCCGGCCGTCGCCGCGCTGGAGGCTCGCGGCGCGTGAGCCGCGATGTCCTGTTCTTCGATCTCGACGGCACGCTGATCGATTCGGCCGTCGGGATCACCCAGTGCGTGGCGCATGCGCTCACGCAGATGGGCCAGCCGGTCCCGCCGCAGGCCGAACTGCGGCGCTGGATCGGCCCGTCGCTGCGCACCAGCTTCGCGCCGTTGTTCAACGATCCGGCCCAGGTCGAGCAGGCGGTGACGTATTACCGCGAACGCTTCGACGTGGTCGGCTGGCGCGAGCATGAGGTCTACCCGCGGATCGGCCAGGTCGTGCAGGCCTTCAAGGATCGCGGCCATCGGCTGGCGATCGTCACCGCCAAGAACGAGCCGCACGCGCGACGCATCGTCGAGCACCTGCCGTTCGGCGACTGCTTCGAGGACGTGATCGGGGCCACCCCGGATGGCAGCCGCAGCGAGAAGCCGCAGCTGGTCGCCGAGGCGCTGCACCGGCTGTCGTTGACCCCGGGGCAGTGCTGGATGATCGGCGACCGGCGCATGGATATCGAAGGCGCCCGTCATCACGGGCTGCGCAATATCGGCGTGTTGTGGGGCTTCGGCGGTGCCGAAGAGCTCACGGCGGCCGGGGCCGCGCACCTCGCGCAGGCCCCGGACGACCTGCTCACGCTGATCGATTGAGGGCCGCGGCGGCGATCCGTACGCCGCCGCATGTCCCGCGCAAAGGCCCGCCGCGATTGGCGCTGGCCGCCGGGCGGTCAAACGACTGTCCGCCCGGTCGTCTCGGGCTGTCTGCAGGACAACAGCGAAACCCAAGCGTGCCAGCGGTGTAATCGTATTCATGGGACGTGATGGGTGTGCTAATTTCACTCCTTTAACGGGAGCCCATTAACCATGATTGAGCGTCAGCGTCGCACCAAGATCCTTGCCACCCTCGGACCGGCGACCGACCCGCCGGGCGTGCTGGAGGATCTCTTCCGCGCCGGCGTGAACGTGGTTCGCCTCAACTTCAGCCACGGTGACCCGTCCGGCCAGGCCAAGCGCGCCGCCGATGTGCGTGCCGCCGCTGCCCGCGTGGGCGTGGAAGTGGGCATCCTGGCCGATCTGCCGGGCCCGAAGATCCGCATCGAGCGTTTCGCCGAAGGCAAGATCAAGCTCAAGGCGGGTGACCGCTTCGATCTGGTCGCCTCGCCGAACGCACCGGCTGGCGACACCACCCAGGTGGGCGTGAGCTACCTGGGCCTGCCGCAGGACGTGGTGGCCGGTGACATCCTGCTGCTCGACGATGGCCTGATGCAGCTGCAGGTCACCGAAGTGCAGGGCGAGCGCATCATCAACACCGTGCTCAACGACGGTGTGCTGTCGGACCGCAAGGGCCTGAACAAGCAGGGCGGTGGCCTGTCGCTGGGCGCGCTGACCGAGCGCGACAAAGAACTGATCGGCATCGTGGCCAAGATCGGCGTGGACTTCATCGCCGTCTCGTTCTGCCGCAATGCGCAGGACATGAACGACGCGCGCGAGATCGCCGAGTCGCACGGCTGCTACGCCGCGCTGGTCTCCAAGATCGAGCGCACCGAAGCGATCGACAACCTCGAAGAGATCGTCGACGCCAGCGACGTGGTCATGGTCGCGCGTGGTGATCTGGGCGTGGAAATCGGCGATGCCGAACTGCCGGGCCTGCAGAAGAAGATCATCAAGGCCTCGCTGGCGCAGAACAAAGTGGTGATCACCGCTACCCAGATGCTGCAGTCGATGGTCGAAAGCCCGATCCCGACCCGCGCCGAAGTGCTGGACGTGGCCAACTCGGTCATCGACGGTACCGACGCAGTGATGCTGTCGGCCGAAACCGCCGCGGGCATGTACCCGGTCAAGGCGGTCGAAGCGATGGCACGCATCTGCCTCGGTGCCGAACGCCAGTTCCAGACCGAGACCGATTTCGGTGCCTCGCCGCGCAACCTGGAGCGTGCCGACCAGGCGATCGCCATGGCCACCATGTTCCTGTCCCAGCACGTGGGCGTACGCGCGATCGTGGCGATGACCGAATCCGGTGGCACCGCGCGTTACCTGTCGCGCTTCCGCGCCTCGGCGCCTGTGTTCGCGGTGACCCGCCATGACGGCGCCCGCCGCCAGATGGCGCTGATGCGCGATGTGTTCCCGATCAACTTCGACAGCCGCGGCCTGACCCCGCGCGAAGCCGCGCGCGGCAGCATCCGCCTGCTGTTCGAAGCAAACCAGCTGCAGAGCGGCGACCGCGTCGTCTTCACCAGCGGTGAGCACATGGAAACCCATGGCGCCACCAACACGCTGCGCCTGCTGGAAGTGGGCGAAGACGGCCGTGCCAGCGGCCTGGGCGAGCTTTAACCGACCGCCCCGCAACACCCGGACCCGCGTGGCTTCACGGCCGCGCGGGTTCGTCGTTTCAGATGGAATCGTTTCCAGATTCCGTGGACGGCCAGTTCACGGGAGGCGGGGTCTATAATTGGGGTTTTCCCGCACCCGCCACAGGAAGTACATGAGCATCGAACAGCTGGCTGAAACCGCACAGGCCATGGTCGCCCCGGGCAAGGGCATCATCGCGATCGACGAATCCACCGGCACCATCGGCAAGCGCTTCGCCAGCGTCGGCCTGGAGAACACCGAGGAGAACCGTCGCGCCTACCGCGAACTGCTGCTCACCACGCCCAAGCTGAACGAGCACATCTCCGGCGCGATCCTGTACGACGAGACCATCCGCCAGTCCACCAAGGACGGCGTCCCGTTCGCCAAGTACATGGCGGCCCAGGGCATCATTCCGGGCATCAAGGTCGACAAGGGCGCGCATGCCCTGGCCGGCTGCCCGGGCGAGCTGGTCACCGAAGGCCTGGACGGCCTGCGCGAGCGCCTGCAGGAGTACTACAAGCTGGGTGCGCGCTTCGCCAAGTGGCGTGCGGTCATCAACATCGGTGAAAGCATCCCCTCGGGCACCTGCATCGAGTCCAACGCCCACGCGCTGGCCCGTTACGCGGCGCTGTGCCAGGAATGCGGCCTGGTGCCGATGGTCGAGCCGGAAGTGATCATGGACGGCGACCACGACATCGAGACCTGCTACGAAGTCACCGAAGCCACCCTGCGTTCGCTGTTCGATGCGCTGTACCAGCAGAACGTGCTGCTGGAAGGCACCATCCTGAAGGCCTCGATGGTCATCTCCGGCAAGGGCTGCGAAGAGCAGGCCGACGTCGAGGAAGTGGCCGAGTCGACCGTGATGTGCCTCAAGAGCACCGTGCCGGCGATCCTGCCGGGCGTGGTGTTCCTGTCCGGTGGCCAGAGCGATGAGCAGTCCACCGCGCATCTGAACGCCATGAACCAGATGGGCAACCTGCCGTGGCCGCTGAGCTTCTCCTACGGCCGCGCCATGCAGCAGGCCGCGCTGAAGCTGTGGGCCAAGGACACCAAGGCCAACGTTGCCAAGGCGCAGCAGACGATCTTCGATCGCGCCAAGGAAAACGGCCAGGCCGCCCTGGGCAAGTGGAACGGCTGATTCACGCCTGACCGCAGTCAACGAAAACGCCGGCCTCGTGCCGGCGTTTTTGTTTGCGGGAGACAGCGGTGCGCAGACGCACGCGTGCTCTGGCACGATGCGAACCACCTTCGCGTGGATGGATCCCATGTTCGTTCGTCTCTGTATCTCGCTGTGTGGGGTGTCATTGCTGCTGGGAAGCGCAGCGGTGCACGCATCGACGCCGCGTGGCTTCGATGTGCTGCACTACGATGTCGCGCTGGTGCCGGACATCGCCCACAAGCGCGTCACCGGCCAGCAGACGCTGCGGTTCCGGGCCGAGCGGGAGCTGCGCGCAGTGACGCTGGACAGCGGCGCGCTCACCGTGACGGCCGCGATGCAGGGGGATCGCGCGCTGGCCTTCGCGCAGCACGATGCGAAGGTGCAGATCACGCTGGCCGAACCGCTTCAGCCGGGAGACACCGCCAGCGTGACGATCCGCTATCACGGCGAACCGCCGTACGGCCTGGAGTTCGCCCCCGAGCGCGACGAGGTCTACACGATCTTCTCGACCAGTCAGTGGATGCCCTCGGTGGATGCCCCCGACGAGCGCGCCACGCTGGACCTGTCCGTGACCTTGCCGGCGGGCCTGCTGGCTGCGGGCACCGGTCGCGCGCTGCCGCTGCGCACGCTTCCCGATGGACGCATCGAACATCGCTGGCAGCTGGAGACGCCGATGCCGGGGTATGTCTATGGCTTCACGGCGGGGCGCTATCAGGAAGCGACGCAGCAGCATGGCGCCATCGGCTTGCGGTTCCTGTCCAGGGAGCGGTCGCCCGCGCAGCTGCAGCGCGTGTTCACCGCCACCGGCGGGATGCTCGATTTCTTCGCCGACCGCGCGGGCCTGCCGTATCGCGGCGACTATCAGCAGGCGCTGGTGGCCCGCACGATCGGGCAGGAAATGGCCGGGCTGTCGCTGATGTCCGAGCGCTACGGCCAGCAACTGCTGGAGGATCCCGGCCAGACCGCGTTGATGGCGCACGAGGCCGCACATCAGTGGTGGGGCAACCGGGTGACCTGCGCCGGCTGGGAGCACTTCTGGCTCAACGAAGGCATGGCCAACTTCATGACCGCCGCCTACCTCCAGCAGGCGCAGGGAGAGGCGGCCTACCAGGCGCAGGTGACGATCTGGCGCATGCGGTTGGACGCGCTGCGTGCCAAGGGGGCGGATCACGCGCTGGTGTATGCGGACTGGAACGCGCCGACCGGCGATGACCGCGCGGTGGTGTACCAGAAGGGCGCCTACGTGCTGCACCTGCTGCGCGTCGAAATGGGCGAGGCCGCGTTCTGGCGCGGCCTCCGTGATTACACGCGGGCCAACGATGGGCGCTCGGTGGTGACCGTCGATTTCCAGCGTGCGATGGAAGCAGCGGCCGGCCGCTCACTGCAGCCGTTCTTCGCGCAGTGGGTCTATGGCGTGGGCTGACGCGTCAGTGCGCGGCGGCCGGCGGCGATCCCAACGCCAGAGGCGCGAAGATCGCCGAGGTCGACGGTTCGACCGGCTGACCCAGCGCGGCCAGCGCCGACTGGTAGGCCTTGTACGTCGCCGCGTTGTAGGCCACCAGGATGATCCGGCGCGGCTGGCGGTGCGAGCGCTGCCAGGTCAGCGTTTCGGTGGCGGCGATGTGGGCGGCCTGGTGCAGCGGATACCCGAACACCCCGCAGCTGATCGCCGGGAACGCGATCGATTCCAGCTCGAGCTTCTCTGCCAGCTGCAGCGATTTCCAGTAGCAGTTGGCCAGCAGCGCCGGCTCGTCGCGCAGGCCGTCCTGCCAGACCGGGCCGACCGTATGGAACACATGCCTGGCCGGCAGCTCGAACGCGGGCGTCTCGCGCACCTCACCGGTCGGGCAGCGCATGCCGGGGCGGATCTCCGGCAGGGCGCGGCAGGCTTCGAGCAGCTGCGGACCGGCCGCGCGATGGATCGCGCCGTCCACGCCGCCGCCGCCCAGCAGGGATTCGTTGGCCGCATTGACGATCGCATCCACCGCCAGGGTCGTGATGTCGCCCTGCCACACTTCGATCTTCATGCGTACCGCTCCTTACGTACTGATACCGGGTCCATACAACGAAATGACGTGCCTGACCTGCACCGTAACCTGCAGGACATCTAGGCTGCGTCATCGTCGTCTCAGGCAGTGCGACCCGGCGAGCGCTGGCTGACCTTCACACGATGCCGCCGGATCGCTTCACCGCAGATGAAGCGCGCCAGGAAGCAGAACGCCCGCCGGTCAGGGCGGGCGTTCCGTTCATACGGACCAACGCGGGGATCAGGGCAGACCGGCCAGCCAGTCGTCGTCGGAGCCTTCGTTGATGTCGGCGAACAGCGGGGTCGAGAAGTAGCGCTCGCCGGTGTCGGGCAGCATCGCCAGGATCACCGATCCCGGCGCGGCCTTGGCGGCGATGTCCAGCGCGCTGGCGACGGTGGCGCCGGCCGAGATGCCCACGAAGATGCCTTCCTCGGCAGCGAGCCGGCGCGAGGTCTCGATCGCCCGCGCGTCGTCGATGGTCAGCAGCTCATCGTAGACCCCGCGGTTGAGTACTTCCGGCACGAAGTCCGGGGTCCAGCCCTGGATCTTGTGCGGCTTCCACTCATCGCCCTTGAGCAGGGCGGCGCCTTCCGGCTCGGTGGCGACGATGCGGGTCTCGGGCCGGGCGACCTTGAGCACTTCGCCGACGCCGGTCAGGGTGCCGCCGGTGCCCCAGCCGGTCACGAAGTAGTCCAGCCGCTTGCCGGCGAAGTCGCGCAGGATTTCCGGCGCCGTGGTGTTGCGGTGATAGGCGGGGTTGGCCGGGTTGGCGAACTGGCTGGCCAGGAACCAGCCGTGTTCCTCGGCCAGTTCCTTCGCACGGCGGACCATGCCCGAGCCGCGCTCGGCGGCCGGGGTCAGGATCACCTTGGCACCATAGGCGCGCATCAGCTTGCGGCGCTCGATCGAGAAGGTCTCCACCATCGTGGCCACGAACTTGTAGCCGCGCGCGGCCGCCACCATCGCCAGGGCCACGCCGGTGTTGCCGGAGGTCGCCTCCACGATGGTGTCGCCGGGCTTGAGCAGGCCCTTGGCTTCGGCGTCGAGGATGATCGCAAGCGCCAGACGGTCCTTGACCGAGCCACCCGGGTTGAACGACTCGACCTTGGCATAGAGGGTGACGTGCTCGGGGGCGAGGCGGTGCAGGCGCACCACCGGGGTGTTGCCGATGGTGTCCAGGATGGAGTCGTACAGGGCCATGGGGATGCTCCGGAGAAGTCGTTGCCGCCCGGGGGCCGTGCGGCGGGGAAGGGTCGGGCGGGTGGCGGCGGCAGGCGCCTGCTCGCGGCCGGCCCGGGGTCGGTCAGACCGTACCGCTGGCATATGACCGCGCGAAATGACCTGATTACCTTCTTAAACAACGTTTGGTTATAAGCTGGTGACGGCATTTGCCCTACAGTCGGATGGCCCCCTCTCCATGCGCCGTATCGCCCGCCCATGACGCTGACCCAACTTCGCTATCTGGTCGCCATCGCCGACGCCGAGCTCAACATCACGCTGGCGGCGTCCCGCGTGCACGCCACCCAGCCCGGCCTGTCCAAGCAGCTCAAGCAGCTGGAGGATGAACTGGGCTTCCTGCTGTTCGTGCGCAAGGGCCGCAGCCTGGAAGCGGTGACCCCGGCCGGCGTGGAAGTGATCGGCCGCGCCCGCGCCGTCCTCGGCGAAGCCAACAACATCCGCACCTATGCGGCCAACCAGCGGCGCGAAAGCCAGGGCCAGCTGGTGCTGACCACCACGCACACCCAGGCGCGCTTCGTACTGCCGCCGGCGGTGGCGCGGATCAAGCAGGCCTACCCGCAGGTCAGCGTGCATCTGCAGCAGGCCGCCGAAAGCGATGCGCTGGATCTGCTCAGCCAGGGTGATGCGGACATCGCCATCATCAGCACCGCCGGCGGCGAGCCCACGGCTGGCCTGGCCATTCCGCTGTACCGCTGGCGCCGGCTGGTGCTGGTGCCGCGCGGTCACGCGCTGGACCGCCCGGGCGCCGCGCCGGACCTGCAGGCGCTCGCCAGCCATCCGCTGATCAGCTACGAATCCTCCACCCGCGGCAGTTCTTCGCTGCAGCGCGCCTTCGCCAGTGCCGGACTGAGCCCGGACATCGCCTTGACCGCCCTCGATGCGGACCTGATCAAGACCTATGTGCGCACCGGCCTGGGCGTCGGCCTGCTCGCGGAAATGGCGGTCAACGCCAGTGATGAAGACCTGCGCGCGTGGCCGGCCCCGGCGCCGATCGACGAGTGCATCGCCTGGGCGGTGCTGCCCCGTGACCGCGTACTGCGCGATTACGCGCTGGAGCTGGTGCACGTGCTGGCCCCGCAGATCGACACCCGCGACCTGCGCCGCGTGATCGACGGCAACCAGGAGGCCAACTGGCCGCTGCCGCCGACCTGGGAGTCGTTGACGCAGACCATCACCGTCTAACGGGACGCGTCAACGCATTCGCGCTGTCGCTCCCACGCTTTGCTGCGCAAACCGCGGGCCCCTCTTCACCAGCACCCACACCCCGGCCGCTTTGCGGCCGCCCCCTGACTCAGGGGGCTAGTCCCCCAGACGCGTCGATGGCGCCGGTTGAAGCCGCTGCGACGGTTGGTCGCAGGGCTTCGGGCTGCCCTGCCAACGGTCGGGCGCTACCATGACGGGGTGAACGTCCGCCGTCGCCCGTATGCCGTCTTTCTGCAGCTTGCCTTCGTGGCGACGCTGCTGATGGCGCTGGCGCCGCTGGTCAGCCGCTGGCAGCAGGCGCATGCCGAGGCGCCGGTGATGCTGATGCCGGCCGGCATGACCCACGCGCTGCCGGCGCTGCCGGATGCCCACGCCGGGCACGCCATGCCGCAGCACGACGGTCAACATCACGTCATGCAGCACGGCGACATGCAGCACACGCCGATGAGCGAGCACGCCGGGCATGGTGACGCCTGCGAATACTGCATGATGGCCTCGCGCCTGATGCCGTGGCTGGCGGTCCTGATCCTGTTGTTGCCGGCGATGCCGGTCATCGCACCGCGCGTCCTGCGCGCCGTGCCCACGCCCCGCAGCCTGCGCTGGCCGGCCCACGCCGCCCGCGGCCCGCCCGCGATCTCCTGAAACCACCGCCCTTCCTGCCCGTGTCGCCGTGATGGCGACGCGTGCCTGCGTGCTTTTCTGGAGTTCCACCATGAACGTTTCTTCCCGCAGCGCGGGCGCACTGACGCGCCTGTCTGTTTCCCTGTCGCTGGCCCTGGTCGCGTTGCCGCTGCATGCGGCCGCCGACGACGCCCGCACCCTCGATACGCTGGTGGTCACCGCCTCCGCGCCGTCCTCGCCACTGCACTGGGTCACCGATCCGCGCCTGCCGCGCCAGCCGGTCCCGGCCAGCGATGGCGCGGACTATCTGAAGACGGTTCCCGGCTTTTCCGCGATCCGCAATGGCGGCACCAACGGCGATCCGGTGCTGCGCGGCATGTTCGGCTCGCGCCTGAACATCGTCAGCAACGAAGGCAATCTGATCGGTGCGTGCCCCTCGCGGATGGACAACCCGCTGTCCTACATCGCGCCGGAAACCTTCGATCGGCTGACCATCATCAAGGGGCCGCAGAGCGTGCGCTGGGGTGCCGGTGCTTCCGCGGGCACGGTGCGCTTCGAGCGCGATACGCCGCGCTTCGACCAGCCGGGCATGGACATCAACGCCAGCGCGCTGGTCGGCTCGCGCAACCGCAACGACCAGGTGCTCGACCTCACCGCCGGCGCCTCGCCGGGTTATGTACGCGTCAACGGCAACCGCTCCGAATCGGATGATTACAAGGACGGCAACGGCGACGTGGTCCCCTCCAGGTGGCGAAAGTGGAACAGCGACGTGGCCGTCGGCTGGACGCCCGATGCAGACACCGTGCTGGAACTCTCGGCCGGCACCGGCGATGCGATCGCGCGCTATGCCGGTCGCGGCATGGACGGCGCGTCGTTCAAACGCACCAGCTACGCCGCTCGCTTCGAAAAGGACAACCTGCCGGGTGCGTGGGACAAGCTGCAGGCGAACCTGTACTACAACGACGCCGACCACGTGATGGACAATTACACGCTGCGCACGCCGAACCCGGCCAGCAGCATGCCGATGCCGATGGCGTCCAACGTCGATCGCCGCACCACCGGTGGCCGTATCGCCTCGGAATGGCGCTGGCAGGACATCGCCATCGTGGCCGGCGTGGACGCGCAGGACAGCCGTCACCGCAGCCGCAATGGAATGGGGCGCAATGTGTACCGGCAGCAGCCGTGGCGCACGGATGCGCGCTTCGAGAACCTCGGCGCGTTCACCGAGATCACCCTGGGCGAGGGCACCGCACAGCGCTGGGTAGGTGGCCTGCGCATGGACCGTGCCGAGGTGAAGGACGAGCGCGCCACCAGCGGCATGATGGCGATGCCGAATCCCACCGCCGGGCAGACCCGCCGCGAGAACCTGGGCAGCGGCTTCGTCCGCTTCGAGCGTGACGTCGCGCCCGCCCTGACCTGGTACGCGGGTGTCGGCCACAGCGAGCGCATGCCCGACTACTGGGAGCTGTTCTCGCCGGACCTCGGCCCGGCCGGCGCGGTGAATGCGTTCACCGGCGTGCAGCCGGAGCAGACCACCCAGCTCGATCTCGGCCTGCAGTACCGCACCGATCGCCTCAATGCCTGGGTCTCGGCCTATGCCGGGCGCATCCAGAACTACATCCTGTTCACCTACCGCGACGGCGGCATGACGGGCAGCACCAGCCAGGCCAGCAATGTCGATGCGCGCATTGCCGGCGCCGAGGCGGGCGCGGAGTGGCAGTTGGCGCAGCAGTGGAAACTCGGCGGCACGCTGGCTTATGCCTGGGGCGAGAACCGCAGCGACGGCCGCGCGCTGCCGCAGATGCCGCCACTGGAAGCCCGGCTCAGCACGGCGTGGGAAGGCGAGCGCTGGTCCGTCGGTGCGCTGGCGCGTGCGGTCTCCCGCCAGGGGCGGGTCGCGGCGGGGCAGGGCAACGTGGTCGCCCGCGATCTGGGGCCCAGCGCCGGCTTCGCCACGGTGGCCTTGAACGCGAGCTACCGGTTCAACGCGGCGCTGCTGCTCAGTGCCGGTGTCGACAACCTGTTCGATCGCGCCTACAGCGAGCACCTGAACCTCGCCGGCAGCGCCGATTTTGGCTTCCCGGCCGATCCGGTGCGGATCAACGAGCCCGGCCGCACCGCCTGGCTGAAAGTGAACTACCGCTACTGAGTCCGGCTGCCGGGCGGGGCACTCACGCCTCGCCCGGCGTCTCCGGCGCCAGCCACGACAGGGCAGCAGGGTGACGCGCGCTTCGACATGCGCCGATACATGGCGATACACGTTCGCTGCCTCCCAGCACGAAAGGGCTTTCGCCCGTCACCGGCAGATGTGAAGACCCCGGTAAACGCTTGGCACATATGCCCCGGCTCGACCCCTCTATACACTCGGCGGTCGAGAAACAACCGGGATTGCATTACATGTTGGGACGCATCGCAGCGCGCTTCGCCGCTGGCATCGCCTTGGTCGCATTGGCAGGGTGTGGCAGTAAAGACGAGGCCGCTCGCCGGCAGGCAGACGCCGTACCGGTCACCACCCAGGTGGTGCAGACCTCGGCATGGAGCGACACCCTGCAGGCACTGGGCACCGCCAAGGCGCGCGAGTCGGTGACGATCACCGCCAAGGTCAGCGAAATCATCGAGACGGTCCACTTCGAGAGTGGCCAGCAGGTCAGCGCCGGCACGCCCCTGGTGACCCTGCGCGGCCAGGCCCAGGAAGCGGCCCTGCTGCAGGCTCAGGCGACGTTCCTGGAAGCGGACCAGCTGTACAAGCGTCAGCGCGAACTCGCCGCCCAGCAGCTGGTGGCCAGCTCCACCCTGGATACGCAGCGCGCCATCCGCGATGCCGCCGATGCACGCGTGCGTGAAATGCAGTCGGATATCGGTGATCGCCGCGTGCGCGCACCGTTCGCCGGCGTGCTCGGCATCCGCCAGGTCAGTGCCGGTTCGCTGGTCACCCCGAGCACGGCCATCACCACGCTGGACGACATCGAGCGCATGCACGTGGACTTCCAGGTGCCCGAAGCCGAGCTGGCCTCGCTGAGCACCGGCGACAAGGTCAACGCGACCAGCGTGGCCTATCCGGGCCGCAACTTCGAAGGCCAGGTCGCCACCATCGATACCCGGGTCGATCCGGGCACGCGCGCGGTCACCGTGCGCGCCGATTTCATCAACGCCGATCACGCCCTGCGCCCGGGCATGCTGCTGGATGTGCGGATGTTCCGCCCCGAGCGCCAGGCACTGGTGATCCCCGAAATCGCGGTGGTCCAGGTCGGGCGCGATTCCTATGTGTTCCGGGTCGCCAAGGACGACATCGTGGAGCGGGTGGACATCACCGCCGGCGCGCGTCGCAGTGGCGTGGTCGAAATCCGCGACGGCCTCACCGCCGGTGACCGCATCGTGGTGGACGGCACCGGCAAGCTGCGCCCGGGCCTGAAGATCCAGGCCGAGGAGGCTGCACCGCTCAGGCCGGCCGCGCCGACGACGGCCGAACCGGACGCCGCCGGATGAAACTCTCCGACGTCTCCATCCAGCGGCCGGTCTTCGCCGTGGTGATGAGCCTGCTGCTGGTCGTGCTGGGCTTCATGTCGTTCACCCGCCTGACCCTGCGTGAGCTGCCTGCCATCGATCCGCCGATCGTGTCGGTCTCGGTGGATTACACCGGTGCCTCCGCGGCGGTCATCGAGAGCCGCATCACCCAGGTGCTGGAAGATGCCCTGGCCGGCATCGAAGGCATCGACACCATCAACGCGCGCAGTTCCAACGGGCGCTCGCAGGTCAGCATCGAGTTCACCTCCAACCGCGATATCGAAGCGGCCGCCAACGACGTGCGCGATGCGGTCAGCCGCGTCGCCGACCGCATGCCCGAAGAGGCGCGGCCGCCGGAAATCGCCAAGGTCGAGAGCGACGCCGATCCCATCATCTGGCTCAACATGAGCTCGACCTCGATGGACACGCTGGAGCTGAGCGACTACGCCGACCGCTACATCGTCGACCGTTTCTCCAGCCTGGATGGCGTGGCGCAGGTACGCATCGGCGGCCGCCAGCGCTATGCGATGCGGATCTGGCTGGACCGCGACCAGCTCGCCGCACGTGGCCTGACCGTGGGCGACGTGGAAAGCGCGCTGCGCAACGAGAACGTCGAACTGCCGGCCGGCCGGATCGAATCCGCCGACCGCGATTTCACCCTGCGCGTGGAGCGCAACTACGTCAAACCTGAGGACTTCGCCGGGATCCCGCTGGGCAAGGGCGCCGACGGCTACGTGGTGCGCATGGGCGATGTGGCCAAGATCGAACTGGCCTCGTCCGAACGCCGCGCCTACTACCGCAGCAACGGCGAGCCGAACATCGGCCTGGGCATCGTCAAGACCTCCACCGCCAACGCGCTGGATGTCGCCCGCGAAGCGCGCGCCGAAGCCGAGCGGATCAGCAGCACGCTGCCGGAAGGCACGCGCATCTTCGTCGCCTTCGACAACACCACCTTCATCGAAGCCGCCGTCGATCGCGTCTACGCCACGCTGGTGGAGGCGATGCTGCTGGTGCTGGCGGTGATCTGGCTGTTCCTGGGCAGCTTCCGCGCGGCCCTGATTCCCGCAGTGACGGTGCCAGTGTGTCTGATCGCCGCCTTCATCGCGCTGTATGCGTTCGGCTTCTCGATCAACCTGCTGACCCTGCTCGCGCTGGTGCTGTGTATCGGCCTGGTGGTGGATGACGCCATCGTCGTGGTCGAGAACGTGCAGCGCCGCATCGATCTGGGCGAGCCGCCGCTGGTCGCCTCCAAGCGCGGCACCACGCAGGTGGCGTTCGCGGTGATCGCCACCACGGCGGTGCTGGTCGCGGTGTTCCTGCCGGTCGGCTTCCTGGAAGGCAATACCGGTCGGCTGTTCCGCGAGCTGGCCGTGGCATTGGCCGCGGCGGTGGCGCTGTCGGCGTTCGTGTCGCTGACGCTGACCCCGATGATGGCCTCCAAGCTGCTCAAGCCGCATACCGGCCAGGCACCGAAGGGCCTGCACGGGGTGATCAACCGAAATCTGGATCGCCTGTCGGCGGCCTACGGGCGCTTCCTGGAAGCGCACGTGACCCGCACCTGGATCTACATCGTGGTGATGATCCTGTCGCTGCTGGCCAGCGCGCTGCTGCTCAAGGTGCTGCCCTCCGAACTGGCCCCGGCCGAAGATCGCGGCTCGTTCCAGATCATGATCGATGGCCCGGAAGGGGCCGGCTTCGACTACACCGTCGGCCAGGTCCAGCAGGTCGAGAAGATCGTGTCGGGCTTCGTCGGTGAAGACCAGCCGATCGTGCGCGCCAACCCGCGCGTGCCTGGCGGCTTCGGTGCCAGCGAGGAAATGCACACCGGTCGCATCAGCGTGTTCCTGCAGCCGTGGCGCCAGCGCGACGTCTCCACCCCGGATGTGGCATCCGAGCTGCAGACCCACCTCAACGATCTGCGCGGCGTGCGCGTGCGCACCCAGGTCGGTGGCGGCCTGGTCCGCAGCCAGGGCCAGCCGTTCCAGATCGTGCTCGGTGGCCCGGAGTACGAAGAGATCGCACAGTGGCGTGACCGCATGCTGCTGCGCATGGCCGACAACCCCGGCCTGGTCGGCGCGGACTCGGACTACAAGGAAACCCGCCCGCAGATGCGCGTGAACATCGACCGCCAGCGTGCGGCCGATCTGGGCGTGTCGGTCACCGCGATCGGCAGCGCGCTGGAAACCATGATGGGCTCGCGCCGCGTCACCACCTTCGTCGACAACGGCGAGGAGTACGACGTGCTGGTCCAGGCCGGCCGCGAAGGGCGCGCCTCGCCGGCCGATCTGGCCGCGATCCGGGTGCGCGCCAGTGGTGGCGAGCTTGTGCCGCTGTCCAACCTGGTCACGCTCAGCGAAGTGGCCGAAGCCGGCAGCCTCAACCGCTTCAACCGCCTGCGCTCGATCACCATCAACGCCGGCCTGGCCCCGGGCTATCCGCTGGGCGAAGCGATCGCCTGGGCCCAGCAGGTGGCCAGCGAGGAGCTGCCGCAGCACGCGCAGGTCAGCTGGAAGGGCGAATCGCGCGAGTACCAGAACGCCGGCAGCGCCGTGCTGCTGACCTTCGCGATGGCCCTGCTGGTGGTGTTCCTGGTGCTGGCCGCGCAGTTCGAGAGCTTCATCCATCCGCTGGTGATCATGCTCACCGTGCCGCTGGGCGTGCTCGGGGCGCTGCTGGGGCTGTATGTCAGCGGCGGCACGATCAACCTGTTCAGCCAGATCGGCATCGTGATGCTGGTCGGCCTGGCGGCCAAGAACGGCATCCTGATCGTGGAGTTCGCCAACCAGCTGCGCGACGAGGGCCGCAACGTGCACCAGGCCATCGTCGAATCGGCGATGGTGCGCCTGCGCCCGATCCTGATGACCTCCATCGCCACCGTGGTCGGTGCGATCCCGCTGGTGGTGGCCGGGGGTCCCGGCTCGGCCAGCCGCGGCACGATCGGCGTGGTGGTGATCTTCGGCGTGACCGTGTCCACCTTCCTGTCGCTGTTCGTGGTGCCGGCGTTCTACTCGCTGCTGGCGCCGTATACGCGTTCGCCGGAAGCGGTGGCGCGCGAACTGGCCCGCCAGGAAGCCGAAACCCCCTCCGTGGGCGGCCATGCCTGAGCGGAATGGGCGGCATTGTCGCCCATTCATCGAAATTGCCACTACGCAGCCCGGCGCGGATCGTGGAGAATCGACCGGGTCCCAGCCGACGGGGACGTTCCTTTTGTTTCCGCCGACTGGAGAGAGCGCGTGGAAGAAGTAGTCAGTTTCATCAACGGGATCATCTGGAGCAAAGCTCTGATCTTCCTGTGTCTTGCCGCAGGCCTGTACTTCAGCGCCCGTACCCGTTTCATGCAGATCCGCGGTTTCATGGAGATGTGCCGGCTGACCGTGCGCGGTGAGAAATCCGACGCGGGCGTGTCCTCGTTCCAGGCGCTGGCCATGTCCATGGCCGGGCGCATGGGCATCGGCAACATCGCCGGCGTGGCCACCGCCATCGCCTTTGGCGGCCCCGGTGCGATCTTCTGGATGTGGGTGATGGGCTTCCTCGGTGCCTCCACGTCGTACGTGGAATGCACCCTGGCGCAGATCTACAAGACCAAGGATGCCGAAGGCCGCTACCGCGGTGGCCCGGCGTATTACATCGAAAAGGCCATGGGCCTGAAGTGGTATGCCTTGGCCTTCGCCGTGGCGACCATCATCGCTACCGGCTTCCTGATGCCGGGCGTGCAGGCCAATGCGATCGCCGACAGCATCATCAACGCCTGCCGCGGCGGCAGCCTGTGCGGGCCGCTGGATGGCCAGTTCATGGGCCTGGAATCGGTGCAGGCGCTCAAGCTGGGCATCGGCGTCGTGGTCGCGCTGCTGCTGTCCGTGGTGATCTTCGGCGGCGTCAAGCGCATCGCCAACTTCGCCGAGGTGGTGGTGCCCTTCATGGCGGCGGCCTTCATCCTGATGGCGATCGTCATCATGATCATCAACTACGACCGCGTGCCGGACATGTTCCGCACGGTGTTCAGCAGCGCCTTCGGCGCGCATGCGGCCTTCGGCGCGATGATGGGCCTGGCGGTGGAGTGGGGCGTCAAGCGTGGCATCTACGCCAACGAGGCAGGCCAGGGTACCGGCCCGCACGCGGCGGCCGCCTCGGAGGTCTCGCATCCGGCCAAGCAGGGTTACGTGCAGGCCTTCGCGATCTACTTCGACACCATGATGGTGTGCACCGCCACCGCCTTCCTGATCCTGGCCGCGGGCACCTACAACGTGTATTCGCCGGTGCCGGGCGGCGCGCCCGTATTCGCCGGCCTGGCCGGTGTGGCCGAAGGCGCGGGCTATGCGCAGGCCGCAGTGGAAACCGTCATTCCGGGCTTCGGCGCGGCCTTCGTGGCGATCGCGATCTTCTTCTTCGCCTTCACCACGATCATGGCCTATTACTACATGGCCGAAACCAACCTGACCTACGTCAACAACAACGCCAAGCGTCCGCTGACCGTGCTGCTGCTGCGCCTGGGCATCATCGGCATGGTGATCTTCGGTGCGTTCCACAATGCCGGCATGGCGTGGGCGCTGGGCGACATTGGCGTGGGCCTGATGGCCTGGTTGAACATCATCGCGATCCTGATCGTGCAGAAGCCAGCGATGCTGGCCCTGCGCGACTATGAGCGTCAAAAGAAGCTCGGCCTGGATCCGACCTTCGACCCCGATGCCCTGGGCATCAAGAACGCCGATTTCTGGCGTACCCGCAAGCTGGAGCTGTCCCGTAGTGAATGATCCCTGGAAGAATGCGCGCCGTCCGTCCTCGCGGCCGCCGCGCGCCACGCCGCTGCCGCCCCGCGAAGGTGGCACGCCGCCGCCGCCCGGCCGTGGCAACGACGAGCTGCGCCTGTATGGCTGGAATGCCGTGCAGGCCCTGTTCGAGCATCGCCCGCAGGCGCTGCGCAAGCTGTACCTGACCGAGGCGCTGATCCCGCGCATGCAGCCGGTGCTGAAGTGGTGCGTCGCCAACCGCGTCGGTTACCGCGTGGTGGAAGACGGCGATCTGAACAAGCTTGCCGCGACCACGCATCACGAAGGCCTGGTGGCCGACGTGCTGCGCGCGCCGATGCTGGAGCTGGAGGAGTGGCTGGCCACGCTGCCCGCCGACGCGCCGGTGCTGGCGCTGTGGCTGGATGGCGTGGGCAATCCGCACAACTTCGGCGCGATCCTGCGCTCGGCCGCGCATTTCGGTGTGGCCGGGCTGCTGCTGCCGCCGGGCGCGACGTTGGCGTTGTCCGGTGCAGCGGCGCGCGTAGCCGAAGGGGGCGCCGAATCGGTCCCGCTGGTGCGGCTGCCGGCGCTGCCCGAAGCGATGGAGCAGCTGCGTGCCGCCGGCTTGAGCCTGGCCGCCACGCTGGTGGAGGGCGGCGATGATCTGTTCGCCAGCACGCTGCCGGCGCGTCTGGTCTACGTGATGGGCGCCGAAGGCGAAGGCATGGATCGCGAGCTGGCGCAGGCGTGCGACCACCAGGTGTCCATCCCGGGCACGGGTGCGGTGGAAAGCCTCAACGTCGCCTCGGCGACGGCAGTGTTGCTGGCGCAGTGGTTCGGACGCAGTCGCGTCTGACCCGTATGTGCGTTTTCGGGGAGAGCGCGGCGTCATTCGCGCCACCCACGGTGTGATCGGTTTCACCGAAATCGTCGTGACTACATCGCTTTCGGATTAATCGCATAGTGCACGCAGTGAAAACTGCGCACAGTGCCGGGTGGACGCTGTGCTGCGTGGGTGAGGAGAGACACCCCCGCAGCGCGGCGATCCGCTTGTCCGGACCGCGAAGGTCTAGCGGCGCTCACCGCGTGGGGTGTGACGTTATCCCGGTAGCCCGGTCGCAATGCGACCGGGCTTTTTTTTGTACCGACCAACGGTCGGTACCTACCATTTGCCCACGTCAGGTACCTACCATTTGCCAACGTCGGGTACCTGCCTGTTGGGATTACTCGCTCGGCGGCGTGGTCGGCTTGGCTTCGCTGCCGAAGCTGCCCTCGGCCTCGGCGGCGAGATAGGCGAACACGGTATACGCCGCTACGTTCTGCGCCAGGGCGGCGGGGTCGATCTTGTCGAGCGTGTCGTCCGCGGTGTGGTGCAGGTGGAAGTAGTCGCTGCCATCCTGTGCCAGCCACGCCCACGCACCGCCCTTGGCTGCCAGCGGACCCACGTCCGGGCCCGGGCCGCCCTTGTCGGCGGCGTACTCGATGCCGAGCGGCTTGAGCACCTCGGCGATCTGGCGGGTGGCTTCGCGCGAGTTGGCCGGGTTCGGTGAGCCGGTGTTGAAGGCGTAGATGCGGCCCGCGCCGAAATCGCTCTCGGCCGCGAGCTGGTGCAGCACCACATCCTTGGCGTGCGCTTCGGCGTACGCCTTGCCGCCGTACAGGCCCTGCTCCTCGTTGGCGAAGGCGATCACGCGGATGGTGCGCTTCGGCGCCTGCTTGAGCTGGCCGATCAGATGACCGGCGGCCATGGTGATGCCCACGCCGGCGCCGTCATCGACCGCGCCGGTGCCCAAGTCCCAGGAATCGAGATGGCCGCCGATCACCACCACTTCCTTGGGCAGGCTGCGCCCGGTGATCTCGCCGATCACGTTGTACGAGGTCGCCTTGCCGTCCCAGCCGCAATCCAGGCTGAGCTTGAGCGTGGTGCTGCCCAGCGCGACCAGGCGCGCCAGCTGGTTGGCGTCCGGCACCGACAGCGCGGCGGCCGGCACGGGGGTCAGGCCGTCATCGAAGCGGGTGATGCCGGTGTGCGGCACGCGATGCGAGTCGGTACCGGCGGAGCGCATCACGAAGCCGATCGCACCCTTGCGGATCGCCTCGGACGGGCCCTTGCTGCGCACCGCGCCGCCGTTGCCGTAGTCGCGGCCATCGCGGTAGGCGGTCATCTGGTAATCGACGAAGGCGATCTTGCCCTTCAGCGAACCTTCCGGCGCGGCCTGCAGCGCGGCCAGATCGGCGAAACGCACCACCTCGGCCTCGACCGTGCCGCCCGGGCTGCCACCGAGGGCGGTGATGGCCAGCGGCTGGGCATGCTTGCCGATCACCGCGGCATGCTCGCTGCGGCGCTCCCACTTGGGGAAGGTGACCGGCTCGGTCCAGACCTTGTCGAAGCCGAGCGATGTTAACTTGGCGACCGCCCAGGCCACCGCGCGCGCGTCGGCCTCGCTGCCGGCGATGCGCGGGCCGATTTCGGTGGTCAGCGACTCGACCACCTTCCAGCCGGTGTCGTCCTTGAGGGCCTGCTCACGCAGCTCGGCGGCGGTGGCCAGCGACTTCGGCGGCAGCGTGGTGATACCGGTCGCCGCGAACGCGGGCGCGGCCAGCAGGGCGAGGGAAGATGCGATGGCAAGGACGCGGCGACGCATGGACGAACTCCGGAAACGGGGCGGAAGCGTCCGAGCTTACCAGCCTGTCCGGCGCGCACATGGGCGGTAGGTCATGCTCCGGCGAATGCTGTTTTCCAAAAGCGAAACCCCCGCCGGAGCGGGGCTTTCAGGTAGTGCCGGCCGCTGGCCGGCTCTGCGCGATGCAGGATATCCGTGGAGCCGGCCAGCGGCCGGCACTACCGTTTCCGTGCTGCCGGCCAGCGGCCGGCACTACCGGTGTCGCTGCCTCAGTGCTTCAGGTTGTCGCGGATTTCGCGCAGCAGCAGCACTTCTTCGCTCGGCGCCGCCGGGGCGGCCGGCTCGGCCTGCTTCTTGCGGGCCAGGCGGTTGATGAATTTCACGACCATGAAGATCGCAAAGGCCACGATCACGAACTGCACCACGGTGTTGAGGAAGTCGCCGTAGCCGATCACCACCGCCGGAATCTCCTTGCCATCTGCGGCGATCCGGGCCGGGGCCAGGGTCCACGCCAGCTCGGAGAAGTCCACGCGGCCGATCATCCAGCCCAGCGGCGGCATGATGATCTTGTCCACCAGCGCGGTGACGATCTTGCCGAACGCCGCACCGATGACCACACCGACCGCCAGGTCGATGACGTTGCCACGCATGGCGAATTCTTTGAACTCAGTCAGTACACCCATCGGGCTCTCCTGTCGTAGTGGGGAATCAAATGACGCCGCAGCGTAACGCAGGCATTGTCATCCGGCGATGACGCCGTGGCGCTCGGCCACGTTTTCCAGGCGCGCGCTGAAACGGTCGCCCGGCTTCAACGCGGCTACGCCCGACGGGGTGCCCATGAACACCAGATCGCCTGCGCGCAGCGCCCACAGCTTGGACAGCTCGTGCAGGATCTCCGGCACGTTCCAGATCATCTGGTCCAGCAGCGACTGTTGGCGCACTTCGCCATTGATCTCCAGCGACAGGTTCAGCGCGGCCAGGTCACCGACTTCGCCGGCCGGGACCAGCTCACTGACCGGGGCGGACTGATCGAAGCCCTTGGCCGGATCCCATGGGTAGCCCTTGGCCTTGGCCTGGGCCTGCAGGTCGCGGCGGGTCAGGTCCAGGCCGACGCCATAACCGAACACCAGCGCTTCGGCCTGGTCGACCGGCAGCTCGCCGGCGGGCGCGTCCTTGCCGATCGCCACCACCAGCTCCACCTCGTGGTGCAGGTCCTGGGTGGCGAGCGGGTAGGGGATCACATCGTCATGGCCGACCACGATCGCATCGGCCGGCTTGCTGAAGAACATCGGGCGGCCGCGATCATCGGCAGACGGCACCGCTGCACCCATTTCGCGCGCGTGATCGGCGAAGTTGCGGCCGACACAGTAGATGCGACGCACCGGAAACGTACCGCCACCGGCGACCGGAATGCGGGGCTGCTCGGGCGTGGGGATTACATCGGTCATGCGTGCGTCCTGTGGAGAGGTTTCGCCGCAGTCTAGAGCGTTTTTCCGGTCCCACAAACAGAAACGGCCGCGCAGGGCGCGGCCGTCATCAGGAGGGAAGCGCGTCGATCAACGCGACATCGGCAAGGCCTGCTTGCGGACCACGCGGTATTCACCGTCCACGACCTGCGACGGAGCGGTGCGCGCACTCTTGCGCTGGGCGAGCAGCTTCCATGCCAGGCCGGCGATGATCATCGCCGCGCCCACGAACACACCGACGAACACCAGCGCGGCCAGGATCGCCAGGCCCAACAGACCGACCGCGACGCGCACCAGCGGATGGCGCGGCTTGCGCGGCGCGAACAGGGTGCGGAATTGGTTGAACTGGAAGAAGCGGCTGTACATGGCACTCTTTTTGGCTGAGGTCAGCAGTGGACGAGTATCCGTGCTGGCTTTTGTCATTGAGTGAAAAAGTCGTTAAACGTACCGCGCACTCATTGCAAATCAATGACTTGTATTCATCCGGGAGCCAGTGACATGAGCGCGTGAGACACTGTGCCTCCACTGCCCGTTACCTGGATGCCATGTCCGTTCCCGAGACCACCACCACCGCTCTCATCGCCCTGGACGCCTTGGCGGACGGGGGATTTGCCGAAACCGACGTGCGTATCGACGGCGACAGCGAATCGGTGGTGCTGTACCGCGAGGGTGATGAGGTGCGCGCCTGGCTGAACATCTGCCCGCACGCGGGCCGTCGGTTGGACTGGGCGCCGGGGCAGTTCCTGAAAAGCAGGGAAGGACACCTGGTCTGCGCGGCGCATGGCGCCTCGTTCTCGCTGGACAACGGCGACTGCGTGGCCGGCCCGTGCCGCGGTGATCGCCTGCGCACGGTCCCCGTGCAGGTGCGCGACGGCCAGGTCTGGCTGGGGTGACAACGAACGGCGGGTCGCCAACCCACGGGTAGGTAGCGACCGTTGGTCGCTACGCCCCGGTGTCGGTCGCACCCGACGGGTAGTGCCGGCCGCTGGCCGGCAAACCCTAGAACATCAGGTTGATCATCAGCACCACCACCGCCGTATAGATCAACGACAGCGGGGCGCCGACGCGCCACAGCTCGCGCGGGGTGTAGTTGGCCGGGCCGGTGATCATCGAAATCACCGGGTTCGAGGCGGTCATCAGGTTGTTGGACGCCGACAACGCCACGATCAGCGCGAATGCGGTCGGGCTGCCACCCGCCGCCAGCGCCAGGTTCACCGCGATCGGCACCATCACGATCGTCGCGCCCACATGGCTGATCACCAGCGAGAACATCGTGGTCAACAAGGCGAGCGCGATCTCCAGCACCCACACCGGGATGCCGGTCGGCAGGCGGTCGATGGTATGGCCGGCGATCCACGCCGCCGCGCCACTGCTGTCCATCGCCCAGCCGAGCGGAATCAGCCCGGCCATCATGAACACGGTTTTCCAGTTGATCGAGGCGTAGGCCTCGTCCATGCGCAGCACGCCGGTCAGCAGCATGCCGGCCACGCCGGTCATCAGGGTCAGCGCCACCGGCAGCTTGGAGGTCAGCGCGATCAGGATGGTGATGGCGAAGATGCTCATCGCGATCTTGAACTTGTGCGGCCGCTGCTCACCCTTCGGGTAATCGGTGACCACCACGAAGTCGCGGCTCTTGGCCGCCTGCGCCAGATCGGTCCAGATGCTGTGGAAGACCAGCATGTCGCCCGCGCGCAGCGCTACGTTGCGCACGTCTTCGCGGATCACCTGCTTGTCGCGGTTGATCGCCAGCAGGCTGATGCCGCGCTGCTTGCGCAGGCGCAGGTCCGAGGCGCTCTTGCCGATCACATCGGAGGTCGGCGGCACCACCGCTTCGGAAATACCGGCGCGGCTCGGGTTGAACAGATCGCCCAGGTGCTTCAGCCGCGAGGACATCCGCAGGAACTGGTTCTGCGCGAAATCGCTGACCTGCTGGCGCGCGCCCATCACGCCGAGCACGCTGCCGACCCAGATCCGCATTTCGGCCGGCGGTGCCAGGCGGGTGTCGTTCCCGGTCTTGAGCGCCAGCAGCAGCGGCGCGTCATGCACGTTCTCGGCCTCGCCCAGGGTCATGCCGACCAGCGGGCTTTCGGCGGTGACCACCAGCTCGAACACATCGCCTTCGATGCCGTAGGTCTTGGCGAAGTAGCTTTCGGTGCGCGACGGGGTGACGCCGTCGTTGGCCAGCGTCTCTTCCTCGACCAGCTTGCGATCACCGAAGTAGCGGAAATACAGCAGCGAGGCGATCAGCAGGGCCACGCCGATCGGCAGCGGCGCGAACATGCGCAGTGGCTCGATGGTGGCCAGGCCCGAGGGCAGGTTGTTGTTGGCCGAGGCCAGCAGATCGTTGAGCAGGATCAACGGCGAGTTGCCGACCATGGTCAGCGCGCCGCCCATCACGATGGCCGCGGCGATCGGCAGCAGCAGGCGCTGCAGGGTCAGCCCGGTACGCGCGGCCAGGCGCGAAGCGACCGGCAGGTACAGCGCCATCACCGAGGGGTTCTGCATGAACGAGGAGTTCAACCCGGCGATCGCGGTGGTCATCATCAGCAGGCGCGTTTCCACGCCGTGTCCGCGCCGCAGCAGCCATGCCGCCAACCGGTTCAGTGCCCCGGTACGGTCCAGGCCCGCACCGAGGATGGTGGTGGCGATGATGCTCATCACCGCGTTACCGGAGAAGCCGCCGAAGATCTCCTCCGGCGCGATCAGCCCGGTGACGCCGAGTACCACCAGCACCACCAGCGCCACCACGTCGGCGCGGATGCGCTCGAACAGGAACATCGCCATCGTGAAGCCGACCAGCCCGAGGACGAGCTTCATGTCGGTAGTCAGCGTCAGCGCGGTATCCATGGGGTGGCGCGGTTCCTTGAGGGATCAGGTGCGGTCGTACAACAGGTCCCACACGCCATGGCCGAGTTTCTGGCCACGGGTTTCGAAATGGGTCTGCGGGCGCCATTCCGGACGCTCGACCTGGCCGCGCGGACCGGCGCGGTTGGTCAGCCCGGCGGTGGCGTCGAGCACCTCCCACATCTGCTCGGCATAGTCTTCCCAATCCGTGGCGCAGTGCAGGCGGCCACCCACGCGCAGCTTGCGCACCAGCAGCGCGGCAAAGCCGGGCTGGATCAGGCGACGCTTGTTGTGGCGCTTCTTGTGCCACGGGTCCGGGAAATAGATGCGTACTTCATCCAGCGCACCATCGGCGATTTCCTTCTCCAGCACCTCCACGGCATCGTGGTGGTACAGGCGCACGTGGTCGGCATCGTCGTCGGCCAGGGCGTTGAGCAGGCGGCCCACGCCGGGGGCGTGCACTTCCAGGCCGATGTAATCGCGGCTGGGATCCTGCTGCGCGGCGAAGCGCAGCGCCGCACCGTTGCCGAAGCCGATTTCCAGCACCTTGTGCGCATCGCGCCCGAAGGTGGCATCGAGATCGCGCGGCTCACCGGTGAAGTCCAGCCCGAAGCGCGGCCAGCGGTCATCGAACGCACGCTGCTGGGCCGGGGTGAAGCGGCCCTGGCGCAGCACGAAACTGCGGACCTCGCGGCGGCCTTCGGTGATGGTGAAGGGCTTGGGCGGTGCCTTGGCACCGGCGCTGTCGAAAGGATTGGTCATCAGCCGATCAACCCGTCGATCGGCGAGGAGGCACTGGCGTAGCGCTTGCGTGGAATGCGCCCGGCCAGGAAGGCTTCGCGACCCGCTTCCACGGCCTTGCGCATCGCGCTGGCCATCAACACGGGGTTGCGCGCGCCGGCGATGGCGGTGTTCATCAGCACGCCATCGCAGCCCAGCTCCATCGCGATCGCCGCATCGGAGGCGGTGCCCACGCCGGCATCGACGATGATCGGCACCTTGGCGTCTTCGATGATCTGCAGCAGGTTGTACTTGTTCTGGATGCCCAGGCCCGAGCCGATCGGCGCAGCCAGCGGCATCACCGCGGCGCAGCCGATCTCTTCCAGGCGCTTGGCCAGTATCGGATCATCGGAGGTATAGACCATCACCTCGAAGCCGTCCTTGACCAGCTGCTCGGCCGCCTTGAGGGTCTGCACCACGTCCGGATACAGGCTCTTTTGATCGCCGAGCACTTCCAGCTTGGTCAGGTTGTGGCCGTCCAGCAGCTCGCGGGCCAGCCGGCAGGTGCGCACGGCGTCTTCGGCGGTGTAGCAGCCGGCGGTGTTGGGCAGGATGGTGTAGCGGTCCGGCGGCAGCACGTCGAGCAGGTTCGGCTCGCCCGGGTTCTGCCCGATGTTCGTGCGGCGGATCGCCACGGTGACGATCCGGGCGCCAGCGGCCTCGGTGGCCAGGCGGGTTTCTTCCAGATCCTTGAACTTGCCGGTGCCGGTGAGCAGGCGGGAAGCATAGGTCTTGCCGGCGATCACCAGCGAATCAGTGGGGGCAGGTGCATTCATGGCCCGAATTATCGCCTATCACGCGTCACGATGCTGCCTCAACCACCGCCCAGTGCATGCACGATCTCGACCACGTCGCCTTCGCGCAGGCCGTGGCTGGCGTGCTGGCTGCGGGTGACGATCTCGCCGTTGACCTCGACCGCCACCCGGCGCTCGAGCAATTGCTCGCTGTGCAGCAGGTCATGGACGGTGGCGGTGTGCGGAAGCTGGCGGTTCTCGCCGTTGAGCTGGATGTTCATGACGGTATTGTCCCCCAATCACACCACAGTGCGTACCCTGTGCGCCCCGCGGCAGAGGTGCCGCGAGCGCCAGGCCAACGATGGCCGGGCGGCGGGGCTGGGGCGTTCATGCCGCAGCGCAGCGTGATGCCGGCGGGGTGCAGTGGAACCATGCACCGTGCGCCGGCGTACGTCCGCCGTCTTCCCCACCTTCAAGGAGTTTTCATGTTGCTCACCAAACGCCCGATCCGCTCCCTCATGGCCGTGGCCATCGCCTTGGCGGCGATGCCGGCCATGGCGCAGTCGCCGTACACCAAGACCGTCTTCATCGGCGACAGCCTGTCCGATGCGGGCTACTTCCGTCCGCTGCTGCCGGCCTCGGTGCAGCCGGTGACCGGCCAGTTCACCACCAACCCGGGCTGGGTCTGGGCCGAGCACGTGGCGCATTACTACGGCACCAACGGTGCTGCACACGGCAACGGCCAGAACGGTGACAACTACGCCATCGGCGGCGCCCGTGTCGGCGTGGACACCAGCCAGATCCTCGCCCCGGGCGCGCCGGCAGTGCCGGTGTACTCGCTCAAGACCCAGACCGCGCAGTACCTGGCAGCCAACGGCGGCAAGGCCGACCCGAACGCCCTGTACACCGTGTGGGGCGGTGCCAATGACCTGTTCGCCATCCAGGCCGGCGCACCGCTGGTCGCGACCCTGACCAACGCGGTCCGCGACCAGGTCGGCATCGTCGGCACCCTGAAGGCGGCCGGCGCCGAATACATCGTCGTACCGACCATTCCGGACGTCGGCCTGACCCCGGGCGCCCGCGCCGGTGGCCCGGCCGGCATGGCCGCCGGTACCGCGCTGGCCAAGGCCTACAACGACGCCCTGTTCGGTGGCCTGAAGGCCGCCGGCCTGCAGGTGATCCCGGTCGACACCTTCCACATCCTGCAGGAAATCGTCGCCAACCCGGGCCAGTACGGCTTCGTCAACGTCACCAGCCCGGCCTGCACCACGGCCTCGTCGCTGACCTGCAACCCGACCAGCTACGCCACCCCGGACGCGGCCAACAGCTACGTGTTCGCTGATGGCGTGCACCCGACCACCGCCACCCACCAGATGCTGGGCGAGTACACGCTGTCGATCCTGGAAGCCCCGCGCAACCAGCAGATCCTGACCCACTCCGCGCAGACCATCGGCCGCTCGCGCGCCGACCAGGTGAGCTGGCACGTCGACGGCCGTCCGGCCGACGGCCTGAGCTGGTGGGGCAACCTGCGCGGCGACATGCAGCGCTATGCCCACGCCGATCTGTACGACGGCATGGCCCCGGCCGGCCTGTTCGGCGTGGATTGGGCGCGTGACGGCATGGTGGTCGGCGGCTTCGCCGGCTACGGCCGCATGGACGCCGATTTCGGCCACAACAAGGGCGACTTCACCCAGTCCGACACCACGCTGGGCCTGTTCGCCGGCTGGTATGGCGACCGCGCCTGGGTCAATGGCCAGCTCAGCTACAGCTGGCTGGACTACGACGTGACCCGCAAGCTGCAGCTCGGCCCGGCCACGCGCATCCACAAGGGCTCGCCGGAAGGCAGCAACCTGACCGCCGCGTTGAACGCCGGGTATGAGTTCGGCACCGAGGGCGGCTTCCGCCACGGTCCGGTCGCCGCCGTGATCTGGCAGAAGGTGAAGCTGGACGGCTACACCGAGTCCAACCCGAGCGCCTCGGCGCTGGGCTATGCCGACCAGGACACGGACTCGACCGTCGGCCGCGTCGGCTGGCAGGCCCGCTTCGACGGCGGCAACGTCAAGCCGTACGTCCAGGTGACCTATGACCACGAGTTCGAGGACGGCAAGCAGGCCAGCGCCTGGCTGCAGTCCATGCCGGACGTGGGCATGTACAAGGTGCCGGGCCTCGAATTCGACAAGGACTACGCCACCGCCGTGCTGGGTGCGCGCCTGAACCTGTGGGGCCTGAGCAGCAACATCGGCATGAGCACCACCTCGATGCAGAAGCGCGCCCGTGACGTGTCGCTGTTCGCCAGCTTCGGCGGTAGCTTCTGATCCAACGTGCGCAGCGCCCGTCCGCGGGCGCCGCGCACGCATGCTGAAAGCGTGAAACAACGGGCGGCCCAGTGCCGCCCGTTGCGTTTGAGGGCCCCGCCCGAATAGACTTACGCCGCGCCTTGCGGGTGTAGCTCAATGGTAGAGCTGTAGCTTCCCAAGCTACTGACGAGGGTTCGATTCCCTTCACCCGCTCCATGTCTCCCAAGGCTTTTGTTCGGAAAGCCCGCGCCGTACCTGCTGCTCCCCTCTGCAAAGCCCAGCCCACCGAACTACTTGTCGGTCGCGCGGGTCGCCTGCGTGTTTCGCCAGTAAGCGATGCGTCCGCAAGGCATCTTTCCCGCCAGTCTCCAATCCTGCTTCGCATTCGACCTTTCATGGTGGCGCGTTGCAACGGCTTATCCCTACCCAATTTGGCGGACATGCCCTGTACTCAGGCGCGTGCAGGCAGGGCATCGTGTCTTATCGAAAGTTGAGACTCCTGCGCAGTCTATCGGTATCGAAGAGGGGCAATGAGAAACAGTATTGGGTTCCTGTCGTTAGTGCTGGGAATTTTGGTCGTGGTGGCAGCTATCTGGCAGGTCTTCTTTGCAGGCAATGAGTCGCTGCATATCAATGGCGCTGATGGTGCCCAGCGCGTACTGGCACTACCGGCTGTCGACTCGGCTGAGAGCGCTGCCGCCAGTCGCCGAGCTTCATCGCGCACGCCGGGCTTTGATGACGTCCCTGCTGGCAGGGCGATTGATATCGTGGAGCGTCTGGGCGTCTCTGCGAAGCGGGGTGATGCAGATGCTGCCTTCAGAATTTACGCAAAACTCTCGCGCTGTTTTGATCACGCCTCTCATGAGGTGACAGAGCAGATCAGAGCAGCGTATCGGTCGGCGGGCGTTGGCGACGAAGAGCTCGACAGGGCTGGGCGCCGTCTGCGTGACGATTGCCAAGGCGCTGAACAGCTTGTTGCATCGAGGGGTGAATGGCTGGAGCTGGCTGCAGGTCAAGGCGACCCCGAGGGCATGATGCTGTATGCCGCAGACCCTGCTGCAATCCTTGGCGATGGGCTTATTTCAGAGATGGACCCTGAGCGGGTTGCAGACTATGTGGAGCGCAGCGTGGCCTTCATGGATGGTCTCGTTGATCAGGGGGATCCCGGTGCAATGCTCGCGCTGTCGATCATGTATGGCGCCAGTGAACTGATGCCTCACGACCGGGTGAGATCTGCTGCGTATCGATTGGCGGCGGAGCGCGTCGCTCCCCTTGAAGTGCCCTCGAAGCCAATTGGCCTGGCCATGACTGGACTGACCGTGTCGCAGCAGGAAGAAGCGCATGCAGTTGCTCAAGAAATAGTGTCGAGGTGCTGTGGGCACTGATTCGTTGCGATCGTTGATGAATAAGAGAGGGGTGCTCGGGGGCGATCGTGGTCAAAAGGTCGCTACGGATGACTGATGCGGAAATTAAATGGAGCCATTGATGATCAGGAAGTTGCTGCTAGGGTCGGTTGTATTCGCGTCGGGAGTTGTTATAGGAGTTGCAGGAAACCGAGCGGTTGGTCAGCCAGAGTTTTACGGAAGTTTCGATTGCAATGCCTGCCAATTGAAATCACCTGGCCCCGAACCGGGCACCGTGGCTTACTTGGAGTACATGAGCAATTGGCTCTCGGCCACAAAAGCCACCTATACGCCAATGGCCGGTGATCAATTCATGGTGTGCAATGCGGGCTACTGTGTCATTTACACCCGCAACTCGCAGAACTTCACAGGTGGGCAGCCAGTTGCGCGCACGGCGCCTGGTGATCCGGCTGGTGGCACTGGCGGGGACGGCAATAGCAGTGGCCGAGGCGGACGAGGCAATTCGGGCGGTGGTTACAGCGGGGGCAGTGGAGGTGGGGGCAGTAGTGGCGGCAGTGTCACCACCGGTCCAATGAAACCCGAGCGGCCCCCTGTGGATAATTGAAGCAGGTCATCGCTCTTCTTGGCGAGGGCAGCCCTTTGCTCAAGCGCCCGCATGCACTCGATGTGTTCGTTGCAGCGTGATGTGGGTGTGAGAGGGGAGGCGGCCTGCTGCCCTTTCGACGTCCATCTCGAGTGAGCGCGACCTTACTTCCCCCATGCGCCCAGCGCGCTATGCTTCGCGCTTTCCCGCCCCCTGCGCCGCGATGAAACTCGCCATCCTGTCCCGCAACAGCAAGCTGTACTCCACGCGCCGCCTGGTGGAGGCCGCGCGTGCGCGTGGCCATACCGTGCGCATCCTCGATCCGCTGCGCTGTTACATGCGGATCGCGGCGGACGGCTTCACCATGCATTACAAGGGGCGGCCGATCACCGGGGTGGACGCGGTGATCCCGCGCATCGGCGCCTCCGTCACCCGCTATGGCACGGCGGTCCTGCGCCAGTTCGAGATGATGGGCGCGCGCACCCCCAATCCCTCCGATGCGATCCTGCGTGCGCGCGACAAGCTGCGGGCGCATCAGATCCTGGCCTCCAAGGGCATCGACATGCCGGTCACGGTATTTGGTGACAACCCGGATGACACCGTCGATCTGCTTTCGATGCTCGGCCCGCCGCCGCACGTGGTGAAGCTCAACGAGGGCACCCAGGGCCGTGGCGTGATCCTGACCGAGAAGGCCAGCGCCTCGCGCGGCATCGTGGAGGCGTTGCGGGGGCTGTATGCCAACTTCCTGATGCAGGAGTTCATCGGCGAGGCGCAGGGCGCCGACCTGCGCTGCCTGGTGGTCGGCGACCAGGTGGTCGGGGCCATGCAGCGGCAGGCCCCGGACGGCGACTTCCGCTCCAACCTGCATGCCGGCGGCAGCGCCCGCGCCGCCAAGGCCAGCCGGGCCGAGCAGCTGGTGGCCGTGCGCTCGGCCAAAGCCCTGGGGCTGGGGGTGGCCGGGGTGGACCTGATCCGCTCCAGCCGCGGCCCGCTGGTGCTGGAGGTCAATTCCACCCCCGGGCTGGAAGGCATCGAGGCGATCTGCCAGGCCGACCTCGCCGGACGCATCATCGACCACGTTGCATCGCTGAAAAAGCCAGCAAATACAAAGGGTTGATGCGTTTTTTCAAGGTGGGGTAGGGTCTTAACATCGGTTTAATCGACCCCGGCGTAGGCTCTGTCGAACCGCAGCTCTGCCCTCCTCAGCAGGATCGGTAATCGGGAAACACCTTCAGGCCCAGGCGGAAACGCCTGGGCCTTTTTCTCCCTGACCTCCAGCACTTGCTGCCACTGGCAGGCCCGGCATACATTCGGCGTTCACTTCAAAGCACGGATCAGCTCGACATGAAGCGTTTGACGATGGCCATGGCGGCCGCGGCACTGGCACTGGCAATGGGAAGCGCCGCAGCGGCGCCGAAGAACAAGGAAATCTTTGAGCCGGGCAAGCCCATGGCTGAACAGATCACCAAGATCGAAGCGGACTTGAACGGCGGCGAGACCTACTCGGAAATCACCGTGGATCAGCGTAGCCGGGTCCGTCAGGCCTTGGGGCATATGCGTGGCATCATCGAGCGGAGCGGCAGCGAGGCCACCCTTTCTGCGGCCAACCGCAACGAACTGTTCAACGACCAGCAGGTGGTGAACACCGTTTTGACACAGGCGCGCGAAGATAGCCGTCTAATATGCAGGCGTGAGCGCGTGGTGGGCTCCAACATGCCGCAGACGCAGTGCATGACGGTCGCCCAGCGGGAACGGATCAAGAACACGTCCCAGAGCAGCATGGACCAAGCGCAGCGCGTCGGTCGTTTTTCCAACTAGAGGTCACAGTGCGAATCCTTGTAATCGAAGACAACAGCGACATTGCCGCCAACCTGGGCGATTACCTCGAAGACCGCGGCCACACCGTGGACTTCGCTGCCGATGGCGTCACCGGTCTGCACCTGGCCGTCGTCCATGAGTTCGACGCGATCGTGCTGGACCTCAACCTGCCCGGCATGGATGGGATCGAGGTCTGTCGCAAGCTCCGCAACGAGGCGCGCAAGCAGACCCCGGTGCTGATGCTGACTGCCCGCGATTCCCTGGACAACAAACTGGCCGGCTTCGATTCCGGTGCCGATGACTACCTGATCAAGCCGTTCGCGCTGCAGGAAGTCGAGGTGCGTCTGAACGCCCTGTCGCGTCGCGGCAAGGGCGTGCAGACCCGCGTGCTGGAAACCGGTGACCTGGAGTACAACCTGGATACGCTGGAAGTACGTCGCCAGGGCAAGCTGCTCCAGCTCAACCCGACCGCGCTGAAGATCCTGCAGGCGCTGATGGAGGCCTCCCCGGCCGTCGTCACCCGCCAGGAGCTGGAAACCCGCGTGTGGGGCGAAGAGCTGCCGGATTCGGATTCCCTGCGCGTGCATATCCACGGCCTGCGCGCCGTGGTCGACAAGCCTTTCGAGGTTCCGATGATCCAGACCCGTCATGGCATCGGATACCGCATCGCCGCGCCGGAAGCCTGATCCGGTGACGGGCAGGGGGGGGCGTCGCCGCGCGCCATATCGGCGCCGGCTGCGCAGCCGCATCATCGTCTCGTTCGTGCTGTTGGGCTTCTGCCTGACCACGCTGTTTGCGTTCGCCACCAACTGGACCCGCGCCCGCGTGGAGAACCAGCTGGTCGAAGATGTCATGAACCGCAACATCAACGAGTACGCCAAGCGTTTCGCGGCAGACCCCTCGCGCAGCCCCGACCTTCCGGTGCAGCAGATGTACGCCCGACTGGTCCGGCCGGACAAGTTCGAGGCGCTGCGCCTGGAGCAGCCGGACTGGTATGAGTTCAACGATGGCATCCACGGTGTCAGCGGCGTGGATGACGGCGGCAAGCCGTTTTCCTACAAGCTGGCGGTACGCAAGACGCCAGAGGTGTGGTTCTTCCTCGCCTATGACATGACGGAGAGCATCCGAGGCGAGAGTCAGCTCAACCGCGCGCTGTTCTTCTCGGTCCTGGTGTTCAGTGTGCTGTCCCTCGTTCTGGGCTGGTGGTCCGCCTCCAAGGTGATGAAGCCGGTGTCCGACCTGGCCGCCCGCCTGCGCGCCTACCGCGGTGGCACCAGCGAGCCCGAACCCCTGGCGCCGCGTTTCCCGGACGATGAAGTGGGCCAGCTGGCCCAGGCGCTGGATGACTACTCCGCGCGACTGACCGAAGTGGTGCAGCGCGACCGTGAGTTCAATGCGGACGTCAGCCACGAACTGCGCACGCCGCTGGCCGTGATCCGCGGCGCCACAGAGCTGCTGCTGACCCGCCCGGATCTCGATCCCAAGGTGCTGCAGCGCCTGCAGCGCATCCAGCGTGCCGAACAGCAATGCACCGATCTGATCGGCGCGCTGCTGCTGCTCTCGCGCAACGAGCGCGGGCAGGGCAGCAGCAATGTCGCCCGGGTTTCGGAGCAGCTGCTGGATTCGCATCGCGCCCAGCTGGGTGGCAAGCCGCTGGAGCTGGTCCTGGAAGGCAACCACGATCTGGTGATCGATGCGCCGGAGTCGGCCCTGTCGGTCGCACTCGGCAACCTGATCGGCAACGCCGTGAAGTACTCCAAGGAAGGCGCGGTGCGGGTACGCGTCGGTGCCAACGCGGTCGAGGTGATCGACAGCGGCCCGGGCCTGAGCGAGGAAGATGCGGCCAAGCTGTTCCAGCGTGGCTACCGCGGCACGCACGCGGGGCATTCGCAGGGCGGTGGTATCGGCCTGTCCATCGTCAGCCGCCTGTGCGATCTCTACGGCTGGCAGGTCAACGTCCGTCCGGGTGCCGGGCGCGGCGTGATCGCCACGCTGACCTTCTCCCCCGCCTGACACGGTCGAGCCGACCGTTGGTCGGCTCCTCCAGATCTACCGCGCCGCCAACTCCCGATAGGCCCGGTCCAGCCGCTCCACATGCGCCTGCAGGTGGTCCGGCTGACCGTCATTGGCCACCACGTCGTCGGCCAGGGCCAGGCGCGCCTCGCGGCTGGCCTGCGCGGCGATCATGCGGTCGGCCAGGGCGGCGTCGATGCCATCGCGCTGCATCAGCCGCGCGTGCTGCACGGCCACCGGCACGTCCACCACCAGGATCCGGTCCAGCCAGGGGTACTGCTGGCGGCCACCCGCCTCGATGAGCAGGGGAATCGCTGCGATCGCATACGGCCCCTCGGCCTGCTCGCAGGCCTGGCGCAGCTGCTGGCGGATCGCCGGATGGGTGATCGCCTCCAGCGCCTGCCGGTCCTGCGCCGAATCGAAGATGCGCGCACGCAGTGCAGCGCGGTCCAACTGGCCATCAGCCAGCAGGATGTCGGTGCCGAAGTGGGCGGCAATCCGGGCGAGCCCTTCGCTGCCGGGGGCCACCACCGCGCGTGCGGCCAGGTCGGCATCGGCCACGGTGATGCCCAGCGCCTCGAAGCGGCGGCTGACCTCGCTCTTGCCGGCAGCAATGCCGCCGGTCAGCCCGATCACGAAGCGGCTCATCGCGCGGCCCTCAACGCAGGCCGGCGTAGCTCAGGTAGCCGTTGATCAACGGCTCGCCCCACATGAACACGATCCAGCCCGCGATGGCCAGGTACGGTCCGAACGGGATCGGCGTGGCCCGGTCGCGGCCGCGCGAGTACAGCCAGATCGAGCCGATGATGGCGCCCACGATCGACGACAGCAGGATGATCGGCAGGATGCCCTTGAGCCCGCACCAGGCGCCCAGGGCCGCCAGCAGCTTGAAGTCGCCGTGGCCCATGCCTTCCTTGCCGGTCAGCTGCTTGAACAGCCACCACACCGACCACAGCGACAGATAGCCGGCCAGCGCGCCCAGCAGGGCCGGTTTGGCCGGCATGTAGAGATTGTCGCTGGCCGCGATCAGGCCGAGCCACATCAGTGGCAGGGTCAACTGGTCGGGCAGCAGCTGGGTACGCAGGTCGATCCCGGACAAGGCCACCAGGAAGCAGCTCAGCACGATTGCACCGAAGCCCTGCCAGCCGAAGCCGAACTGCCAGACGCTGGCAGCCACCAGCACGGCGGTCAGCAGCTCCACCAGCGGGTACTGGATCGAGATCGGGGCATGGCAATGGCGGCACTTGCCGCGTAGGGCCAGCCAGCTGAACAGCGGGATGTTCTCGTACCAGGACAGCTTGTGCTTGCAGTGCGGGCAGTGCGAGGGCTCCACCACGATCCCGGGCGGTGGCGGCTCGTAGATGTCCGGTTCTTCCAGGACCTCGCGCGCATCGCGCTTCCACTCCCACTCCAGCCGCTTGGGCAGGCGCAGGATCACCACGTTGAGGAAACTGCCGATCAGCAGTCCCAGTCCGACCGCGGCGGGGTAGCCGAGACCGGGATGCTGGTCGAGAAATGCCATTTATTGATTATCCAACCACGGAGGCGAGTTTGAAGATGGGCAGGTACATGCCGACCACCATACCGCCGACGACCACACCGATGAAGACCATGATCATCGGTTCGAGCAGGCTGCTCAAGGCGTCGACCGCATTGTTGACCTCCTGCTCGAAGTACTCGGCCACCTTGAACAGCATGGTGTCCAGCGCGCCGGCCTCTTCGCCGATGGCGGTCATCTGCACCACCATGTGCGGGAAGATGTTGACCTGCTTCATGGCCATGTTGACCGGGTAGCCGACCGAGACGTCGTCGCGCATGCGCAGCACGGCTTCTTCGTAGACCTTGTTGCCGGTGGCGCCGGCCACGATGCCGAGTGCCTCCACCAGCGGCACGCCGGCCTTGAAGGTCACCGCCGTGGTCCGTGCGAAACGAGCGATCGAGCTGTTGTGCATGATCTGGCCGATCACCGGCACCTTCAGGATGAAGCGGTCCATGCCGTGCTGCATCGAGGGCGAGCGTCTGTAGGCAAAGAAGAAGCCCACGATCGCGCCAATGACAATGAACAGAATCAACCACCACCACGCCACCATGAACCGTGATGCGCCCACGATCAGCTGAGTGAAGGCGGGCAGGTCGGCCCCGAAGCTCTTGAACACGTCTTCGAACTGCGGCACCACGAAGATCAGAAGGATGGCGCTGACGATCAGCGCCACCGCGATGACCATCGTCGGGTAGAACAGGGCCTTCTTGATCTTGCCCTTCAGGGCCTCGATGTTCTCTTTGTAGTTCGCCACCGTGTCGAGCACGGTTTCCAGCACACCGGCGCCTTCGCCGGCCCGGACCAGGTTGCGGTAGAGCTCGTCGAACTGCACCGGGTGCTTGCTGATCGCCTCGTGCAACGACGAGCCGCCCTCGATGTCGGTGCGGATGCTCTCCACCATCTTGCGCATGCGCGGGTTCTTGTGCCCGCTGCCGATGATCTCCAGCGAGCTGACGATGGGCACGCCGGACTTCATCATCGTCGCCATCTGCCGGCTGAAGAAGGCGATGTCCTTGGTGCTGATCGCGCTGCCGGTCGCGCCGAACAAGGGCTTGGGCTTTGGCTTGACCACCGTGGGCGTGATGCCCTGGCGGCGCAGCTCGGCGCGCAGCAGGTTGGCGTTCTTGGCGGGCGTTTCGCCTTTCATCTTGACGCCCCGCTTGTCGGTCCCCACCCAGACAAACGGCTGCAACTCCATGGTGTTGCGGACCACGGGCTCTTTCTTGATCGCACTACGGCTGACAGACATTTCAGGCTCCCCAGCCACACCATCCCCAGGCGGGCTATCTCGCGGCATGTTAGCCGGTTCCGGGGACGCTGGGCAGTCCTTCGGAGGTGCCCAGGAGCGATGGGCTGGCCGGACCGGGTGGGTCAGAAGGTGACGCAACCGGTCACATTGCCGGGTCCATCGCAAATTATTGTGCGGGGGGTTCCAATCCGGAAGATTGCTGCCATCATTGCGCCGGGGAATGCTGGGGAGCATTGCCGATCCACTTGGCATGCAACCTGCTTCGATCCACCCGCACAGGGCGCCCGCCCCGCTCAACCGGCTAGCCGGTCCGGCGACGGCCCAGTGCCCTAAAAATTATCTATCTCTAGGGGATGTACACATGAAGAACCAGAAGGGCTTTACCCTGATCGAACTGATGATCGTTGTGGCGATCATCGCGATCCTGGCTGCCATCGCGCTGCCGCAGTACCGCAACTACACCGCCAAGGCCAAGATTACGCAGGCCGTTGCCAGCGTTGCCGGCGAGAAGATCAAGGTTGCTGAAAATCATGCCGCCGAGGCTGCTGACGTTTGCACTGGTGTTGCAACTTCGGCCGCTTGCGCTGACGGTACTCTTACCGGCACGTCGAACGACACCACTGCAGTCATCAGTCTGGTTCCGGACTTCGGCGATGGCACGGACACTGTCACTTGGGCGTGCAGCGTCACCACTTCCAGCGTTGCAGGCTACGAGGGCGATGCCTGCGACGCACTGGAGCCGTAATCGCTGTATAGCTGTCAGCTTGTTTTAATGAAGACAGATATGCAGATGCCCGCGAGAGATCGCGGGCATCTGCGTTTGTAACAGGTGGCATTAGCGCCTATAACCTATCTACTTCTGATTGAGTCACTGCCATGAACTCTGTCGTTTCCAGCGCCACCGCCAACCTAGTAGGCATCACAGGCATCGCCCGCCGCCTGGTCCAGGATGGCGCGCTGGAGGAGTCTGCCGCCCGCGCCGCAATGGCCGACGCCACGGCCGCCCGCCAGCCGCTGCCGCAGTGGTTCGCGGACAAGAAGCTCGTCACTGCCGCGCAACTGGCCGCCGCCAACTCCCTTGAGTTCGGCATGCCCCTGCTGGACGTGACCGCGTTCGACAGCAGCCACAACGCCATGAAGCTGGTCAGTGAGGAGCTGCTGCGCAAGCACCACGTCCTGCCGCTGTTGAAACGTGGCGGCAAGCTGTTCGTCGGCACCAGCAACCCCACCCATTCGCTGGACGAGATCAAGTTCCACACCAACCTGGTGGTCGAGCCGATCCTGGTCGACGAAGAGCAGATCCGCCGTACGCTGGAGCAGTGGCAGACCACCCAGGACAGCCTGGGCTCCGCGCTGGGCGGCGGCGACGACGACATGGGCGACCTGGATGTTTCGTCCGGCGACGAGGAGGGCGCTGCCACCGATTCCGGCATCGACGCCAAGGGCGACGACACCCCGGTAGTCAAGTTCATCAACAAAGTCCTCGTCGACGCCATCCGCAAAGGCGCCTCGGACATCCATTTCGAACCCTACGAAGACGACTATCGGGTGCGCCTGCGCATCGATGGTCTGCTCAAGAACGTGGCCAAGGCCCCGGTCAAGCTCAACCAGCGCATCGCCGCGCGCCTGAAGGTGATGGCGCAGCTGGATATCGCCGAGAAGCGCGTGCCGCAGGATGGGCGCATCAAGCTCAACCTGTCCAAGACCCGCCAGATCGACTTCCGCGTCAGCACGCTGCCGACCCTGTTCGGCGAGAAAGTGGTGCTGCGTATCCTCGATGGCAGCGCGGCCAAGCTGGGCATCGACAAGCTCGGCTATGAGCCGGCCCAGCAGAAACTGTTCCTGGATGCGATCCACAAGCCGTATGGCATGGTGCTGGTCACCGGCCCGACCGGCTCGGGCAAGACGGTGTCGCTGTATACCGCGCTGGGCATCCTCAACGATGAAACGCGCAACATCTCCACCGCGGAAGACCCGGTGGAAATCCGCCTGCCCGGCGTCAACCAGGTGCAGCAGAACGTCAAGCGCGGAATGACCTTCGCCGCGGCGCTGCGCTCGTTCCTGCGCCAGGATCCGGACATCATCATGGTCGGCGAAATCCGCGATCTGGAAACGGCCGAGATCGCGATCAAGGCCGCGCAGACCGGCCACATGGTGCTCTCCACGCTGCATACCAACGATGCGCCGCAGACCATCGCGCGCCTGATGAACATGGGCATCGCGCCGTACAACATCACCAGCTCGGTGACCTTGGTGATCGCCCAGCGCCTGGCCCGCCGGCTGTGCAACAACTGCAAGCGCCCGGTGGAGCTGCCGGCCAACGCACTGCTGGCCGAAGGTTTCACCCAGGCCCAGCTGGACGCCGGCATCAAGCTGTTCGAGCCGGTCGGCTGCGATGAGTGCACCGAGGGCTACAAGGGCCGTACCGGTCTGTACCAGGTCATGCCGATGACCGATGAGATTTCCACGATCGTGCTGGCCGGTGGCAATGCGCTGCAGATTGCCGAAGCAGCGCAGTTGGCCGGGGTCAACGATCTGCGCCAGTCGGCGTTGATCAAGGCCGCGGCCGGTGTGACCGGTCTGGCGGAGATCAACCGGGTGACCAAGGACTGATCAGCGCGGTTGGTTGACACGGAAAGGCCCGCGCAAGCGGGCCTTTTTGTTTCTGGGCTGGTGGATGCAGGGCAGCCACCCATGGGGTGGCTCTACTCCATGCCGAGCTTCTTCAGCTTGTACCGCAACGCGCGGAAGGTAATGCCCAGCTGCGCGGCGGTACGCGTCTTGTTCCAGCGGTTCTCCTCCAGCGCCTTCTGGATCGCGGTGCGCTCCATCTGCTCGATGTAGGAGGGCAGGGCGCCATTGCCGGCCGGCAGATCGACCACCGCTTCTTCCTGGGTGGCGGGTGCATTGCCGGCGCCGAAACGCGGCGCGTGCTGCGGCAGGCGCAGGTCGCTGGCGCCGATGCGGTCTTCCTCGGCCAAGGCCAAGGCGCGCTCGAGAATGTTCTCCAGTTCGCGCACGTTGCCGGGGAAGTGGTACTGGGCCAGGGCGTCCAGCGCCGAGGGCGCCAGCAGCGGGGTCGGGCGGCCGTGGGTGCGGGCCAGCCGTGCCAGGATCGAGGCGGCCAGCGCGGGCAGGTCGCTGCGGCGCTCGCGCAGCGGCGGCACGCGCAGTTCGATCACGTTGATGCGGTAATACAGGTCGTGGCGGAAGCGGCCGTCTTCGACCAGCTCGCCCAGGTCCTTGTGCGTGGCCGAGAGGATGCGCACATCGACCGGCACCTCGGTGGCGGCACCGACCGGGCGGATCGATTTCTCCTGGATCGCGCGCAGCAGCTTGACCTGCATCTGCAGCGGCAGCTCGGCCACTTCATCCAGGAACAGGGTGCCGCCGTGCGCGGCCTGGAACAGGCCGGGTTTGTCGGCATGCGCGCCGCTGAAGCTGCCCTTCTTGTGGCCGAAGAACTCGCTCTCCATCAACTCCGAGGGAATCGCGCCGCAGTTGACCGGTACGAAGGCGCCCGGCGCACGCGCGCTCTGCGCGTGGATGGTGCGGGCGACCAGTTCCTTGCCGACGCCGGATTCGCCGAGGATGTAGACCGGCGCCTGGCTGCGCGCGACCTTGGCGATGGTGGCGCGCAGCAGATCCATCGACGGCGAATCGCCGAGCAGGCGCGCGGCCTGTTCCGGAGCCAGCGGAGCGGGCGCGGCACGCTCGGTGTTGTTGAGTTCCAGTGCGTGCTTGACCAGGCCGCGCAGCACCGAAATGTCCACCGGCTTGCTGACGAAATCGAACGCGCCGGCCTTCAATGCTTCCACCGCCAGGTCCATGCTGCCGAACGCGGTGATCATCGCCACCGGCGTGCGCGGGTAGTGCTGCGCGATTTCGGTGACCAGCTCGATGCCGTTGCCATCGGGCAGCCGCATGTCGGTGATGCACAGGTCGTACGGGTTGCTGGCCAGCAGCTCGCGGGCTTCGGCGAGGTTGGCCGCGGTGCTGATGCGCAGGCCCATGCGGCCCAGGGTCAGTACGAGGAGTTCGCGGATGTCACGCTCGTCGTCGACGACGAGGGCGCTGCGGGTGTCATTCATAAGGAAGGAAGATAGCCGAGGGCGGTCGTTGGCGACAAATGTTTGACGGGGGTGTGCAGGTGTGCGCGGCTCATCCGGCCATCATCGTGTGCGGGCCGGCAAGCACCAGCCGGAAGCAGGCGCCGCCGGCGGGCACCGAGACGTACTCCAGCCGTGCCTGGTTGGCCCGGCAGAGTTCGCGGGCGATGTACAGGCCCAGCCCGGTGCCATGCTCGGAGGTGGTGAAGAACGGCCGGAACAGCTGGCTGGCGACGGTCTCGGGAATGCCGGGGCCGCGGTCCATCACATCGATGATGGCGGTGCGGTCCTGGCGCGCCACGCGCAGCCGCACGCGCGCTGGCTCTTCAGCCACGCGGCCGTACTTGAGCGCGTTGTGGACCAGCACGGTGAGGATCTGGTGCAGGTGGCGCGGGTCCACCAGGGCGTGCACCGAGGTCTCGCTGATGATCGGCTCCACGCTGTCGGTCTCCAGCGAGAGGCCCTGTTTGTACTCGAGCACGAAGCGGCGCACGAACGCGGCGAGGTCCACGTTCTCCGGGTTGGCGCGCTCGCGCCGGGCCAGCCCGAGCACGCTCTCGACGATGCCGTTGGTGCGCTGGCACTGCTGGTTGATGATCTGCAGCAGGCGGCGGTCGGTGTCGCGGATGTCGGCGGATTCTTCCAGCAGCTGGGCGGCGTAGTTGATCGCCGCCAGCGGGTTGCGGATCTCATGGGCGAGGCTGGCCGAGAAGCGGCCCATCGCCGAGAGCGTCAAGGACTCGGCACGCCGCGAGACCACGGTGGAGTCGTCCAGGAACACCAGAGTGAGGTCGCTGCCGGCAAGCAGGCGGGCAAAACGCGGCTGCACTTCGGGCTGGTCCGGCGAGAGCTGCAGCGGCATTTCCTCGTTGGTCCAGCCGTTGCGCCAGCGCAGCAGCCGGCGGCTCAGCTCGGGCGCGGCGCTGCCCAGTTCCAGCCGGCCGCTGCCACTGTTGCCGTCGGCATCGCCGAGCAGGGTGGAGGCGGCCTCGTTGGCCAGGGTGATGCGGTTGGCACCATCGACCACGATCACGCCGGTGCGCATGCGGCGGATGATCAGCTCGTTGATCTGGAACAGGTTGGCCACTTCATCGCCGCGCTGGTTGGCCAGCTGCTGGTTCATGCGGGCGCGGTTGCCGACCTGGTAACTGATGAAGGCGATGGCCAGGTAGCTGGTGACGAACATCGCCAGCTCGGCCAGGGTGCGGGTCGGGTCGCCGCCTTCGAGTTGTTTCCAGAGGTATTCGCCGGCGGTGGCGGCGCTGGCGGCAGCGGCCAGGCCCAGCCCCATGCTCAAGGGCAGCAGGGTGGCGGCCGCGGCGATGTTGAACAGCAGCGACATCGAAATGCCCGCGCTGGCCCCGGGCAGGGCATGGGCGAGCAGGGTGGCGGCGATGATGTCGGCGGCCACGCTCCACACCACGATGGTGCGCAGCCAGCGCTCGTTGCGGCCGAACAGCAGCACCAGCACGGCCACCAGCAGGTAGCCGCTGGCCACGATCGTCGCCAGCTTCGGGTGGTCGGCGGCCCCGACCAGGCTGGTCAACGGGCTGAACAGCAGCGCGCCGATGACGGTGGCCATCAGCAGGCGGTACAACGCGAAGAAATACAGTTCGCGCCGCGGTATCGATTCGATGCGGTCGATCAATGAAGCACTGGGTGACACGCCGGAACTCCCCTTCTGGCACGGGGGCAGTGTAGGGGGTCCGGCCGGGTTTGGGGGCGGGCGTCCGGGGCCGGGCGTGTGAAGGCGGGACGGTGGGCGGGCGCCGGCCGGCTGCGCGGCCGTGCGACGAGGTGCCCGCAAGGCGGTTTCCGGCCCCTGCCGCAACTGTCTGAAATTGCGCCGGAAACCCCCTGGCGTGGCTGTCTCCGGACGGACTTCTTTGCGCGCGCGCGCCGGGTCGTCCACAATAGTGGGCCCGCCGCGGTCCTTACCGGCGCCCCCGTGAGGGAGCCTTGGAGATGCGTGCGGTCGTTCCTATTCCCACGGTGACGCATGAATTTCCACGAATACCAGTCAAAACAGCTGCTTGCCGAGTACGGCATTCCCGTTCCGGCCGGCAAGGTCGCGGCTACCCCGGACGAAGCGGTTGAAGCTGCCAACGCCCTGGGCCAGGGCCCCTGGATGGTCAAGGCGCAGATCCACGCTGGCGGCCGCGGCAAGGCTGGCGGCGTCAAGTTCTGCAAGACCACCGACGACGTGAAGGCCGCTGCGGCCAAGATGCTCGGCACCAAGATGGCCACCTACCAGACCGCCGGCGTCGAACTCCCGGTCAACCTGGTGCTGGTGACCACCGCCGGCGAGATCGTCAAGGAACTGTACCTGTCGGTGCTGGTCGACCGTGGCACCAAGACCATCACCTACATCGCCTCTTCGGAAGGCGGCGTGGAGATCGAGCAGGTCGCCGCGGAAACCCCCGAGCTGATCCACTCGCTCAACGTTGATTTCGTTGAAGGCGTGCAGGGTTACCACGGCCGTGATTTCGGCTTCAAGCTGGGCCTGACCGCCAAGCAGGCCGGCCAGTTCGCCAACATCATGGTGAACCTGTACCGCCTGTTCAACGAAAAGGACCTGGCCCTGGTTGAAATCAACCCGCTGGCCATCCTGGACGACGGCAACCTGTACGCGCTGGACGGCAAGTTCGACAGCGACGACAACGCCGCGTTCCGTCAGAAGGCTCTGGTCGCCATGCGCGACAAGACCCAGGAAGACGAAACCGAAGTGACCGCTTCGGAGCTGGACATCAACTACGTCACCATGGACGGCAACATCGGCTGCATGGTCAACGGCGCAGGCCTGGCCATGGCCACCATGGACGTCATCAAGCTCAACGGCGGCGAGCCGGCGAACTTCCTGGACGTGGGCGGCGGTGCGAACAAGCAGCGCGTCATCGAAGCGTTCAAGCTGATCCTGTCCTCGGACAAGGTCGAAGGCATCTTCGTCAACATCTTCGGCGGCATCGTCCGCTGCGACATGATTGCCGAAGGCATCATCGCCGCGGTCAAGGAAGTGGGCGTCAAGGTTCCGGTCGTGGTGCGCCTGGAAGGCACCAACGTGGAAGAAGGCAAGCAGCTGCTGCGTGACAGCGGCATGGCCATCATCCCGGCCGACAACATCAACGACGGTGCCAAGAAGGTCGTCGAAGCTGTCAAGAACGCTGCCTGATCCGACACCGAAGGAAATCCAATGTCTGTACTTATTAACAAGAACACCAAGGTGATCGTGCAGGGCTTCACCGGCCAGCAGGGCACCTTCCACGCTACTCAGATGATCGAGTACGGCACCCAGGTTGTTGGCGGCGTGACCCCCGGCAAGGGCGGCACCACCCACATCGACCTGCCGGTCTTCAACACTGTTGCCGACGCCGTGCAGAGCACCGGCGCCAACGCTTCGGTCATCTACGTGCCGCCGCCGTACGCGGCTGATGCGATCCTGGAAGCGGCCGCTGCCGGCATCCAGGTCATCGTGTGCATCACCGAAGGCATTCCGGTGCTGGACATGCTGCGCGTCAAGAACGTGCTGACCCGCTCGCATCCGGACACCGTGCTGATCGGGCCGAACTGCCCGGGCGTCATCACCCCGGGTGAGTGCAAGATCGGCATCATGCCGGGCCACATCCACAAGCCGGGCAAGATCGGCATCGTGTCGCGTTCGGGCACCCTGACCTATGAAGCGGTCAAGCAGACCACCGAAGTCGGCCTGGGCCAGTCCACCTGCATCGGCATCGGTGGTGACCCGATCAACGGCCTGAACTTCGTCGACTGCCTGAAGCTGTTCAACGAAGATCCGCAGACCGAAGGCATCATCATGGTCGGCGAAATCGGTGGCGACGCTGAAGAAGCCGGTGCCGAGTACATCAAGAACCACGTGAAGAAGCCGGTCGTCGGCTTCATCGCGGGCGCCTCGGCTCCGGCCGGCAAGCGCATGGGCCACGCCGGTGCGATCGCATCGGGCGGCAAGGGCACCGCGGAAGGCAAGTTCGCCGCCATGGAAGCTGCCGGTGTCGTCACCGTCCGCTCGCCGGGCGACCTGGGCGCTGCCATCGCCAAGCTGGTGAAATAAGACCGCCAGCCGCGCAGCGGCTGACGTGTCTGTAGAAGCCGACCGTTGGTCGGCTTGGAAAGGCCGCCTCCGGGCGGCCTTTCTGCGTTTCAGGCACTACCCGGGCCGGTAGGTACCGATCGTTGGTCGGTACGCGCCACGTAGTGCCGGCCGCTGGCCGGCGCCTCATCGTGCTGCCGCCGAATGCGTGGTTGCCGGCCAGCGGCCGGCACTACAATGAGCGTATTGCAACCACAGGTTGGACCCCCATGACGTCGCTCCGCATTGCCCTGGCGCAGTTCGATTTTCCGGTTGGCGCAGTGGCGCAGAACACCGACACCATCATCGCGATGATCGCCGAGGCGCGCGACGAGTACGGTGCCGAGCTGGTGGTCTTCCCGGAGCTGGCGATCAGCGGCTACCCGCCGGAGGATCTGCTGCTGCGCCCGGGCTTCCTGTACGACTGCCAGCAGGCGCTGGAGCGCATCGCGGCGGCCACCACCGGCATCGCGGCCGTGGTCGGCTGGCCACAGGCGGCCGGTGCGGTGGTCTACAACGCGGCCAGCGTGCTGCGCGATGGCAAGGTCGAACACACCTACCGCAAGCGCGAGCTGCCCAATTACGCGGTGTTCGATGAGCGCCGTTACTTCGATGTCGATCCGGACGGCGGCAGCTGCGTGTTCGAGCTGAAGGGCGTGCCGGTGGGCGTGCTGGTCTGCGAGGACCTCTGGTTCGCCGAACCGCTGGCCGATACCGTCCGTGCCGGCGCGCAGTTGGTGGTGGTGCCCAATGCCTCCCCGTACGAGCGTGGCAAGCACGCCCAGCGCGATGCGCTGCTGGCCGAGCGTACCCGCGAGAGCGGTGCGGCGATTGCCTATCTGAACGTGGTGGGCGGCCAGGACGCGCTGGTGTTCGATGGCGCCTCGGTCGTGGCCGATGGCGATGGCACGGTGCATCCGGCGGCCGCGGCCTTCACCGACCAGTGGCTGGTGGTGGATTACGACGCCGATGCCCGCCGCTTCCTGCCGCGGGAGTGGATGGACGACGGCGACGAGAGCATGGACGCGCTGGCCTGGCGGGCGGTGACCCGCGGGATCCAGGACTACTGCCGCAAGAACGGCTTCAAGAAGGTCTGGCTGGGGCTGTCCGGCGGCATCGATTCGGCCCTGGTGCTGGCGATGGCGGTGGATGCGCTGGGCGCGCCCAACGTCACCGCGGTGCGGCTGCCGTCGCGCTACACGGCGGACATGTCCAACGACCTGGCCGCCGAGCAGTGCCGCGCGCTGGGGGTGAAACTGGAAGCGGTCTCGATCGAGCCGGTGTTCGAAGGCCTGATGGCCGCGCTCGGCCCCATGTTCGAGGGGCAGGCAGCCGATGTGACCGAGGAGAACCTGCAGTCGCGCAGCCGCGGCGTGATCCTGATGGCGCTGTCCAACAAGTTCGGCGGGCTGCTGCTGACCACGGGCAATAAAAGCGAGTACGCGGTGGGTTACGCGACCATCTACGGCGACATGTGCGGCGGCTATGCCCCGCTCAAGGACCTGTACAAGACGGAGGTGTTCGGGCTCTCCAAGTGGCGCAATACCGTGGGCGGCGCCCCGGTGATCCCGCCGGCGGTGATTTCCCGCCCGCCCTCTGCCGAGCTGCGCGCCAACCAGACCGACCAGGACTCGCTGCCGGCCTACGACGTGCTGGACGGCATCCTGTACCGCTACGTGGACCAGGAGCAGTCGCGCGAGGAGATCGTGGCCGCCGGGTATGCCGCCGAGGTGGTGGACCGTGTGCTGCGCCTGGTGCGCACCAGCGAGTGGAAGCGCCACCAGGCCGCCCCGGGGCCGAAGGTGTCGCGCCGGGCGTTCGGGCGTGAGCGCCGGTACCCGATCAGCAATGGGTACAAAGGCTGAGAAGCCACCCGGTAGGCGCCGACCGTTGGTCGGCGCGGTGCCTCCGCCAAGACATTCGCCCGACCAACGGTCGGGCGCTACCGTAATAAAAAAGGCCCCTTTCGGGGCCTTTTTCATTATTTGCGGTTCATCGTGGCGTTGCGTTCACCGGTACTGGCGGACTTCTCGCCGGCAAACGGGTTCAGCTTGCGGACCATCCACGGGTACTTCGGCCACTTGCCCTGCAGCCACGGGTGGTCGGGCTGGTTCAGCTCGAGCACGCGGCGGGCATCGTCGGCCAGGGTCTTGTTGCCCAGGTGGGTGTAGGCCTCGCCCAGGGCGGCCACGGCGTCGTACTGGAACGCGCTCTGCGGGTAGTTTTCCAGCAGGAAGTTGGCGCGGCCGGCGGCCGAGACGTAGGCCTCGCGGCGCAGGTAGTACAGGGCGTTGTCCAGCTCGTACTGGGCGAACACGTCGCGCAGGGCGATCATCCGCTGGCGCGCGTCGGCGGCGTAGCGGCTGTTCGGGTAGCGCTCGGTGACGATGGTGAAATCGGCATAGGCCTGGCGCGGGCTGGACAGGTCGCGGCGGCTCGGGTCCAGCGACCAGACGCGGCGCAGGAAGACCGTGTCGCGGTTGCCATTGGCCAGGCCACGCAGGTAGTACATGTAGGCGATGTTGCGGTGGGTCGGGTAGGTACGGATGAAGCGGTCCACGCTGGACACCGCGTCATCGTGCTTGCCGGCCTTGTACTGCGCGTAGGCGCTTTCGATCATGGCCTGTTCGGTATACGGGCCATACGGGTATTGGGCTACCAGGCGGCGGAAGCTGGCTTCGGCACCGCTCCAGTTCCCCCCTTCCATGAGCTTGTGGCTCTTTTCATAGAGCTGCTCAACCGGCAGGCCTTCATCCGGATTCTTGCCCTTGGTACCGCGGTGGCAGCCGGTGGCGACGAAGAGCAGCACCAGCATCAGGGCGGCGAGGCGGACGGGCGCGGACAGCATAACGGAGCGTCGGATCATGGGGTCAGGGCGGGACGCGGCTGGAATACGAAGGGTCGATGATAGCCTAGTGGCCTGTCCCGCGACTGAAACTGGTCGCCCGGACCCCAAAATTGTCCCTATTGCGGTGTGCCCCCATGTCCGATACCCCTGCTGATTCCGATTCCCCCCGCCAGGCCATCGTGCCCGATACCGCCGCAGGCCGGCGCTTCGACGCCGTCCTGGCCGAGCTGTTCCCCGAGTTTTCCCGGTCCAAGCTGACCGAGTGGATCAAGTCCGGGGACGTCCTCCTGGACGGCGACACCGTGCGCGGCCGCGACCCGGTGCGCGGTGGCGAGGTGGCCAGCCTGCATGTCGTGCTCGACACCCAGACCCATGCCGAGCCGGAGGACATCCCGCTGGAGGTCCTGTACGAGGACGAGCATGTGTTCGTGATCAACAAGCCGGTCGGCCTGGTGGTCCACCCCGGCGCGGGCAACCCGACCGGCACGCTGGTCAATGCGCTGCTGTTCCGCGACCCTTCGCTGTCGGTGCTGCCGCGCGCAGGCATCGTGCACCGCCTGGACAAGGACACCAGCGGCGTGATGGTCATCGCCCGCACCATCCAGGCGCAGACCGCGCTGGTCGAGCAGCTCTCCGCGCGTGAAGTGCATCGCCAGTACCTGGCCGTGGTGGTCGGCGCGCTGGTCTCCGGCGGCACCGCCACCGCCGGCATCGATCGTCACCCGCGCGATCGCATCCGCATGGCCGTGCGCGAAGACGGCAAGGAAGCGATCACCCATTACCGCCTGCGCGAACGCTTCCGTGCGCACACGGCGCTGGAGTGCCGCCTGGAAACCGGCCGTACCCACCAGATCCGCGTGCACATGGCGCACCTGCGCCACCCGATCATCGGCGATCAGCTGTATGGCGGCGCGCTGAAGCTGCCGAAGGGTGCCAGCGACGAGCTGGTGGCCGAACTGCGCGGCTTCAAGCGCCAGGCGCTGCACGCTGAAACGCTGGAGTTCGTGCACCCGATCACCGGGGAAAAGATCACCAACAGCGCGCCGCCGCCGGCCGACATGCAGGCCCTGCTGCACGCCCTGCGCGAAGACAGCAAGCGCTTCGCCGAGCAGGAACGCAACCGCCGCTGATGGACGCCCCCGTGCCCGGGTTGCCAGCCGACTGGCAGGCCCCGATCGGGGTCCATGCGCTGACCACCCTGCGCTTCGGCGCAGGCGGTTCGGTGGCGCCGTTCGACCAGTTCAACATGGGCAACCGGTACGCCGCCGACGGCGACGACCCGGCACAGGTGCAGCGCAACCGCGACCTGCTCGTGCCCGGGCTGGGCCTGCCCTCGGCGCCGCACTGGCTGCGCCAGGTGCATGGCACCGGTGTGCGTCGCTTCACCGCCCCGCCGACGGCCGTCGGCGGGGAGGCGGAACCGACCGCCGATGCCGCCGTGACCTCGGTCCCGGGCGTGGTGCTGGCAATCCTCACCGCCGACTGTCTGCCGGTGGTCTTCGCCGCGCGCGATGGCGGTGAGATCGGCGCCGCCCATGCCGGGTGGCGTGGGCTGGCCGACGGCATGCTGGAGGCCACCGTGGCCGCCATGCAGACCCCGGCTGCGCAGCTGCAGGCCTGGCTGGGGCCTGCGGCCGGTCCGGCCCTGTATGAGATCGGCGAGGACGTGTTCGAGGCCTTCGTCGAGCGCGACGAGGGGGCTGCGACGGCCTTCGTGGCGACCCGGCCGGGGCACTGGAAGGTCGATCTGTATGCGTTGGCACGTCGGCGGCTGCAGTCGGCCGGGCTGGACCCGGCCTGCATCAGCGGCGGGCAGTACTGCACCCTGGCCGATCCGCAGCGGTTCTATTCGCATCGGCGCGACCGCCGCACCGGGCGCATGGCGACCCTGGCGTGGATCGCGCCCTGACTGCGGGACAGACGGTAGGTCGATCGGCAGCTGAAGCGGTCATCGTCTTCGACGGCGTGTGCGCCCTGTGCAGCCGCTGGGTGAGGTTCCTGCTGCGCTTCGACACGCGGGGCCGCTACCGCTTCGCAGCGATGCAGGGGGCGCAGGGACGGGCTCTGCTGCAGGCACACGGGCTGGATCCGGAGGACCCGACCTCGTTCCTGCTGCTCGACGCAGGCCGTGCGTGGACGGACACCGATGCGATCATCCGCGTGCTGACGGGGCTGGGTGGCGCATGGCGTCTGCTGGGTGTGCTGCGCTGGGTGCCCCGCGGTTTGCGAGACCACGCGTATAGGGCGCTGGCGCGCAACCGGTATCGGTGGTTCGGCCGGCATGACACGTGTTTCCTGCCGACACCAGAGCAGGCGGTGCGGTTCCTGGACTGACGGGTGGACGGGTTGCCGGCCAGCGGCCGGCACTACCTAGACGTCCGCGCCATCACCCGTAGTGCCGGCCGCTGGCCGGCATCACCTTTCCAGCGCCTGCAGATACGTCTGCCGCCAATGATTGATGTCGTACGTGCGCAGGTGGTCCATCATCGCCTGCCAGCGCTCCACGCGCTTCTTCAACGGCATCGTCGCCGCAGTGGCGATCGCATCCGCGACACCATCCAGGTCATGCGGATTGACCAGCAGCGCCTGCTTCAGTTCATCGGCGGCACCGGCCAGCAGGGACAGCACCAGCACGCCGGGGTTCTCCGGGTCCTGCGAGGCCACGTACTCCTTGGCGACGAGGTTCATGCCATCGCGCAGCGGCGTCACCAGGCCGACCGCGGCCGCCCGGTAGAAGCCGGTCAGGGTGGCATGGGTGAAGTTCTGGTTGACGTAGCGCAGCGGGGTCCAGTCCGGCGCGGCATGTCCGCCGTTGATGTGCCCGGCGATCTGCTCCAGCTGGCCGCGCAGTTGCCGGTATTCGGTGACATCGCCGCGCGAGACCGGTGCGATCTGCAGGTAGGTCAGTGAGCCGTGCTGATCCGGGTGGCGTTCCAGATAGCGCTCGAATCCCTGGAAGCGTTCGGGCAGTCCCTTGGAATAGTCGAGCCGGTCCACGCCGATCGCCAGCTGGCGATTGCGCAGGCTGCCGCGCAGGTCCTTGACCGCGGGTTTGTTCGCGCCGGCCTTGGCCTGGCGCGCGATGAACTCGGTATCGATGCCGATCGGGAAGGCGGCGGCGCGGAAACGCCGGCCGCCGGGCGCTTCCAGTTCGCCGTCGGGCAGCACACGGCCGCCACCGAACAGGCGCACATAGGACTGGAAGCGGTCCGCATCTCGCTGGGTCTGGAAGCCGACCAGATCGTAGGCGTAGAGGCTGGAGAACAGCCGCAGATGGTCCGGCATCGCCTGCAGCAGATCGGCCGAGGGCATCGGCACGTGCAGGAAGAAGCCGATCCGGCAGCCGATGCCACGCTCGCGCAGCAGCGAGGCCAGCGGGATCAGGTGGTAATCATGGATCCAGACGATGTCGTCCTCGCGCAGCAGCGGCGCGAGCTTCTCGGCGAACAGCGCGTTGACCCGGCGATAGGTCTCGCGGGTGGCGCGGTCGTAGTCGACCAGGTCCAGCCGGAAGTGCAGCAGCGGCCACAGCGTGCGGTTGGCGAAGCCGTTGTAGTAGCCATCGACGTCGCGCTTGTTGAGGTCCATGGTGACGTAGCGGATGTCCCCGTCGACCTGCTCGTGCAGGGCGCCACTGTTGTCGCGCACCGACTTGCCGCTCCAGCCGAACCACAGGCCACCGCGCTCCTTGAGCGCGGCCAGGAGCCCGACCGCGAGGCCGCCGGCGCGGGATTCACCGGGAACGGCGACCCGGTTGGAGACGACGACCAAGCGGCTCATGACGCCTCCTGCCAGCTGCGCGACAGGCGCATGGCGGCGGTGATCAGGCCCACGTGCGAATAGGTCTGCGGGAAGTTGCCCCAGGCCTCGCCATTGTCGAACGCGAGATCCTCGGAGAGCAGGCCCAGATGGTTGCGGCGCTCCAGCAGCGTCTCGAACATCTCGCGCGCTTCGTCCAGGCGGCCGATCGCGGCGAGTGCATCGATGTACCAGAAGGTACAGATGGTGAAGCTGGTTTCGGGCTCGCCGAAGTCATCCGGCGCCACGTAGCGGTACAGCGCGTTGCCATGTTTGAGATCGCGGCCGATCGCTTCGACCGTGGCCACGAAACGTGCGTCGGTGGCCTCGATGAAGCCGATATCGGCCAGCAGCAGCAACGACGCATCCAGGCGATGGCCGCCGAAGGTGTCGGTGAAGTGGCCGAGGTCTTCGCTCCACGACTCGCGCATGATGCGCGCATGGATGATGTCGGCGCGCTCGCGCCAGTAAGTGGCGCGGTCGTCCAGCTTCAGCCGCACGGCGATCTTGCACAGGCGGTCGCAGGCGGCCCAGCACATCGCGCTGGTGTAGGTGTGGACTTCAGTGCGGCCACGGAATTCCCACAGCCCGGCATCCGGCACGTCGTGCAGGGTGAACGCCTGCTCGCCAAGCGGTTCCAGCCGCGCGAAAGTGTGTGCATCGCCCGGGTCCTGCAGGCGGCGGTCGAAGAACAGCTGGGTGGAGGCAAGCACCACGCTGCCATAGACATCGTGCTGGCGCTGCACCCAGGCCAGGTTGCCGCGGCGAACGGGGCCCATGCCGCGGTAGCCGGAGAGTGACGGTACTTCGCTCTCTTCAAGCTTCGCTTCGAAGCTGATGCCGTACAGCGGTTGCAGGCTGCCATCGGCGGTGGCCAGGTTGAAGATGTAGCCCAGGAACTGCTCCATCGTGCGGGTCGCGCCGAGGCGGTTGAGCGTGCGCACCACGAAGGCGGCGTCGCGCAGCCAGCAGTAGCGGTAATCCCAGTTGCGGATGCTGCCGGGCGCTTCCGGGATCGAGGTGGTCATCGCGGCGATGATCGCGCCGCTGTCCTCGTACTGGCACAGCTTCAGCGTGATCGCGCTGCGGATCACCGCGTCCTGCCATTCCAGCGGGATCGACAGATAGCGCACCCATTCGCGCCAGTAGTCGCGCGTGCGCTGGAAGGATTCCTGTACGTAACCGCTGAGCGAGCGGTTGAGCGATTCATCCACGCCGAGCACCAGATGCACGGGATGGTTGAGCACGAACGGCAGGCCGTCGCGCACGAAGCGCAGCGGCACATCGGTGGTCAGGCGCAGCACGTGGTCGGGCAGTACCCAGCGGATGTGGTTGCTGCCCCAGGTGGCCTCGGGCACGCGGGCACCCCAGTCGGCCAGCGGGCGCGCACGCACGATGATGCGTGGGTTGCCGGACAACGGACGCACCTGGCGGATCAGGCTGACCGGCCGGTAGAAGCGGTCGTTCTGGCGCCAGCGCGGCGCGAAATCGATGATTTCCAGGGCGCCGCCATGCTTGTCGCGCAGCACGGTGCGAAGGATGGCGGTGTTGGTCAGGTAGCTCTGTTCGCTGTCGACCATGTCCTCCAGCTCGATGCCGAAGTCACCGCCTTCCTGTTGGTTGGGGCCGAGCAGGGCGCAGAAGGTCGGATCGCCATCGAAGGTCGGCAGGCAGCTCCAGACGACGCGCGCGTGTTTGTCGATCAGCGCGCCGAAGCTGCCATTGCCGACCACGCCCAGATTCAGATCGGGTTCGCTCATGATGCAGGAAGTCTCGTGTCATGCCGCGGCGGCACACCGGTGGGGGAGACCTGCGCGCGGCGTCAGGGGGCCTTGGGATCAAGGCATCAGTAGGCATTCTCGCGAAGCCAGGCGTGCACGCTGCGTATCGTCGGCAGCGCGAACACCGCATCGCTGGGCTCGCGCGCACCGACCAGCACGCTCCAGCCGTGGAGGTCGTTGGCCGCTCCAAAGCCGAATTCATCGGTCAGGTCATCGCCGACGAAGACCGGCATGCGATCACGGAACGGCGGCTGCAGCATCAGCTGCCGCATCGCGCGGCCCTTGTCGCTGCCTTCGGGCAGGAATTCGATGACATGGTCGCCAGGCTGCAAACGGTAGCCGCCATGCCCGCGGATATGCCGTTCGGCGAACGCGCGCACATCGTTGGCGGCGTGCGGTGCACCGCGCCAGTGCAGGGCCAGGCTGCGGCCCTTGTCTTCCACGAGCACGCCGGGATAGCCATGCGCGAAGCGCATCGCCTGCTGGTGCAGGGCATGCAGCCACTCGCTGGTATCGGCGGAGGGATCACTGGTCTGCGCGCGCTGCTCATGGTTGCGCAGCTCGTGGCCATGCAGGCCGGCAGCGGGCAGGCTCAGGGGCGCGAAGAGTGTGTCGAGCTGGGCGAGCGGTCGCCCGCTGATCAGCGCGACCGCGCCATCCAGGCGGTCGCTGATGCGCCCGATCGCTTCACGCACATCGGGCAGCAGCGCGACCGACTCGGGGTCGTCCGCGAATTCGATAAGGGTGCCATCCACATCCAGGAACAGCGCACAGGCATCGTCCAGCAGCGGCGGCGGCGGACGTTGGGGGAAGTCGTTGGCCATGGTGACCAAGATGCCAGCGTGGATGTGATTGCCAGGTCATGGCAACCACATCCACGTAGTGCCGGCCACCGGCCGGCATTACCGGTCAGAAGGTGTAGCGGACGCGGCCGTAGTAGTACGCACCATTGCTGCCTATCGGTGACAGCACGTCGTACGGCAGGTTGCCGAAGTAGTAGATGTCATCGTTGGACAGATCCGAGTAGTTGTCGGTCAGGTTCTGTCCGCCCAGTGCCACGCTCCACTGCGGCGTGATCTTGTATTCGACCTCGGCATCCAACTGCCATTCCGCGCCGTAGGTCTGGCGTGGGATGTAGCCATCACCGAAGTTGAACACACGGGTCACGCTGCCATAGCGACTGAGACGGCTGCTCAGCGACCAGCGGTCATTGGCCCAGCTGGCGGCCAGCGCAGCGCGGGTGCGCGGGGTCGCGTCGGTCAGCGTATTGGTCTCTTCCACGCCGAACAGTACGTAGTCCGGATCCAGCGCCAGCAGACCCGGCGGCGTGGCGAGCACGTTCTTCAGGGTGGTCTTGGTGTAGGCGTAGGTGCCGGTCAGCACCACCTCGCCATTGCCCAGCGACTGCCGCCAGTTGCTCACCAGCTCGGCGCCCCGGGTGCGGGTATCGGCGGCGTTGACGAAGAAGCTGGCGCTCTGCAGGCCGGCCACGCCGAACTGCTGCTGCACGTAATCGGTCAGCGCATCGCCGGTGATGCTCTCCGACAGTGCGATGCGGTCGTCGATGTCGATCTGGAAGAAGTCCAGCGAGACGTCGAAGTGGTCGCCGATGCGGCTGGTGAAGCCCAGGCTGGTGTTGAGCGACTTCTCCGGCTTCAGGTCGGTGGCGCCGAGGCCGCGGGCGATCGGATTGTTGACCGACAGCACCCGGCCCTGGACCAGCTGGCCGGCGGCGTTGTAACCGGTGGACGTGGACTCGTAGCCGATCTGCGCCAGCGACGGCGCGCGGAAGTTGTTGGAGATCGCGCCACGCAGCGCGAACGCCGGGGTGAACTCATAGCGCAGGCCCAGCTTGCCGGTCAGCTCGCCACCGAAGTCGTCGCTGTGCTCGTAGCGCGCGGCCAGATCGCTGGAGAAATGCTCGCCGAACTGGCTGGAGAGGCTGGCGTAGGCGCTGGCGACATCCCGCGACAGCGAGGTCGCATCCTGCGGGGTCAGGCCGCCACCGGCCTGCGAGCCGGTCGGGCGGTCCGTGAACGGGCCGGCGGCATAGCTGCTCGGGTCCCCCGGGCGAGTTTGGTAATGGTCGCGGCGCGCTTCCAGGCCCAGGCCCAGGCTGTGGGTGATGCTGTCGCCCTGCGCGAACACGCGGCCCAGATCGACATTGGCGACCGTCAGCTCATTGCGGTAATCACCGGTCTTGAAGCGGGTCGGGCTGGTCGGGCCCAGCGAGGCGTTGATCGAGTTGCGCAGGCGGTAGGTGAACGTGTTGACGCCGTAATCCAGGCTGGCGTCGTAGTTCCACTCGCCCCACTGGCCCTTCGCGCCGGCCACGGCCTGCACGTCGCGGTTCTCGCCTTCGGAGATCGGGCGGTAGCCGTTGGGGTAGACCTGGGCCCAGTTGGCGTCGCTGTCCGGGTAGCGGAAGTAGTTCGCGCCTTCGCTGTCACGCTGGTTGAAGGTGGCGAAGCTGTAGAACGTGGAGGTCTCGCCGAACGGCAGCTGCGCGTTGTACCAGGCGTTGAGATCCCTGGTCTTGCCGTCGCCGAGCACGTAGTTGCGTTTGCCCTGCAGGGCCAGGTTGGTCTCGCTCTGGTCCCACGGCGGAATCTGGTCGAAGCCGGCGCGGTTGGTGCCCTCGTGGTTCTTCAGCTCCAGGCCGACGCGCAGGAAGCCGCCTTCGTCGCCCAGCGCGGTGCCGACCTTGGCACTGGCATAGCTGGTCTGGCCATCGGTGATCGTGCGGTCGATCGGCTTGAGGTCGGTGTGGTTGGCACCGAAGCTGGCTTCGAACGCGCCGCCTTCCGGGGCGTCATCGAGGATCACGTTGATCACGCCGGCGACCGCATCGGAGCCGTACAGCGCGCCGGCGCCGTCGCGCAACACCTCGATGCGCTTGATCGCGCTGACCGGGATCGCGTTGAAGTCGACCGGGGTGGTGCCCTTGCCGATCTTGCTGTCGGTGTTCACCAGCGCGCTGCTGTGGCGGCGCTTGCCGTTGACCAGCACCAGGACCTGATCGGGCGAGAGCCCGCGCAGCTGGGCGGCACGGATATGGTCGGCGCCACCGGAGTTGGACTGGCGCGGGAAGTTGAACGAGGGCAGCAGCGCCTGCAGCGCGCTGCCCAGTTCACCATTGACCACACCGGCCTTGCGGATGTCCTCCGCGGTGAGCACGTCCACCGGTGAGGTGGATTCCAGCACGGTCCGGTCCACGGCGCGGGTGCCGGTGACGATCACGGTGTCCAGCGTTTTGGCGGTGTTCGGCGCGTCCTGCGCAAGTACGTCCTGGGCCAGCAGGGGGGAGGAGAGGACGAGCGCGATGGCAAGGCCAAGGCGCGACGCGGACGGACGGGACATGCGGACTCCAGCAGGACGACGAGGGAGGGGAGGGAGGGGGAGGGAGAGTTGCCGACCCATGGCTGGCACTACCAATCCATCCGGATGAAGCGATATATTATCTTCGCGTGATGTCCCTGTGTGACGCAAGTCCCATCGGGGTGGTTATCAGCAGATAGCCGTTGGCGATCTGCACCGGACCCGGATATCCGGCACGCTCCTTCCCCCGCCTGTCCCTGTGTTTCCGGAGAGTTGTCCATGTCGTTCCGCGCCATTCTGTTTGCCCTGGTCCTGGCCACCAGCGGCTGTGCCACCGCCGCCCCGACCGCCAAGCCGACCCCGCCCACCACCGCCACGGCCACCCTGCAGGGCGATGCGGCGCGCCCGGACGCGGCCGCCGGCTGGGTCCGCAGCGAGCTGTACTTCGGCGTGGGCGAGGAAACCGGCGTGGCCGACCGCCCGCAGACCGAAGGCATCAGCGACGCGCAGTGGCGCGCCTTCCTCGACAAGGAGGTCACGCCGCGCTTCCCGGATGGCCTGACCGTGTTCGACGCGTACGGCCAGTGGCTGTTCCGCGGTGCGCCGGAACCGAACCGCCTGCGCACCAAGGTGCTGGTGGTCCTGCACGAGAACACCCCACAGCGCCGCGCCGACATCGAAGCGATCCGGCTGGCGTGGAAGCAGGCGACCGGGCACCAGTCGGTGCTGTGGGCGCAGCAGGCGGTTGAAGTATCGTTCTGATCCCGGGCGCCACGGTGGCGCCTCACGGAGCGATGATGAAACACAGGGATGCGATGCTGGCCGCGGTGGTGATGGGCCTGGCGGTGACGTGCGCGCACGCGCAGGACGCCGACCCGGCCCCGCTGCGATGGGAGGTCGCACCGGGCGTGCAGGCGCAGGCCGAGGTGCAGGAGGGCGGCAGCATCGCCGTGCTGCTCACGCCTTCCGGCACGCGCCAGGTGCTGCCGGGTGCGGCCGATGCGGACGGCACTGCGCGCCTGTCGGCCGAGGATGTCGACTTCGACGGCCGCCCGGAGCTGGTCGCGCGTGCCTCGGTGGGCATGGTCAACGAGGCGGTGGCGGTCTATCGCTACGACCCGGCGCAGCAGCAGCTGGTCGCACTCGAACCGGCCTCGACCGACGGTGCGCAGTGCGGTGGCCTGATGGGCCTGACCGTGGATGCAGCGACCCGCACCCTGGGCAGCAGCTGCCGCGGTGGCCCGATGTGGTACGTGGACCAGTACCGTTACGACGGCACGCGCCTGTATCTGTACCGCGCCGAACGCCTGCTGATGCTCGACGAACTCCTCGAGCCGTACGTGCTCGTCACGCAGACCGCCAACAGCGGTCCGCTGGCGGTCTGGAGCACCTTCGATCCTGCCGGCAAAGTGCTGGAGACCGCCATCGGCGATGGCCTGGAGACGCCGCCCGCCGGCGCGCCGCTGGTCCCTGTTTCCGGCCGTGTGATGGCGGCGAGGCTGCCCTTGTACAGCCAGCCGGGCGATGCCGCTACCAAGCGCTATCTGGTCCGGGACGACCGTGTGGAGCTGCTGGATGAGCGCGACGGCTGGGTGCAGGTGCGCTATGAGAATCCCACGCGCGGTGCAGTGCGGGGATGGGTGAACACGCAGCCGTGAACGCGCAAACCCACATGAGTGTCACTTGCCCGGTACTACGCTGACGCTTCCCCCTCGTCGTGGAAGCATGTCATGAGCAAGCGCGTTGCCGAGATCGTGGTTGAAACCCTGCAGGCCGCCGGTGTCCGTCACTGTTACGGCATCGTCGGTGACACCCTCAACCATGTCACCGATGCCCTCCATCGCAGCGATATCGAATGGGTGCACATGCGGCATGAGGAAGTGGCCGCGTTTGCCGCCGGTGCCGAGTCGCTGATCAGCGGGCGGCTCACGGCCTGCGCCGGCTCGTGCGGTCCGGGTGGCCTGCACTTCATCAACGGTGTCTTCGAAACGAATCGCAACCGCGCGCCGATGGTATTGATCGCCAGCCAGGTGGTCACCGCCGAGCTCGGGATGGAGTTCCCGCAGGAGGTCGATTTCAAAGCGGTGTACGGCAGCTGCAGCGTGTTCTGCGAGCAGGTCCACAGCCCGGAGCAGGCGCGCCGCGTGGTGACCCTGGCGTGCCAGGCGGCGATCAGCCGTCGTGGTGTGGCCGTCGTGATTCTGCCGGCCGACATCAGCGAAGCCGAGGTCAAGCACGATCCGCCGTTCTCGGTGCACTACACCCAGCCGGTGCTGCGTCCTTCGGACGATGAACTCCAGCGCATCGCCGCGCTGATCGGTGAGGGAAAGCGCATCGGCATCTACGCCGGCGCGGGCTGCGAGCATGCGCATGACGCGCTGGTCGCGCTGGGTGCCAAGCTCAAGGCGCCGATCGCGCATACCTCGCGCGCGAAGGATTTCGTCGAGTACGACAACCCGTACAACATGGGCATGACCGGCATCTTCGGCATCGAGTCCGGGTATCACACCCTGATGGCCTGCGACACGCTGCTGCTGCTCGGTGCGGACTTCGCCTGGGGCCAGTACTACCCGGACAAGGCCACGCTGATCCAGGTGGATCGCGATGGCAGCCATCTTGGCCGCCGCCATCCGGTGAACCTGGGCGTGGTGGGCGACATCGGCCCGACCTTGGAGGCGCTGCTGCCGTTGCTGCCGGAGCGCGAGGACCGCAGCTTCCTGGACGAGTGCATGGAGCATCGCGAAAAAGCGCTGGCCACACGGGCCAAGGAAGAACAGCCCGGCGAGGGCGAGCTGATCCACCCCCAGCATCTGACCGCGCTGATCGACCGCCACGCTGCCGACGATGCGCTGTTCACCGCCGACGGCGGCTCGCCGATGGTGTGGATCCTGCGCCATATCCGCGTCAATGGGCGCCGCCGCACGCTGACCAGCCTGCTGCACGGCACGATGGCCAATGCGATGCCGCAGGCGCTGGGCCTGCAGAAGGCCTACCCGGGCCGCCAGGTGATTTCGCTCTCCGGCGATGGTGGCCTGGCGATGCTGCTCGGCGATCTGCTCACCGCGGTGCAGGAGAACCTGCCGATCAAGGTGGTGGTCTACAACAACAGCTCGCTGAACTTCGTCGAGCTGGAGCAGAAGGTCGAAGGCCTGCTGGACAATTACACCGACCTGCAGAACCCCGATTTCGGCCGCCTGGCCGAAGTGATCGGTTTCTACGGGCGCACCGTGACCCGCTCGGAGGACCTGGAGCAGGCCGTGCAGGACATCCTGGCCCATCCCGGCCCGGCGCTGCTGGACGTGCACACCAGCCCGACCGAGCTGGTGATGCCGCCGCAGGTGGAAGCCAAGCAGGTGGCCGGCACCGCGCTGTATGCGGCCAAGGCGCTGCTCAGCGGGCGGGTCGGGGATGTGCGGGACCTGCTGGCCAACAACTTCCTCAACAAGCCCTGATCCGCACGCGTTCGGTAGTGCCGGCTGCTGGCCGGCTCCCGCCATTGCCTGAAGCATTCTGAAGGTGCCGGCCAGCGGCCGGCACTACCGCGCGGTGACGCGTCCCTACCGCGGACGTTTCCCGGCGTTCCATCCATGCGCCTGTTACTGGCGGCGGTGAGGCCCTACCATCGGCTACCCCCTCCCCACGGCCGTCCCCCGCATGTCCGCCACTGCCCCCGTCCCCTCCGGACGCCCCCGCTGGTTCGTTGCCGGCGATCTCAACGGCTTCTTCGGCCTGGTGGTCGACAACCTGTCGATCCTCGGCTTCATCGCGATGGCCCTGGTCGGCATTTTCCAGTTCCCTGCGGATGTGGTGTTCGGCCGCATGTTCCCGGGTACCGCCTTCGGCGTGCTGGTCGGCAACGTGCTCTACACCTGGATGGCACGACGCCTGGCCGCCCGCACCGGCCGCGACGATGTCACCGCGATGCCGCTGGGCCTGGATGCCCCGACCAGCATCGGCATGGCGCTGCTGGTGCTCGGCCCGGCCTTCCTCGCCTTCAAGGGGCAGGGGCTGGCCCCGCACGATGCGGCCATCGCGACCTGGCAGCTGGGCATGGCCTCGCTGGTGATCATGGGCGTGCTCAAGGTGATCCTCTCGTTCTTCGGCGAAGCAGTCACCCGCGCACTGCCGCGTGCCTCGCTGCTCGGTTCCATCGCCGGCATCGCGATCGTGCTGATGGGGTTCCTGCCGCTGCTGGAAACGCTGCGCTCGCCCATCGTCGGCTTCGTCACGCTGGGCCTGCTGCTGTACGTGCTGATCGCCAAGCGGAAGCTGCCGATCCGCGCGCCCGGCGTGCTGGTCGCGTTCGTGTTCGGCACGATTCTGTACTACGGCCTCGGGCTTGCCGGGCTGGGCGCCCCGGGCTTCAAGGTGCCCGAGTGGGTGCCGCCGCAGGTGGTGCTGCCGTGGCCGACGCTGGGCTTCATCGACGGCCTGCCGACCGCGATCACCTACCTGCCGCTGCTGCTGCCGTTCGGCCTGCTGATGGTGGTGGGTGGCATCAACGTCTCCGAGAGTGCACGCGCTGCCGGTGACGACTACCGCACCCGCGACATCCTGCTGGTGGAAGCGATCGCCACGCTGGTGGCCGGCTTCTGCGGCGGTGTTGCGCAGACCACGCCGTACATCGGCCAGCCGGCCTACAAACACATGGGCGCGCGCAGCGGCTACACGCTGCTGACCGGCCTGTTCGTCGGCATCGGCGGCATGTTGGGGGTGATCTCCGGCCTGGTGCAGTGGCTGCCGCTGGCGGTACTGGCGCCGATCATCGTGTACGTAGCGATCGACATCACCACCCAGGCTTTCCAGGCCACGCCGCGCGAGCATGCCGGGGCGATGGTGCTGGGCTTCCTGCCCTCGGTCGCCTACCTGCTGGCGATCAAGGCGCCGGGCTGGATCGCGCCGGAGCAACTGGTGGCCTTGACCACCACGCTGGATGGGCACGGCCTGCCCGAGCTGGCGGTGATCTTCACCCTGGGCAATGGCTTCATCATCACCTCGATGCTGTGGATCGCGGCGGTGGTGGCGATGATCGACGGGAAGCTGCTGCGCGCGTCCGGGTTCCTGCTGGTGGCCGCCGCGCTGACGCTGTTCGGCCTGATCCACTCGGTGGACCCGCGCGGTGGAATTTACCTGCCGTGGCAGCTGGAAGGCCTGCCGAAGATCATCAGCTGGCAGTTTGCAGGCGCGTATGTGGCGCTGGCGGGGTTGCTGGCGCTGTTGTCGCTGCAGAAGCAGCCTGCTGAGCGGACCTGACGCTCCCGCGGCGGCACGTCGAACGGGTGTAGAGCCGGCCGCTGGCCGGCTGCTCTACTGCGGAGCCGGCCAGCGGCCGGCACTACCGGCTCGCGACCAAACCTGCGCTCACGACCCAACCTGCGCTCACGACCAACGGTCGTGAGCTACCGGGTGGAGGCGGGCCGCCCGGGGATCAGGCTTCGCCGTCCAGCTCCGGGTAGTGCCGGAAGATGCCGTTGGTGTTGAAGGCCAGGCGCCGTTCCGAGGCGAGGTAGGCGGCGATGTTGGGCCGGGTTTCCACGCGGTCCTTCAGCGCGCGCAGCTGCGGCAGCGTCGGCCACAGCGCCTGCATGCGGCGCGGGAACATGTACTCCAGCCCGCTCAGCAGCTGGAACAGCGACAGATCGACGTAGGAATGCTCCCGCAGCGGATGCCTCCCGCCGTTGTGCTTGAGCACGTTCTCGAAGTACCCCAGGAACTTCGGCATGCGTTCGCTCCGCATCGATTCGGCGCGCGCCTTGGCTTCGCGCTTCTGGTCGTCGTAGTACTTCGAGGCGGCGATCGGGTGATGGGTGTCGTGCACCTCGGCGACCAGGTCGGCGATGGTCAGCTGCAACTGCAGCGCCTGCTGTCGCCGCGAGCTGGCATCGGGAACCAGGCCCAGTTCCGGTCCCAGATGGTCCAGGATCGCACCGACCTGGGCGATCACCTGCCGCCCGGTGCGCAGAAACGGCGGGGCAAACGACTGCAGTCCTTCGACCTTGCCATCCAGGTACGGCTGCATCACCGCGTCGCCATGGACGCGCGCCATGTCCGTGTAGCCCGCGCCGGCGTCTTCCAGCGCCAGCCGCACGAACTCGCCGCGGCCCTGGATGCCGGTCCAGTAATACAGTTCGTAATGCATGCAGTCACTCCGTGCGGAACCGGCCCCCAGCATCGCGCGCGCGGACGAAAGCAGGCGTGAGCGCAGCGTGGTTCCCGTGCTAGGGTCGAGCGGGGACGTCGACGGGAGTACGGGATGCGGATGTGGGTACTGGGCGCGTGCGTGGCGATGCTGCCGGCCACCGTGGCGGCCGATCCGGTGGCGCTCCACGATGGGTTCGGCTACAGCGATGCGGTGCTGCGTGCGGAGCTGACGACGCTGCGCGACATGAGCGGCGCGTCCGGCCCGCGCCGCCATCTCGGCGCGGCGGGCTACCACCGCGTCCGTGGAGAGTTGGACGCCTCCAACCGTGCCGCACGCCAGTGCCTGGCCGAAACCGCCGATGCACCGCCGGCGCTGCAGGGCCTGGCCTTCCTGTGCGAATCCACCCTGGCCGGCAATGCGCTGATCGAGGGCGATATCGCGCAGTGGGCGAGGCTGATGCTGCGCGTGCGCGAGGACTACCAGCGCACCATCGTGCCGATGCTCACGCCCGGTGATGAAGTGCCCGATGTCACCCGGCCCGCGTTCGCGGCGTTCACGACCTGGCCGCGCAGCGCGCTGCCGGCGGCCGAGCGCGGGCAGGACGTGGACGTGCCGATCCAGTTCAGCAATGAACTGCCCTCGGTCACGGTGACGCTGCATGGCAGCCGCGATGGCGCTGTGGTCGCCCACGAAGCCTCTTTCGTCATCGACACCGGTGCGCCGCGTTCGCATATCAGCCGCGCCCTGGCCGAATCGCTGGGACTGGCGGTCACCGGCAACTTCGTGGTGTCGCGCATCGTCGGGGACGAGATCCAGCAGGCGGGGCTGGCCGCGCCGATCGATATCGAACTCGGTGGCCAGCGCGTGCGCGATGTGTCGTTCAACAGCGAAGCCGCGCGTGAGCTCAACCTGATCGGCTTGGACGTGCTGCGCGCGCTGGGGCCGGTCCGCCTGTCCCGCGAAACGTTGACGCTGCTGGGGTCGCACACGCCGGCTGCCTGCACGCGCCGGATGGTGTTCACCTCGTCGCTGTGGGGGCCGTTCCAGCAGGTCCGCTATCCGATCCGGGGCCGCGAGGCCCACCTGATGCTGGTCGATAGCGGCTTCCACGGAGCCTTCCAGATGCGCGGCGCGCCGCGCTCGTCGGTACCGGCCGCGGCGATCCAGCGCCGGAACGTGATCACCACGCGCGGCGCGGAGGACATCGAGTACGCCCCGGCCAGCACACCGCTGCAGATCACCGACACGCCGGTCGCGATTCCGGTGGATATCGCCTTCCAGCCGCCGGACCTGTTCTCGTCGTCGTGGCGGATCGGCTACGGCGTCACCGGGGGCTATGACGTGGCGCTGGACCTGCCCGCCGGCCTCGGCTGCCTGGTACCGCGCCCGGCCGCACCGCCGGTGCTGGGGCGGCCGCCCAGCGCGTGAAGGCCTGCCCGGCCGGGGGGGCGGAAAGGGCTGCGGGAAGGCCGACGTTGGCTGAATCGGCATCTCATCCACCCTTGAAACACGCCCACGTAACCGCATCTGACTGAGAGTGCTGGCACGGCCAGCTCCCGTTTACATCGAGGACAAGAATCATGCGGATGGACAAGCTCACCTCGCGTTTCCAGCAGGCGCTGGCCGACGCGCAGTCGCTGGCCGTGGGCCGCGACCACAACATCATCGAACCGGTCCATGTGTTCAGCGCGCTGCTGGATCAGCAGGGCGGCAGCACGCGCCCGCTGCTGGCCCAGGCCGGTGTCAACGTACCGGTGCTGCGCGAACGTTTGAACGAAACCATGGAGGCCCTGCCCAAGGTCTCCGGGCAGGAAGGCAACCTGTCGATCGGCAACGATCTGAACCGGCTGCTCAACAACACCGACAAGCTGGCCCAGCAGCACGGCGATGCTTTCATCGCCAGCGAGTGGTTCGTGCTGGCCGCGGTCGACGATGGCGGCACCCTGGGCATGGCGCTGCGCGCTGCCGGTGCCGACAAGAAGAAGATCGAAACCGCCATCGAGAAGGTGCGCGGTGGCGAGACCGTGCAGTCGGAAAATGCGGAAGACCAGCGCCAGGCGCTGGAGAAATACACCATCGACCTGACCGCGCGCGCCGAGAGCGGCAAGCTGGATCCGGTGATCGGCCGCGACGAGGAAATCCGTCGCACCATCCAGGTCCTGCAGCGCCGCACCAAGAACAACCCGGTGCTCATCGGCGAACCCGGCGTGGGCAAGACCGCGATCGTGGAAGGCCTGGCCCAGCGCATCATCAACGACGAAGTGCCCGAAGGCCTGCGCGGCAAGCGCGTGCTCTCGCTGGACATGGGCGCGCTGATCGCCGGCGCCAAGTTCCGCGGTGAGTTCGAGGAACGCCTGAAGGGCGTGCTCAACGACCTGGCCAAGAGCGAGGGGCAGGTGATCCTGTTCATCGACGAGCTGCACACCATGGTCGGCGCAGGCAAGGCCGATGGCGCGATGGACGCGGGCAACATGCTCAAGCCGGCCCTCGCGCGCGGTGAGCTGCACTGCGTCGGCGCGACCACGCTGGACGAGTACCGCAAGTACATCGAGAAGGACGCCGCGCTCGAGCGCCGCTTCCAGAAGGTGCTGGTGGGCGAGCCGAGCGTGGAAGACACCATCGCGATCCTGCGCGGGCTGAAGGAAAAGTACGCCGTGCACCATGGCGTGGAAATCACCGACCCGGCGATCGTCGCGGCGGCCACGCTGTCGCACCGCTATATCGCCGATCGCCAGCTGCCGGACAAGGCCATCGACCTGATGGACGAAGCCGCCTCGCGCATCCGCATGGAGATCGACTCCAAGCCGGAAGAACTGGACCGCCTGGAGCGGCGCGTGATCCAGCTCAAGATCCAGCGCGAAATGCTCAAGAAGGAAAAGGATGACGCATCGCGCCAGCGCCTGGCCGATCTGGAAACCGACATCGATGCGCTGGAGCGTGAGTTCTCCGATCTCAACGAGATCTGGAAGTCGGAGAAGGCCACGCTGCAGGGTGCGACCCGGATCAAGGAGCAGATCGAGCAGGCCAAGCTGGAGCTGGAGTCGGCGCAGCGCCGCCAGGACTTCGGTCGCATGAGCGAAATCCAGTACGGGCAGTTGCCGCAGCTGGAAAAGCAGCTGGCTGCCGCGCAGGAAGTGGAAACCAGCGAGTTCAAGCTGGTCCAGGACCGGGTCACCGCCGAGGAAATCGCCGAGGTGGTGTCGCGGTGGACCGGCATCCCGGTCAACCGCATGCTGGAAGGCGAGCGCGACAAGCTGCTGCGCATGGAAGAGGTGCTGCACAACCGCGTGGTCGGCCAGGAAGAGGCGACCAAGGTGGTCTCCGATGCGGTGCGGCGCTCGCGTGCGGGCCTGTCCGATCCGGATCGCCCGAGCGGCTCGTTCCTGTTCCTGGGCCCGACCGGCGTGGGCAAGACCGAGCTGTGCAAATCGCTGGCCGAGTTCCTGTTCGACAGTAGCGACGCGATGATCCGCATCGACATGAGCGAGTTCATGGAGAAGCACAGCGTCGCGCGCCTGATCGGTGCGCCCCCGGGGTATGTGGGCTACGAGGAAGGTGGCTACCTGACCGAGGCGGTGCGTCGTCGCCCGTATTCGCTGATCCTGCTGGATGAAGTGGAGAAGGCGCATCCGGATGTGTTCAACATCCTGCTGCAGGTGCTCGACGACGGTCGCCTGACCGATGGCCAGGGCCGCACGGTGGACTTCCGCAATACCGTCATCGTGATGACCTCCAACCTGGGCTCGCACCAGATCCAGGACATGAGCAGCGATGACAGTCCGGAGGCCTATACGCAGATGAAGGCGGCGGTGATGGGCGTGGTGCAGGCGCACTTCCGCCCGGAATTCATCAACCGCCTGGACGACATCGTCGTGTTCCATCCGCTGGACAAGGTGCAGATCAAGCAGATCGCCCGCATCCAGATGCAGGGCCTGGAAAAGCGTCTGGCCGAGCGTGGCCTGCGCATCGAGGTCAGCGACGCCGCCTTCGAGCTGCTGGGCAACGTCGGCTTCGATCCGGTGTACGGCGCCCGCCCGCTCAAGCGTGCGATCCAGTCGCAGCTGGAGAATCCGCTGGCGCAGAAGATCCTGTCCGGCGAGTTCCTCAACGGCGATGTGATCCGGGTCGATGCGGCCGAGGGCAAGCTGGTGTTCGTGAAGGGCTGAGCCCCGCACGCGCCGGCGGCCTGATAACCGTTGCGCCTCAGACCATGCTGGTTTGGCATGAACCCCCGCCTCGGCGGGGGTTTTTTGTTCGGTATCGTCGGCATTCACCTGGAGACGATGCGATATGTCCGAACACGGCAGTCCCGAATCACAGTGGCGCGCGGAGACCATCGCCGTGCATGGCGGCTACCGGCCCGACCCGACCACGCGCGCGGTGGCGGTGCCGATCTACCAGACCGTGGCCTACGCCTTCGATGACACCCAGCACGGCGCGGACCTGTTCGACCTGAAGGTGCCGGGCAACATCTACACCCGCATCATGAATCCCACCACCGACGTGCTGGAGCAGCGCATCGCCGCGCTGGAAGGTGGGATCGGCGCGCTCGCGCTGGCCTCGGGCCAGGCGGCGATCACCTATGCGATCCAGACCATCGCCGAAGCGGGCGACAACATCGTCTCGGCCAGTGCGCTGTATGGCGGCACCTACAATTTGTTCGCGCATACGCTGCCGCAGTTCGGCATTGAGACGCGCTTTGCCGACTATCGCGATCCGCAGGCGTTCGGCGCGTTGATCGATGACCGCACCAAGGCGGTGTTCGTCGAGTCGATCGGCAACCCCCGCGGCAACATCACCGACATCGAGGCGGTGGCGAAGATCGCGCATGCGCATGGCGTGCCGCTGATCGTCGACAACACCGTGGCGACGCCGTACCTGCAGCGCTCGTTCGACTTCGGCGCGGACATCGTGGTGCATTCGCTGACCAAGTACCTCGGCGGTCATGGCACCAGCCTGGGTGGCGCCATCGTGGACTCCGGGCGCTTCCCATGGGCCGAGCACAAGCAGCGCTTCCGTCGCTTGAACGAACCGGACGTGAGCTACCACGGCGTGGTCTACACCGAAGCCCTTGGGCCGGCTGCCTACATCGGTCGCGCGCGGGTGGTGCCGCTGCGCAATACCGGCGCGGCGATCTCGCCGTTCAATTCCTTCCTGATCCTGCAGGGCATCGAGACGCTGGCGCTGCGGCTGGACCGGATCAACGCGAATACCCTGGCCGTGGCCAAGCACCTGCAGGGACATCCCAAGGTCGCCTGGGTGAACTACGCCGCATTGCCCGACCACCCCGAACATGCGCTGGTGCAGAAGTACCTGCGCGGCCACGGCTCCGGCGTGCTGACCTTCGGCCTGCCCGGTGGCCGCGCGGCTGGCGCGCGCTTCCTGGATGCGCTGCAGCTGTTCACCCGGCTGGTGAACCTGGGCGATGCCAAATCCCTGGCCACGCATCCGGCCTCGACCACCCACCGGCAGCTGGATGCGGCCGAGCTGGAAAAGGCGGGCGTCAGCGAAGACACGGTGCGGCTGTCGGTGGGCATCGAACACATCGATGACCTGCTGGCGGACCTGGAGCAGGCGTTGGCCAAAGCGTAGAGGCAGGACCCACGGCGGCCGGTGCGGGCCGGCCGCCGTGGGGGTTTTTGGCGTGGCTCTACCGACAGGGTTAGGATCGGCTGACGATCCCCCAACTGCGCAAGATCGGCCACGCGCCGGGGTGGGGCACGACGCACGCTGAGCGTCACCCCGAGATGGAGCCCGCCATGAGCCGCATTGCCCAGGTACGCCAGCGCCACGGTATCGACCGCGTCATCGCCCATCTGCAGGCGTGCCTGCGCGCTGGCGATCCCTTGCCCGATCTGGAGGCACTGGCCGCGATCGCGCACCAGTCCCCGTTCCACTTCCATCGCCTGTACCGCGCGCTGACCGGCGAAACCCCCGGGCGTACCGTGGCCCGCCTGCGCCTGCTGCAGGCGCTGACGCTGCTGGGCCAGGCCGACAGCCGGGTCACCGAGGTCGCCTTGCATGTCGGTTATGAGAGTCCGCAGGCGCTGGCCCGTGCCTGCCGCCAGGCGCTGGATGCCACGCCGAGTACCCTGCGCGAGGATGCCGGGCTGCGCAGCCACTGGCAGCAGCTGCTGTCGCTGCCGGCCGGTGATCAGGCCGACGGCAACGCGGTCCCCCTACAAGTGACCGTGACCATGCTGGAGCCTTTCGATGTGGTGGCGCTACGCAGGGAAGGCGCCTTCGATGATCTCGACCAGGCCTTCGGCGAGATCTTCACCTGGGCGGCCGAGCAGGGCTGGGCCGAGCAGTTGCAGCAGCTGGTCGGCATCGCACGCACCGATCACCGCGATGTACCGGCGCACGAGTGCGTGTTCGACTGCGGCATGGGGTTCGGTCGCCCGCCGCACGCGCTGCCGGCGCCGCTGCGTGCGCTGACGCTGGGCGGCGGCGCGTATGCGGTGCTGCGCCATGTGGGCAGCTATGCAGGGCTGGAGGCCGCCACCGATGTGCTGCTGCGGGACTGGCTGCCCGAGTGCGGCCACACGCTGCGCGACGCCGAGCTGTATTACCACTACCTCGACGATCCGGAAGAGGTACCCGAGCCCATCCTGCGTGCGGATATATGCGTGCCGGTCGCGTAGCGTCCCTCACACCACCGGAATGCTGTGCTGCTGCCTCATCGTGCGGTACGGCGGGGTGGACATCACCATCTCGGCCAGCGAATAGGCCAGCTCGCGCTCGGCCATCACCGTGCCATCGGCGCCATGGGCGAGCAGGTGCTTCACCTCGGCATCGCTGTGCGCACGTGCCAGCAGGGTCAGGCCGGGATTGAGCGCGCGCAGCTTGGCCAGCGTCTCACCGGCTTCCAGCGGCTGCGGGATCGCCAGCACGGCGATCTTGGCGCGCTCGGGATGCGCTTCGGCCAGCACGCGGTCGGAGGCGGCGCTGCCACGGATGCCGGGCAGGCCGGCCGCATGCGCCTCGGCGACGTGTTCCTTGTTGTCGTCGATGATCATCACCGGCACGCCACGGTCGCGCAGCACCTGTGCCAGCGCGCTGCCGACGCGGCCGTAGCCGATCACGATGGCATGGTCGTGCAGGTCCAGCGAGGGGCCGGGTGGCAGCTCGGTCTCCACCGTGGTCGGGGCGGTTTCCTGGTGCTTGAGCAGCCAGCGGTCGAGCAGGCCGAACACCAGCGGGTTGAGCATGATCGAGATCAACGCACCGGCCAGCACCAGCGCCTGCCCGGTCGGCGGCAGAATTTTCAGGGTCACGCCGAGGCCGGCGATGATGAAGGCGAATTCGCCGATCTGCGCCAGGCTGGCCGAAATGGTCAGCGCGGTGCCGGTCGGGTGGCCGAAGGCACGCACGATCACGAACGCAGCGGCGGACTTGCCGAACATGATGATCGCCGCGGTGGCCAGGACCTGCCACGGGTGCTCGATCAGGATGGCCGGGTTGAACAGCATGCCGACCGAGACGAAGAACAGCACCGCGAACGCATCGCGCAGCGGCAGCGAATCGTTGGCGGCCTTGTGGCTGAGTTCGGATTCGTTGAGCAGCATGCCGGCGAAGAACGCGCCCAGCGCGAACGACACGCCGAACAGCATCGCCGAGCCGAACGCCACGCCCAGCGCGATCGCCAGCACGGCCAGGGTGAACAGCTCGCGCGAACCGGTACCGGCGATGCGCTCCAGGATCCACGGGATCACGCGGCGCCCGACCACCAGCATCACCGCCACGAACAGGCCCAGCTGCACGAAGGTCCAGCCGATGCTGGCCAGCACGCTGCCGACGGTATGGGTCTCATTGGCCGCGTCCGGGCCGAACACGCCGGCCAGAACCGGCATCATCACCAGGGCCAGAACGCAGGCCAGGTCTTCCACGATCAGCCAGCCGATGGCGATCTTGCCGCGCGTGGTCTCCAGCAGGCGCCGTTCTTCCATCGCGCGCAGCAGCACCACGGTACTGGCCGTGGCCAGCGAGAAGCCGAACACCACGCCGTAGATCACCGGCCAGCCCATCAGGGCCGCCAAGCCCCAGCCGAGCAGGGTGGCGACCAGGATCTGGCCGATCGCACCCGGGATGGCGATCGCTTTGACCTCCATCAGGTCTTTCAGCGAGAAATGCAGGCCGACCCCGAACATCAGCAGCATCACGCCGATCTCGGCCAACTGGTTGGCCAGCGCCTGGTCGGCGACGAAGCCGGGGGTGAACGGGCCTACGCAGATGCCAGCAACCAGGTAACCGACCAGCGGGGACAAACGCAGTTTGTTGGCCAGCGCGCCAAGGATGAAGGCGAGCCCAAGGCCAACGGCCACGATGTTGATCAGGTCGGTGTCATGGTGCATCGGGGCTCGCAATGTGGGGAATGCCCCGATTTTCACCGATGCGGCTGGATACGGCAAACCGTAGCGTGGTTTGCCTGGGCAGGCACGCTCACTCCTGCCCTACGCCGCCGGTTCCAGGTGCACCCTCTTCGGGTCGTTCGTCGTGGCGCCAGTCAGTGGCTGTCTCAACGGGACTGGATCAAACCAGCCGCCGATGCTGGACCTCTTCAAGTACCGGGGCAGGTTCGGCGACCGTAGCTGCAGCCTGCTGGCGGTCGATCTGCTGCAGTTGCCGGATCGAATCGTCGACCGAGGTATGCACTGCGGCGTCGATCCCCATATGGGCCCGCCGGTGGGCAGGGTCGTCCAGCGCGCCCTGGATCACGAATACGTTCTGTGAGTCGGAAGAGGGGCCAGTAGGTTTTCCCAGGACAACGTGGTCAATCCGCTCTAGACCTTGGGCCCGGGCCAGGTTCGCCAGGCTGGCGGCCATGCGCTCGCTGGACTGGTCAGGCTGCCTGGCCAGGGCTGCGTCCAGCTTGTGGACGCCCTCGATGGCTTGTTGGTGCAGCGACAGGGACGTGTCGCTCAGCGATCCTGCACTGGATCCCTGCTGCCTGGGTTCCGGCGGAGGCTGCGGGTTCGCCGGGGTAGTGGGCTGAAGGCGTTCTGCCTTGCGGATGGATTCGATCAGTTCCCGGGGCGTATCGGTGAGCATCAGCTCGCCGGCATCCAGCGTTTGCCCGGTCACCTTGGAGACCGTGGCCGTCGCCCATGACGCGCAGGTGTTGGTGTAGGCCCATGTGACATTCTCGTTCAGGGCCTGATCGAGCTGTTTTTCCTGCTGGGGTGTCAGCTCGTAGTAGCGGGAGGCCGACGACCTGAACCTTGTTTCCAAGCCGACCCTGATGTCCGTTTCGGGTCCATTATCGCCTGCGCGTGGGTGCCCGTCTGGCCACAGGCCGTAGTACTGCGTGTCGCCATTGCGGGTGACCGTGATCCAGGCATGACCATCCACAAACTGATTGAGTGAGCCTTGCGTGTTGGGGTCTACGTCGCTATGGATACCCAGGACTACCTTGTCAGCCATAGCGCCCCCTTAAGGAAAGACTTGCTCTTCGCCGTCGGCGAAGAGCATTACAACGCGAGGCGCCAGCAGGGGAATATCCTGCACGGCAGGTTTGGGTGGGCCAGGCACGATGTGACGGCGCAGCATGGTTGCGCAGTTGCCGGATATCGGACACCGGTCGATGACGATCTTCATGGTGTCCGCCTCGACGACGTAGCTGATTCCCGCTGCGTAGTACATGCTTTCGGCAGGTTCCTCGAACTGCACCTGGAGGGTGGAGTTGGACACCTTGGTCACGACGACCGGCTCGACGCTTGACTTGGAATAGCTCGGTTTCACGTGATCTCCTGCACATCCGGAAAGCGGGACCGCCGCCAGCGCCGCCCATGCGACGGCGCAGCGCACCACGCGGCGTGCGCTGCTGGACAGGTTCAGTGGGAGGTCTGGGCGATTCATGCCTGGATTCTGGCATGGCGCCGCGTGTGAAATGCGTGTCGGGGCGCACAGTAGTGCCGGCCAGCGGCCGGCACTACCCCTGTTACCACTTGTAGGTCACGCGCCCGTATACGTACGCACCATTGAACCCGTACGGCGAGTAGTTGCTGTACGGCAGCATGCCCCAGGTGGAGTTCTGCAGGTCCACGGTGCGGTCCGGGTATTCGTCCAGGATGTTGTCCGCGCCCAAGGTGAGGGTCCAGTTCTCGCTCGGCTTGTAGCTGGCCGAGGCATCCAGCACCCACGAGGCGTCGTAGGTCTGGTCACGCAGGGCGGTCGCCGAATTGCGCACGGTGAATGAGCCATAGCGGGTGGCCGCCAGGTTCAGGTCCCAGCGGTCCGAACGCCAGGTACCGCTGAGGATGGTCTTGTCGCGCGGGTAGCTGTCCTCGATGCGGCCGATCTCATCGCGGCCGATCAGCGACTGGGTGATGCCCAGCGTGCCGAACACCGGCGGCGAGCCGATGAACTTCTTCACCTCGGTTTCGTTGTAGCTGTAGGCAGCGGTCAGCTCCAGCGAGCTGGCGGTGAAGGGAATCGTATAGCTGGAGACCGCATCCACGCCGCGGGTGCGGGTGTCCACGCCGTTGGTGAAGTAGGAGAACGCAGTGACGCCCGGCAGCCCCAGCCCGGACAGCAGTGCGTTGGCGGCGTCATTGGTGGTGATGTTGGTCGACAAGACGATGCGGTCGTCGATGTCGATCTGGTACGCATCCACGGTCAGGTACAGCCGATCCACCGGCTGCAGCACCAGGCCCAGGCTGTAGGAGGTCGAGCTTTCGGCCTTCAGCGGGCTGGCACCCAGCGCCTGCGCGGCAGGGCTGGTGGTCGGGAAGGTGCCGCGTTCGACGAACACGCCGTTGACGATCGTGCTGGTCACCGCCTGGTAGCTCTGCTGGGCCAGCGACGGAGCGCGGAAACCGCTGGAGGCAGTGGCGCGCAGGGCGACCTTGTCGGTGAAGGCGTAGCGTGCGGAGAGCTTGCCGGAGAACTTGTCGCCGAAGTCCGAGTAGTCCTCGTAGCGGCCGGTCACGCCGGCGGAGAACTTGTCGGTGAGGTCGGCTTCCAGCCCGGCATAGACGGCGTAGTTGTCGCGGTCGGCGTCGACGGCGTTGAGCGGGGTGAAGCCGCCGAAGCCCTGCGCACCGCTGCCGGTGTAGGAGTTCAGTTCACCGGCCGACTGCTCCCACTTCTCCTTGCGGTACTCACCGCCGAAGGACAGCGTGACCGGGTAGGCCAGGCCCCAGTCCAGGGTCTTGGTCACGTCGGCATTGACGATGTTCTGGGTGTACTCCAGCGCGCCGTCGTAGAACGAGCGCGGGCTGTTCACACCGAGCGCGTAGTTGATGCTGTTGCGGGTGTGGAAGTCGATCTTGTTGGCGCCATAGTTGTAGCTGACATCCCAGTTCCAGCCGTTGTCGGAGCCGCCCTTGACCCCGGCGACCAGCGAGCGGTCCTTGGAGTACTGGTTGATCTCCGGCACGAAGCCGTCCGGGTAGGTCTGCGCCAGCAGCGGGCCTTGGTTGCTGTTGTTGCGCGAGCGGTAGAACGCGAACGAGGTGATGTCGCGGTTGCTGGCCATCGCGGTGGCGTAGGCCGAGACGTGGTCGCTGAACTGGAAGCTGGCGTTCGCCGAGGCAGCGGTCGCATCCACCTGCGGGTCGCCGACCACGAAGGTGGTCTGGCCGATGTTGGGGAAGTTGCCGGTGTTCGGCGCGGTGCCCTGGTACGGGCCGGCCCGGTTGCTCTCGTCCTGCTGGACGATCTGGCCGGCCACGTGGACGCTGCCGCGACCGTCGGCGAAGCCGATGCCGGTATCGCCGGAGAGCTGGTACTTGTTGCCGTCACCGGCCGAGTACTGGCCGGCGTCCAGCGCCAGGCTGCCGCCGGAGGACGAACCCTTGAGCACGATGTTGATCACACCGGCGATGGCGTCCGAACCGTACTGCGCCGAGGCGCCGTCGCGCAGCACTTCCACGCGCTCGATCGAGGCGATCGGGATCGCGTTGATGTCCACCGCCGAGGAGCCACGGCCAATGCTGCCGTTGACGTTGATCTGCGCCGAGGTGTGGCGGCGCTTGCCATTGACCAGCACCAGCACCTGGTCCGGGGACAGGCCGCGCAGCTGCGCCGGGCGGATGCCGCTGGTGCCATCGGTCAACGCCGGGCGCGGGAAGTTCAGCGAGGGCAGGGCGCGGGCCAGCGCGGTGGCCAGCTCGGTGGTGCCGGTGGACTGCAATGCCTCGGGGGTGATGATGTCGATCGGCGACTGCGACTCGGCCACGGTACGGTCGGCTACGCGGGTACCGGTGACGATGATGGTGTCCAGGGTGTTGGCCGCCGTGCGGGCGGGCGCCTCCTGGGCGGTGGCGGCGAAGCTGGACATACCGAGCGCGACAGCTACGGCGGCGGAGAGCGTACTGGTCTTGCGGTTCATCAGGATGTGGCTCCGGTAGGGGCGGTGCTGCACCAAAGCGACATCACGACATCGAGGATCGGGTCTGCGAAGGCGGTTGTTGCGGTGCGCAAGAGACGGATTAACGGGATATTCATCGCTTGTCAAATATTTGCCATGTTCGTAAAAAACGTTGCAGCAGCAACCATTTACGTGCGGTCGAGGATCTGACAGGAGGGTCCCGGGGGAGCGCAGGCAGGGTCGTCGGAGAGAGAAACGAGGCCTGCCGCGCATCCCGGGGCCCGTCAAGTATTCGTTAACGCTAGAATTACGTCGCAGGAAAGGTGCTCACGAGCACATTCCATTCCGTTATATGGACCCCCAAGATGATTTCCCTTCGTAACTTCGCCTTGCGCCGTGGCGAGCGGCTGCTGTTGTCCAACGTCGACCTGACCCTGCATGCGGGGTACCGCGTCGGCGTGGTCGGCCGCAATGGCGCCGGCAAGTCCAGCCTGTTCGCCGCCGTGAAGGGCGAGCTGGAGGCGGACAAGGGCGACGTCGATCTGCCCGGCAAGATCCGCATCGCCAGCGTGGCCCAGGAAACCCCGTCGCTGCCGGATCCGGCGCTGCAGTTCGTGCTGGAGGGCGACACCGAGGTGGCCGCCGTCATGCGTGAAGAGGCGGAAGCCGCGGCGCGTGAAGACTGGGAAGCGGTGGCCACCGCCCACCAGCGCATGGCCGAGATCGGTGCCTATGACGCCGAGGCGCGCGCCGGCAAGCTGCTGCACGGCCTGGGCTTCCCGGCCGAAACCCACTCGCGCGCGGTCTCCTCGTTCTCCGGCGGCTGGCGCGTGCGCCTGAACCTGGCGCGCGCGCTGATGATGCCCAGCGACCTGCTGCTGCTCGATGAACCGACCAACCACTTGGATCTGGACGCCGTGTTCTGGCTGGAACAGTGGCTGCTCAAGTACCCGGGCACCCTGCTGCTGATCTCGCATGACCGCGAGTTCCTGGACAACGTGGCCACCCACACCCTGCATCTGCACGGTGGCGGCGCCAAGCTGTACGTCGGCGGCTATACCGATTTCGAGCGCCAGCGCGCCGAACAGTTGCGCCAACAGCAGCTCGCCCACGACAAGGAACAGGCCGAGCGCGCGCATCTGCAGAGCTTCATCGATCGCTTCAAGGCGCAGGCCAGCAAGGCCGCGCAGGCACAGAGCCGCATGAAGCGCCTGGCCAAGCTGGCCGGTACCGAAGCGGTGCGTGCCGAGCGCGAGTTCCGCATCGAATTCGCCCCGCCGGCCAAACTGCCGTTCTCGCTGATCCGCCTGAACCATGTCGAGGCCGGGTACGGCGCCGATTCGGTGATCCTGCACAACGTGGGCTTCGGCCTGGAAGCCGGCCAGCGCATCGGCCTGCTTGGTCCGAACGGCGCCGGTAAGACCACCCTGGTGAAGACCCTGGTGGGCGAACTGGACCCGATCAGCGGCGAGCGCGCCGCGCATCCGGACCTGCGCATCGGTTACTTCGCCCAGCACACGGTGGAGTCGCTGCATGAAGGGCAGTCGCCGATGGAGCACTTCCGCGACCTGGCGCCGGATGCACCGAACCAGTCCTTCCGCGATTTCCTCGGCAAGTGGAACTTCGCCGGCGACCGTGCCTTCGAACCGGTGGACGGCTTCTCCGGTGGCGAACGCGCGCGCCTGGCGCTGGCGCTGATCGCCTACCAGCAGCCGAACGTGCTGCTGCTCGACGAACCGACCAACCACTTGGACCTGGAAATGCGCGAAGCGCTGGCCGAAGCACTGGCCGACTTCGAGGGCGCGATCGTGATGGTCTCGCATGACCGCCATCTGATCGGCCTGGTCTGCGATACCTTCTGGCGCGTCGCCGATGGCGTGGTCGAGCCGTTCGACGGCGATCTGGATGCCTACGCCGCCTGGCTGCGTTCGCGTCCCGCCGCGCAGGGCACCAAGCAGAAGATGGCCGCGGCCGCCCCGGAGCCGGTGCCCCCGACCCCGCCGCTGCCGCCGAAGAAGCCGGTCAATCCCCACAAGCTGGCTGCTGCCGAAGCCAAGGTGGGCGAACTGGAGGCGCTGCTGGCCGACCTGGACCGCGAGCTGGCCAACCCGGCCAACTACGCCGATGCGACCCGCATGGCCGTCCTCGGCCGCGATCGTGAAGCCACCGCGACCCTGCTCAGCAAGGCCGAGCAGACGTGGATGGAATTGCTGGACGCGTAAACGGCATGCCGACCAACGGTCGGCATCTACCTGGCACCCTCAGGCAACCGGCAGGTGCCGACCGTTGGTCGGCACATCGTCCTGCGCCTCCAGCCATTCCCGGAACCGTCGCGCCGCATCGCTTTCGGCGCGCGAGCGCAGCCGCGTCAGCCAGTACCGCCCCAGGTCCAGCGTCTGTGCAAACGGCCGGATCAGGCGCCCCTGGGCCAGATCCTGCTCGAACATCTTCAACGGCAACAGCGCCACGCCGGCGCCGGCCGCGGCGGCACTGGCCAGCGTCAGGGACGAATCGAACACCGGCCCGCGGGCTTCCAGCTCCGGTGCCCCGGCCGCCTGCAGCCAGCGTGGCCACTCGTCGCTTCGGTAGGAGCGCAGCAACGCCACATTGGCCAGATCGCGCGGCTGCCGCAGCGTACGTGCCAGCGCGGGTGCGCACAGGGGCGCGAACGGTGCATCCAGCACCGCATCGCTGATCTGCCCCTGCCAATCGCCGTCGCCGAACCGGATCGCCAGGTCCAGCCCTTCACCGGCCAGATCGATGCGGTTGTTGTGGGTCTGCAGGCGCAGCTCGATATCCGGATGCCGCGCGTTGAAATCGCCCAGGCGTGGCAGCAGCCAGCCAGTGGCGAAGGTGCCGACCACGCCCACGCTCAATACCTCGCGGAAGTGCCCGCCGACAAAGCGGTCCAGGCTCACCGCGATGCGGTCGAAGGCCTCATTGAGCACCGGATACAGGCGGGCTCCTTCATCGGTCAGGGCGACCCCGCGCGGCAACCGGGTGAATAGCGACACACCCAGCCGGTCCTCCAGCGCCCGGATCTGATGGCTCAGCGCGGCCTGGCTGACGCATAGCTCCAACGCGGCGCGGGTGAAATTCTGGTGCCGTGCAGCGGCCTCGAAGGCGCGCAGGGCATTGAGCGGCAGCTGGGGGCGGAGCATGGGTCGAGCCGTGAGCAGGAGTGATGCATCTTCGCACTGAGGGGGCTGCTGCGGGAGCAGCTGGCAGAGATGAGGGCAATTCCTGCGTTCATTCCCAGAGGTTGGTCCCGGCAGGCATGAGGGCAGGTAATGGCTCCCGCTGAAAATCCTCGCTGGTGGCGGCGCCGCAACCTGCCAATACTCAGGCCTTCGCCACGGAGAACCGCATGATCGCTCGACGACAGTTCCTGCAATGGACCGGCGCGGCCGCCGCCTCGGCACTGGCCGCCACCGCCTTTGCCAAGACCCCGCTGCCCTCGCCGAAATCCGCCGCCGCGGCGAAGGACTTCGCGGCGTTGGAGGCAGCGAGCGGCGGGCGCCTCGGCGTGACCCTGCTCAACACCGGCACCGGCTGGCGCACCGGCAATCGGCAGGACGAACGCTTCCCGATGTGCAGCACGTTCAAGTTCGTTTTGTCCGCGGCTGTCCTGCATCTGGCCGACCAGGGCAGGCTCTCGCTGGACCGGCGCGTGGCCGTGCGCCAGCAGGACATGCTCTCGCATGCCCCGGTGACCACGCGGCATATCGGCAAGGACGTGACGGTGCGTGACCTGTGCCGGGCAACCATGATCACCAGCGACAATCCGGCGGCGAACCTGCTGCTGGGCATGGTCGGTGGGCCGGCCGGCGTGACCGCGTTCCTGCGCGCGAATGGCGATGCGGTAACGCGCAATGATCGACTCGAGCCGGAGATGAACCGGTTCGCCCCGGACGATCCGCGCGACACCACCAGCCCGGCCGCGATGGCCGCCAGCCTGCAGCGCTTCGTACTCGGTGACGTCCTCAAGCCCGCCTCGAAACAGCAGCTGGCCGATTGGCTGATCGACAACGAAACCGGCGATGCGCGTCTGCGCGCCGGGCTGTCCAAGGCATGGCGGGTGGGCGACAAGACCGGCAGCAATGGCGAGGACACCACCAACGACATCGCGATCCTGTGGCCGCTCGCAGGCGGCGCTCCGTGGGTGCTGACCAGCTACCTGCAGGGCGCGACGGTCGATGATGCCGGCCGCAACGACGTGCTGCGCCAAGTAGCGGTGATCGCCGAAGGCATCATGCAGCAGGCCGGGTAGGCCACGCCGCGCGGTAGGCACCGACCGTTGGTCGGTGCACACAAGGTAGGCATCGACCGTTCGGCAATGCAGACCCGGTAGGCACCGACCGTTGGTCGGTGCGCACTGAGGGTAGTGCCGGCCGCTGGCCGGCTCCCCATGAAGCCGTCACCGTCCACGGCCGTGATCGCCCGCCGCCAGGACCGCGTGGAGCCGGCCAGCGGCCGGCACTACCCACGAAACCCGCATCGCCCGCAGCCCGCACCGCCTGCAGCAGAGCCGGCCAACGGCCGGCACCACCGTTCCGGCGTCAGCCTTCGGGGTGGCTGTTGCGTACCGCCTCCAGGAAATCCCGGCCCCAGCGGTCCACGTCGTAGTACTCCACGCTGCCGAACAACTGCCGCATGCGCCCGGTCGCTTCGTCGTCGGGCATCGACAACGCCTGCAGCAGCCCTGCCGTCAGATCGGCCGGATCGTGCGGGTTGGTCAGCACCGCGCCCTTCAGCTCCGCGGCCGCACCGGCGAACTCACTGAGCACCAGCACACCGTTGCTGCCCTCGATGCCCTGCGTGGCCACGAACTCCTTGGACACCAGGTTCAAGCCATCGCGCAGCGGGGTGATCCACATCACCTGCGCGGCCGCGTAATGCGCCACCACTTCCTCGAACGGCAACGCCTGCGCGAAGAAGCGCACCGGGGTCCAGTCCAGCCGCGAGAAGCGCCCGTTGATCCGCCCGACCGCCTGTTCGATCTGGTTCTGCAGCGTGCGGTAGATGGTCATCTCGCGCGCGGCGGGGACGCAGATCATCAGCAGGGTGACCTTGCCCTGGCGATCCGGATGCTGTTCCAGCAGCCGCTCGAAGGCTTCCAGCTTGGCCAGCGTGCCCTTGGTGTAGTCCAGCCGCTCCACCGACAGCACCAGCTTGCGCGCGCCGATCTCGCGGCGCAGCTTGAAGATGTCGTTGCGCACGTCGCTGCGCGCGAGCACGTTGTGGATGCGGCGCAGATCGGTGCCGACCGGATGCGCACCGAGCGCGACTTCGCGATCGCCCACGCGCAGGCGCGTGGTCATCGTGTCCAGGCCGACCGCACACCCGTAGGTCAGGAAGCGCGGTGCGCAGCTTTCCCAGGCCAGCCGCTCGGCCGGCATCGCACCGCGGACCACGTCGACGAAGTTCTCCACCTGGCGTGGAATGTGGAAGCCGATGTAGTCGCAGCTGAGCAGGCTGCCGATGATCTCGCGGCGCCACGGCACCACGTTGAACACATCGGCCGAGGGGAAATAGGTGTGGTGGAAGAACGCGATCTTCAGGTCCGGGCGCAGCTCGCGCAGCGTGGCCGGCACCATCCACAGGTTGTAGTCGTGGATCCACACGGTCGCGCCATGCGCGGCTTCGGCGGCGGTGGCCTCGGCGAACTTGCGGTTGACCTTCAGGAACACCTGCCAGTCTTCTTCGCGGAACTTCGCGCGCTCCCAGAACACATGCAGCATCGGCCAGAACGCTTCCTTGGAGAAGCGCTTGTAGAAGATGTCCACCTCCTGCTTGCTCAGCGGCACCCGCGCGGCGGTCAGGGTGGGGTAGCGCTCGGCATCCACCGCCAGATGGGTCTGGAACGGGCCGCGCTTGGGCTCGTCGATGCCCCAGGCCACCCACGACCCTTTCTGGCCGCCTTCGAAGAAACTCAGCAGCGAGGGAATGATGCCGTTCGGCGAGCGCGGTGGGCGCTGCACCAGCACGCCGTCTTCCATCACTTCATCGAAGGGCAGGCGGTGGTAGACCATCACCAGGTCCGCACCGTCGGCGCGCGCCTGTGCCGGCGGACGCAGGAAAGGATCGTCATCGGCGAGCAGGCCGAACTGTTCGATCGCCTCGAGGATTCCGCCGCAGCCGGGCGCCTGCGCGTGGTAGGTGTGCTTCAGGTCGGCGGTGGCGGCGGTCAGTGCCGGCTCGGAATCGCCGACGCACACCCCGCGGAAACCGGAGGTGTACATCGACAGGTCATTGAGGGTGTCACCGGCCACCAGGATGCGGTCGCGCGGGAGTTCCAGCAGGCGCGCAAGCGCGGCCAGGGTGCGGCCCTTGTCGGTATCGGGCGGCAGGATGTCGAGATAGCGGTCGGCCGAGTACAGCACATCGCAGCCCAGCGCCTGTGCGGCAGCCTGGATCTGCGCGCGCAGCGGCGCCAGCGTGTCGGGATCGCAGAAGTACGAGCAGCGGCGTTCCTGGGGAACGTCCTGGCGCTGCAGCGCGGTGAACGGGCGCATCGCCGCGGCGACCACCTGCTCGCCCGGCCAGTGCGCATCGATCATCGATTGCAGGGGCTGCAGCGGCTGCAGGGTGTGGCCGTCGACGACGGTGGCGCCGACATCGCAGACCACGTAATCCGGGCGCGGGATGGCCGGATCGGAGAGCAGGGGCATCACCGCTTCCAGGCCGCGGCCGGTGATGAAGATCAAGCGGATGCCGGGGTGCTGGTCGACCAGCCGGTAGAGCCGATGGCGCGCGGCGGGATCGCCGGCGAGGAAGGTGCCATCCAGATCGGTGGCGAGGATCAGTTGCGGTGCCGGCGGGGCCGGCGGTGTACGGGTTGGAGTGAGGGAGGTCGGTGTCGAAACAGTCAATGCACTTCCTTATCGGAGTCAGAGGGGAGGGGGGAATCGGAATCCGGCGGCGCGGTGTCGGTCTCGGGCATCAGCTCCAGTGCCGACGGCGTGGTGCGCAGCATCAGCCGGAACCCGACCGGATGCGTGCGCAGGCGCTGGAAGCTGAGCAGGCGCGCGGTGGTGAACAGCGCAAGCAGCATCAGCACCACCGCGAAGTACAGCGGAAGTGCCGGCGCACCGAAACGCTGCATGGCGGCACCCGCCAGCGCGGGGCCGAGCGCCGCGCCGACACCATGCACCAGCAGCAGGCTGGAGCAGCCGGACAGCAGGTCCTCGCGCGGCAGGTAATCCAGCATGTGCGCGACCGCGAAGGGATAGAGCGCGAAGGCCAGTCCGCCGTAGAAGAAGAACAGCCCGAACAGCAGATGGGTCTGCAGCTGGATCATCGGCAAGGAGGCCACCACGGCGATGCCGGCTGCGGCCAGGCTCAGTGCGACCAGTCCGGTGCGGCGGTCATGTCCATCGCTGATGTGGCCCAAGGGCCATTGCAGCAAGGCACCCCCGGCGATGGCGGTCAGCATGAACAGAGCGACGCCGTTGCCATCCAGGCCGACCTCGCCGGCGTAGACCGGTAGGAGGCCCCAGAACGCACCCATCGCCAGGCCGGAAAGGCCGGCGGCAACCGTCGCCACCGGCGCCATCGCATACAGCCGCGCCAGTTTCAGGCGCGGCACCGAGGGGATTTCCGGCGGGCGCAGGCGCGTAGCGGTGACCGGCAATACCGCCGCGCAGACCAGGATCGCGGTGAGCATGAACATCGAGGTCGCGCCGGCGTCGCCCAGCATCAGCAGCACCTGGCCGAGCGCCAGTGCCGAGAGGTTGACCACCATGTAAAGCGAGAAAGCGCGGCTGCGCAGGCGCGGGTCGGGCTCGGCGTTGAGCCAGCTCTCGATCACCGTGTAAAGGCCCACCAGCGCGATGCCGGTGAGGATGCGCAGCACGCCCCAACCCACGGGATTGATCCACAGAGGGTGCAGCAGCACCGCGATGGCGGCGAGGGCGGCAAAGAAGGCAAACGCACGGATATGGCCGATGCGGCCGATCAGCGAGGGGGCGAAGAAGGTGCCGATGAAAAAACCGGCGAAATAGCCGGACATCACCAACCCCAACGTACCGGCACCGAAGCCGGCTTCACCGCCGCGCACCGCCAGCAGAGTGCCGAGCAGGCCGCTGCCGGTCAGCAGCAGCGCCACGCCGGCGAGCAGGGCGGTCAACCGCAACATGCGTGCGTCCTTCGTGGGGAAGAAGGCGAACGAGTCACGTGACCGACCATAACACAGGGGGCATGAAGCCCCGGTTGCAGCGCTGCGCGCGCGCGCGCGCGTGTCACGGCGGGGGCAGGACGCCTGGTTTGCGCTGGTCGTTCGCGCCCGTTAGGGTGGGGCCATGAATGTAGTCAAACTTCTTCCCTTGGCGGCTGCACTGGCGATCACCGCCTGCAGCGGCTCCAACGATACCGTCGGCCATGAAGTCTCGATGGCGCCGTCCGATGCCTTCATGTCTGCCGTCGCTGCGCATTGTGGCAAGGCGTTCGAAGGCCGCATCGCGGTCAACGAGCCGCGCACCGATGCACCCGATCCCTTCGAGGGCAAACGGCTGGTCATGCATGTGCGTGGCTGTGAGGATCCGGCACATGAGCTGCGGATTCCCTTCCATGTCGGCGACGACCACTCGCGCACCTGGGTGCTGAGTCGCACCGAAAATGGGCTGCGGCTCAAGCACGATCACCGCCACGAAGACGGCAGTCCGGATGCGGTCACGCTGTACGGTGGCGACAGCAAGCCGCCAGGTACCGCACAACGTCAGTCATTCCCGGTGGATTCGGACTCGGTGGCGATGTTCCGCAAGGCCGACATGCTCGCCTCGGTGCAGAACACGTGGGCGATGGAGGTCGAGCCGGACCAGCGCTTCGTCTACGAATTGACCCGTCCCGGCGGGCGCCACTTCCAGGTGGTGTTCGATCTGAGCAAGCCGGTGGCTTTGCCGCCGGCGCCGTGGGGCGGCGAGACCCCTGCGCCGTAATTCCGTCCGGTAGCACCGGAGCCTGTTCTCCGGCGCCGTGAGGGGAGGGTGCCGACCAACGGTCGGCACCTGCCGCGATGTGGCAGCGCTCAGCGCGCGCCGAAGCGGGCGCGGCAGCCGCCGCTGACCCACAGGCTGCCGTTGCTGTAGCCCCAGCTGCGGCCTTCCACGCACGCCGTGCCCGACAGTTGCTGGACCAGTGCCGGACGTCCCTGGCGGTCGTCCCAGGCACAGGTCTGCTGGCGCTTGTCGTTGCTGCTGCAGGTCACGCTGTAATTGCTGTTGCCGCCGCCACCGCCCCAGTTGCCGCCGCTGTTGCCACGCGCTTCGGCGAACTCGCCGCGGCAGCCGCGGTTGACCCAGACCGCGCCATTGCGCACGCCCCAGGTCTGACCCTCGACACAGGCCGTACCGGAGATCTGGCGGACCAGGGTCGCATTGCGCCAGCCGGTGTTGCAGCTCCGTTCGCGGTTGTCCTGGCTCTCGCAGCGGATCGTCGCGCCGGTACCACCGCCGCCGCCGCCCCAGTTGCCGCCGTTGCCGCGGCCCTCGACGAACTCGGCGCGACAGCCGCCGCTGACCCAGACCGTTCCGTTGCGCGAGCCCCAGTTGCGGCCCTCGGTACAGGTGGTCCCGGAGATCTGGCGCGACAGCCGGGCGCTGCGCCAGCCGGTGTTGCAGACCCGCTCGCGGTTGTCCTGGCTTTCGCAGCGGACCGTACCGCTGTTGCCCGGTCCGTTGCCGCCGCCATTCCAGCCGCCCCCGCCGCCATTGCCGCGCAGGGACGTGGCGATGTCCTGCTTGATCCGCGAGAAGTTCCAGCCCGAATTGACCTGGGCCAGGTAGAAGCGCAGCTGGTCGTCCGGAATCCGGCGGCCATTGGACTGGTCGGCGTATTCCTGGGTGATGACCCGGCTGCGGTCGCTGCTGGACAGTTGCAACAGGTTTTCCGGGGCGTAGGCGCGGGTGCTCATCTGGGCCTGGGCGGCCGGGGCGGTACAGGCCAGTGCGGCGGCCAGGCAGGCAACGGTCAGACGTCTGTTCATGGCGGCATCCCTTGCGGTCGTTGGTGCGCGGACTATAGGAAGAGTCAGGGTTCAAAAGGCGTGATGCCGCCCGGCTGGGCTGTCCAGGCGCCGCCGGGCCGGGACATGGCGCAGGGGATTTGCCCCGGCCGGGCCGACGCCGCAGAATAAAGGGCTGTCCGGCGCAACCTGGTGCCGGCATTCTCCTGCGGAGCTTTACCCCCATGCGTACCCACTTCTGTGGCCTGGTCGACGAGACCCTGATTGGCCAAACCGTTACCCTCGCCGGCTGGACCGACGTTGCCCGCAACCAGGGCGGCGTGTGCTTCATCGATCTGCGCGATCATGAAGGCATCGTGCAGGTGACGGTGGAAGTCGACAACGCGGCCGTGTTCGCCGTGGCCGCCAGCCTGGGCTACGAGGACGTGCTGCAGGTGGAAGGCGTGGTGCGCGCGCGCCATGCGGCCAACGACAAGCTCCGCACCGGCAAGGTGGAAGTGATCGCCACGGCCATCACCATCCTCAACAAGGCCGAGCCGCTGCCGTTCCACGCGCACGAGAACCCGGGCGAGGAAACCCGCCTGAAGTACCGTTACCTGGACCTGCGCCGCCCGGAAATGCAGCGCATGCAGCGCACCCGCATCAAGCTGGTGCAGGCCCTGCGCCGCCACCTGGACGCCACCGGCTTCCAGGACATCGAAACCCCGATCCTGACCAAGGCCACCCCGGAAGGCGCCCGCGACTTCCTGGTGCCGGCGCGCATGCACCCGGGCGAGTTCTACGCCCTGCCGCAGAGCCCGCAGCTGTTCAAGCAGATCCTGATGGTGGCCGGCTTCGACCGTTACTACCAGATCGCGCGCTGCTTCCGCGACGAGGCCCTGCGCGCCGACCGCCAGCTGGAATTCACCCAGCTGGACATGGAGTTCGCCTTCGTGCGCGAGCAGGATGTGCAGGACTTCGTCGAGAACATGATCCGCGCCATCTTCAAGGAAGTGGTGGACGTGGAGCTGGCCGCCAGCTTCCCGCGCATGACCTGGGCCGAGGCGATGCGTCGCTATGGCTCGGACAAGCCGGACCTGCGCATCGCGCTGGAGCTGGTGGACGTGGCCGAGCTGGTCAAGACCAGCGAGTTCCCGGTGTTCACCGCCGCCGCCAACGATGCCGATGGCCGCGTGGCCGCGCTGCGCGTTCCGGGCGGTGCCAGCCTGTCGCGCAAGCAGATCGACGAATACGCCGCGCATGCCGCCAAGTACGGCGCCAAGGGTCTGGCCTACATCAAGATCAACGAGAGCGGTGAAGTCAGCTCGCCGATCGCCAAGTTCTTCAGCGAAGAGGCCTTCGCCGCGCTGGTCGCCCACGTCGGTGCCGGCAACGGCGACATCGTGTTCTTCGGCGCAGGTGGCTACAACAAGGTCTCCGACTTCATGGGCGCCCTGCGCCTCAAGGCCGGCAAGGACTTCAACCTGGTCACCGCCGGCTGGGCACCGCTGTGGGTCACCGACTTCCCGATGTTCGAATACGACGACGAAGCCCAGCGCTACGTCGCCCTGCATCACCCCTTCACCGCACCGGCGGTGGACGACATCGCCGACCTGCGCGCCAACGCGAAGACCGCCGTGTCGCGCGGCTATGACATGGTGCTCAACGGCAACGAGATCGGCGGTGGCTCGATCCGTATCCACCGTTCGGACATGCAGAGCGCGGTGTTCGAGCTGCTGGGCATCGGCGCCGAAGAGGCCGAGGGCAAGTTCGGCTTCCTGCTCGATGCGCTGCGTTTCGGCGCGCCGCCGCACGGCGGCATCGCGTTCGGCATCGACCGTATCGCCGCGCTGATGGCCGGTACCGAATCGATCCGCGACGTCATCCCGTTCCCGAAGACCACCGGCGCGCAGTGCCTGATGACCGGCGCGCCGTCGCCGATCCCGGACGAGCAGCTGGCCGAAGTGCACGTGCAGGTCCGCCCGCGCGCCGTCAAGGAATAAGCCGGGACGCGCCGGCCCCCGGTCGGCGTCGACACGTGGCAGGTACCGACCGGTGGTCGGTGCCTGCTGCGGATCCTGGCCCGCCATGATCGACAGGTTCGCGGGTCGTGGGGCGCCATCGCCGCCACGTTCAGGTAAATTGGCGGTTCTCGCCGATGCCGATGCTCCCGCCGTGACCCCAGGCCGCTACACCATCCGCCGCGCCACCCCGGACGACGCCCAGACCCTGTCGGTGCTGGCCACGCGCACGTTCGTGGAAACCTTCGGCCATCTGTACCCGGCGGAGGACCTGCAGGCCTTCCTCGATGAGGCTTACCCGGCGCAGCGCCAGCGCATCATTCTTGAACACCCCGACTACGCGGTCTGGCTGCTGGAGCTGGACGGTGTTGCCGTGGGTCATGCCGCCGCCGGTCCCTGTGGCCTGCCGCATGCCGAGGTGCAGCCCGGCGATGGCGAGCTCAAGCGCCTGTACCTGATCAAGGACCAGCAGAGCTGTGGCTGGGGCAGCCGCCTGTTCGAAACCGCGCTGGCCTGGCTGGAACGCGAGGGACCGCGCACGCTGTGGCTGGGCGTGTGGTCGGAGAACTTCGGCGCGCAGCGTTTCTACGCCCGCTACGGCTTCAGCAAGGTCGGTACCTATGAGTTCCCGGTTGGCAAGGTGCTCGACCTGGAGTTCATCCTGCGCCGCCCGCCCACGGCGGCCTGAGCGCGACACTTTCACGGCCTGCAGCGGCTTCACCTGCCGTTGTCCGGTCCATTCGTCTAATGACGCTGTTTCCTTCTGCAGGCGCCCCGCCCATCGGGCTAGGCTGACACCATGAATCCCCCTGTTTTATTGCTGCACGGCATCTGGAACGCACGCGCCTGGGTCGGCCCCCTGGCCTGGCGCCTGCGCGCCCGTGGCTTCGCCGTGGACACCTTCGGCTATTCGAGCGTGTTCGGTGGCCCGGACGTGGCCGTGCCCCAGCTGCTGGAGCGGCTCCAGGGCAGTGGCCGGATTTCCCTGGTCGGCCACAGCCTGGGCGGGCTGGTCGCGCTGGAGGCCCTGCGGCGGGCGCCCGAACTGCCGGTGTCGCGGGTGGTCTGCCTGGGTTCGCCGCTGCGCGGCAGCGTGACCGCGCGCTCCTTGAGCGATCACGGCTGGTCGCTGGCGCTCGGCCGCAGCTCGGAACTGCTGCTGGATGGCCTGCCGGCGTGGGAGGGCAGGGCGCAGGTCGGGCTGATCGCCGGTTCGGTCCCGCACGGGCTGGGCAGCCTGCTCGGCGCCTGTGGCGATGCCTCCGATGGCACCGTGGCGCTGGATGAGACGCAGTTGCCGGGCCTGGCCGACCACTGCGTGATCCCGGCCAGCCACAGCGGGCTGGTGTTCTCGCCGGATGCCGCGCGCCAGACCGCCGCGTTCCTGCGCGATGGCCGGTTCCGGCGTGATGATGCGGCCCACGCCGCCTGAGCGGGCTGGGCACTGACACGGGCCGGCCGGCGGATCAGGTAGAATTCGCGCCCTGTTCCTGACAGAAGCACGAGAGTCACCCCATGGGTAGAGGCCCCTCCATCGAGAACCGCAAAAACGCGTCTGACGCGAAGCGCGGCAAGATTTTCACCAAGATCATCCGCGAGATCGGCGTTGCCGCGCGCGGCGGTGGAGGCGACCCCAACAACAACCCGCGCCTGCGCGTGGCCATGGACAAGGGCCTGTCCTCGAACATGTCCAAGGATGTGATCGAGCGCGCCATCAAGAAGGCGACCGGTGAGCTGGAAGGCGTCGAATACGAAGAGATCCGCTACGAGGGCTATGCCCCCGGTGGCGTGGCCGTGATCGTGGACTGCCTGACCGACAACCGCGTGCGCACCGTGGCCGATGTCCGCCATGCGTTCAGCAAGTGCGGCGGCAACATGGGCACAGAAGGCTCGGTATCGTTCATGTTCAAGCGCCTGGGCGTGCTGCACTTCGCCGCCGGTGCGGACGAAGAAGCCGTCACCGAAGCGGCGATCGACGCCGGCGCGGACGACATCGTGGTCTACCCGGAAGACGGGGCGATCGACGTGGTCACCGCGGCCGACAGCTACCACGCGGTCAAGGATGCGATGGCAGCCGCCGGGTTCACGCCCGACCACGCCGAAATCACCTACCGTGCCGACAACGACATCAAGGTCGAGGGCGACACCGCCCTGCAGGTCAAGAAGCTGCTGGACATGCTTGAAGACCTGGACGACGTGCAGGACGTGTTCTCCAACGCCGACCTCGGCGCGGACGCCTACGCCTGAGCGGGCGCTTCACCGGTCGCTTTGCGCGACCGGTGAGCGGACAATGCGGACCATGATGACCCCAGCCGTTCCCCGTTATCCCCGCCGCATGTGTCCCTCCCGGGCCGCGGGCGGCCGTGTGCGTGCCGCATGACGCGCATTCTTGGCATCGACCCCGGTTCGCAGCGCACCGGGGTGGGCATCATTGATGTGGACGCCGCCGGCAAGGTGGTGCATGTCCATCACCTGCCGCTGGTCCTGCTGGGCGCCGACGACTTCCCGCAGCGGATGAAGCTGCTGGTGGTCGGCCTGACCGCCCTGGTCGAGGAATACCGCCCCGACGAAGTGGCCATCGAAAAGGTGTTCATGGCGCGCAATCCGGATTCGGCCCTGAAACTGGGCCAGGCGCGCGGCGCGGCGATCTCGGCCGTGGTGATGCGCGACCTGCCGGTCAGCGAGTACGCCGCCACCGAGATCAAGCTGGCCGTGGTCGGCCGCGGTGGCGCGGAAAAACAACAGGTCCAACACATGGTCGGGCTCATGCTCAACCTGAAAACCAAGCTGCAGGCCGACGCCGCCGATGCGTTGGCCGTGGCGATCACCCACGCCCATGTCCGGGCCACGGCGCTGCGCCTGGGCGTCAATGCGCGCCAGGCCTGGAGCCGGAAATGAGGAACACTGCATGATTGGTCGTCTGCGCGGGATCGTGGCCTACAAGGCGCCGCCGTGGCTCATGGTCGACGTCAATGGCGTCGGTTACGAACTGGAGGCGCCGATGAGCACCTTCTACGACCTGCCCGAACTGGGCCGCGAGGTCACCTTGTTCACCCATTACGCGCAGAAGGAAGACAGCGTTTCGCTGTACGGCTTCCTGCGCGAGGGCGAGCGCCGCCTGTTCCGCGATGTGCAGAAGGTCAGCGGGATCGGCGCCAAGATCGCGCTGGCGGTGCTGTCCGGCGTGAGCGTGGACGAATTCGCCCGCATGCTGCAGGCCGGTGACATCACCGCGCTGACCCGCATCCCGGGCATCGGCAAGAAGACCGCTGAGCGCATGGTGCTGGAGCTGCGTGACCGCGCAGCCAACTTCGGCGGGGGCGGCGCGCCGATCGCCGGCGCCGCACCGGCGACCGATCCGGTCTCCGAGGCGACCGTAGCCCTGCAGCAGCTGGGCTACAAGCCGACCGAAGCCGCACGCATGGCGCGTGATGCCAATGCCGAGGGTGACGACGTCGCCACGGTCATCCGCAAGGCCCTGCAGGCCGCGCTGCGCTGAGCCGCGCGCCTGCCTTCCCTAGCTAACGACACCAACGACCGCGTCCGCCCGGAGCCCCATGTCCACCACTTCCCCCCAGCACAGCGACGGCCAGGCCCCGCACGGCCACGCGCCGGCGGCCGGCGGCATGGCGCTGATGATCGGCGCCATCGGCGTGGTGTTCGGCGATATCGGCACCAGCCCGCTGTACACGCTGAAAGAAGCCTTTTCTCCGCATTACGGCCTCAACAGCGACCATGACACCGTGCTGGGCGTGCTGTCGCTGGCGTTCTGGGCGCTGAACATCGTGGTGACGCTCAAGTACGTCACCATCATCATGCGCGCCGACAACGACGGCGAGGGCGGCATCATGGCGCTGATGGCGCTGACCCAGCGCACCCTGCGCAACGGGTCGCGCTCGGCCTATGTGGTCGGCATCCTCGGCATTTTCGGCGCCTCGCTGTTCTTCGGCGACGGCGTGATCACCCCGGCGATCTCCGTGCTGGGCGCGGTCGAAGGCCTGGAGGTCGCGGCCCCCGGGCTGCATGCGTTCATCGTGCCGATCACCGTGGTAGTGCTGCTGGCGGTGTTTGCCGTGCAGCGCTTCGGCACGGCCAAGATCGGCAAGCTGTTCGGGCCGATCACCTCGATCTGGTTCATTTCGCTGGCCGCGATCGGCATCTGGAACATTGTCGACGCCCCGGAAGTGCTCAAGGCCTTCAACCCGATGTGGGCACTGCGCTTCTTCATGGAGCACGGCTGGCACGGCATCTTCATCCTCGGCGCGGTGGTGCTGGCCGTTACCGGTGGCGAGGCGCTGTATGCGGACATGGGCCATTTCGGCGCCAAGCCGATCCGCCATGCCTGGTACTTCTTCGTGCTGCCGTGCCTGGTGTTGAACTACCTGGGGCAGGGCGCGCTGGTGCTCAACAACCCCGAGGCGGTCAAGAACCCGTTCTTCGAAGCGGTGCCGGACTGGGCGCTGTACCCGATGATCATCCTTGCCACGATGGCCGCGGTGATCGCCTCGCAGTCGGTCATCACCGGTGCGTTCTCGGTCTCGCGCCAGGCCATGCAGCTGGGTTACATCCCGCGCATGCGCATCACCCATACCTCGCACGACACCATCGGGCAGATCTACATCCCGGGCATCAACTGGGGCATCGCGGTGATGGTGATCGGGCTGGTGCTGGCCTTCCGCAGCTCCTCCAACCTGGCGGTGGCCTACGGCATCTCGGTCTCGGCGACCATGCTGATCGATACCCTGCTGCTGGCGCTGGTCGCCCGCGCGCTGTGGCCCAAGGCCCGCAACTGGATCATCCCGCTGTGCGTGGTGTTCTTCGTCATCGACCTGGGCTTCGTGATCGCCAACGGCGCCAAGCTGCTGCAGGGCGCGTGGTTCCCGGTGGTGCTGGGCATCGTGCTGTTCACCATGATGCGCACCTGGCGGCGTGGGCGCGAGCTGCTGCGCGATGAGATCCGCAAGGACGGCATCCGCATCGACACCTTCCTGCCGGGCCTGATGCTGGCCCCGCCGGTGCGGGTGCCGGGCACCGCCGTGTTCCTGACCGCCGACCCCTCGGTGGCGCCGCATGCGCTGATGCACAACCTCAAGCACAACAAGGTGCTGCACGAGCGCAACGTGTTCCTGCACGTGGTGACGCTGCCGGTGCCGTACGCGCCCTCGGGCCAGCGCCTGAAGATCGAATCGGTGGGCGATGAGTTCTACCGGATCTACGTGCGCTTCGGCTTCATGGAGACCCCGGACGTGCCGCTGGCGCTGATGCGCTCGTGCGACCACGGCGGGATCTACTTCGACCCGATGGACACCACCTTCTTCGCCAGCCGCGAGACCATCGTGGCCACCGCCAACCGCGGCATGCCGATCTGGCGCGACAAGCTGTTCGCGCTGATGCACCGGAACGCGGCCCCGGCGACCGGGTTCTTCCGGATTCCGGGTAACCGGCTGGTCGAGCTCGGGGCGCAGGTGGAGATCTGACCGGACGGCCGACCAACGGTCGGCCGCTACCCCACGGGTTGCGATGCAAACCGTGAGGCCCCGGCGGCATTCCCCCTTATCCCCGCGCCTTCGGCGCGCCCCCCTGAACAACAAGGGGGCTCTTCCTCCGATGCGATCCCGGTAGTGCCTGCCGCTGGCCGGCTCCTCATGGCATCTGCATCGCGCGGAGCCGGCCAGCGGCCGGCACTACCGGACGCGGATCGCGCTGCTTTTGCCGCATAATTGCCGAATGACCGACGACCGCATCATTGCCGCCGGTGCCACCCGCGAAGACGAGGGCACCGACGCCAGCATCCGCCCCAAGCGCATGGCCGATTACCTGGGCCAGGCGCCGGTGCGCGAGCAGCTGTCGATCTACATCGAGGCGACCAAGGCCCGTGGCGACGCGCTCGATCACGTGCTGATCTTCGGGCCGCCGGGCCTGGGCAAGACCACCCTGAGCCATGTGATCGCCAACGAGCTGGGGGTCGCGCTGCGCGTCACCTCCGGCCCGGTGATCGAAAAAGCCGGTGACCTGGCCGCGCTGCTGACCAATCTGCAGCCGCACGACGTGCTGTTCATCGATGAGATCCACCGCCTCTCGCCGGTCGTGGAAGAAGTGCTGTACCCGGCGATGGAAGATTTCCAGATCGACATCATGATCGGCGAGGGCCCCGCGGCCCGCTCGATCAAGATCGATCTGCCGCCGTTCACCCTGATCGGCGCGACCACCCGTGCAGGCCTGCTGACCGCGCCGCTGCGCGACCGCTTCGGGATCGTGCACCGGCTGGAGTTCTATACGCCCGAAGAGCTGACGAAGATCGTCCGGCGCTCGGCCAGCATCCTCAACATCGACTGCACCGCCGAAGGCGCGGCCGAGATCGCGCGGCGCTCGCGCGGCACCCCGCGTATCGCCAACCGGCTGCTGCGCCGCGTGCGCGACTTCGCCCAGGTCAAAGCCGCCGGGCATATCGACCAGGATGTCGCCCAGGCCGCGATGCAGATGCTCAAGGTGGACCCGGAAGGCTTCGACGAGCTGGATCGGCGCCTGCTGCGGACCATGGTCGATTACTTCGACGGTGGCCCGGTCGGCATCGAATCGCTGGCCGCCGCCCTGTCCGAAGAACGCGGCACGCTGGAAGACGTGGTCGAGCCGTACCTGATCCAGCAGGGTTTCCTGATCCGGACCGCGCGGGGCCGCATGTGCACGCACAAGGCCTACCGGCACATGGGCCTGAAGCCGAAAAACCCGCCGGCCGACCTGTTCGCGGAGGTCCCGGATGTCGGTTGATCCCCGGGTTGAGCCGCGATTCAGTTGGCCGACACGCATTTACTGGGAAGATACCGACGCTGGCGGGGTCGTGTACCACGCCCGCTACGTGGCCTTCATGGAACGGGCGCGCACGGAATGGATGCGTGCACTGGGGTATGGTCAGGAGCGCATGCGCTGCGACCACGGCCTGGTGTTCGCGGTGCGCAGCATGACCATGGATTTCCTCAAGCCGGCGCGCCTGGATGACGCGCTGGATGTCACCGCCACGCTGGTGCAGTGCAAGCGCGCCAGCATGGTGTTCGCCCAGGCCGTGTGCCGGGGCGACCAGACATTGCTGACCGCGCAGGTGAAGATCGCCGCGCTCGATGCAACCACCTTCAAACCGCGTGGCATGGACGATGCACTGCATGCTGCGCTGAAACACCTCGAATTTCCAGAATCCGCACACTGAGGAACAACGGATGATCGCAATGCTCCTGGCCCTGCAGGCCACGGTGACCGAAGCGCTGCCGCAGGAAGTCACCAGCGCCGCGGCACAGACTGTCGCCCAAGCCGCGCATGGCGGTGGCATCAATTACCTGGACCTGATGATCAAGGCCAGCATCCCGGTGAAGATCATCGTGCTGCTGCTGTTGGCCGGCTCGTTCATCAGCTGGGTGATCATCTTCCGCAAGGCGCGCGTGTTCAACGCCGCCAACCGTGAGGCCGACGAGTTCGAAAGCCGCTTCTGGTCCGGCGCGGACCTGGGCAAGCTGTACAGCTCGGCGACCGACCGCAACCGCAAGGTCGGCGGCCTGGAAGCGATCTTCGAAGCCGGTTTCCGCGAGTTCACCCGCCTGCGCGACAAGCGTCGCCTGGACGGCCGGGCCCAGCTCGAAGGCGCCCAGCGCGCCATGCGCACCACCTATACGCGTGAAGTGGACCAGATGGAGCGCAGCCTGGAGCTGCTGGCCAACATCGGCTCGACCGCCCCGTACGTGGGCCTGGTCGGTACCGTGTTCGGCATCATGGTGACCATGCACGACATGATCAACAGCGGTGAGCAGGCCGGCATCGCCTCGGTTGCCCCGGGCATCTCCGAAGCCCTGTTCGCCACCGCGATCGGCCTGTTCGTGGCGATCCCGGCCGTGTGGGCCTACAACCGCTTCACCACCCGCGTGGAGCGCATGTCGGTGCGCTTTGAAACCTTCGCAGAAGAGTTCAGCTCGATCCTGCAGCGCCAGACCGCGGGCGACGAGTAAGCGCCCAGCACAGGAGTCCTGCCATGACCGCAGCCATTGGCCGCCGCAAGCGCCGAAAGCTCAAATCCGAAATCAACGTCGTGCCGTATATCGACGTCATGCTGGTGCTGCTCATCATCTTCATGGTGACCGCGCCGCTGCTCACGCTGAGCTTTGAAGTGGATCTGCCGACCTCCCAGGCCAAGGCGCTGGAGAGCAAGCAGGATCCCGTCGTCGTGTCCGTCCGCCTGGATGGCCAGCTCAGCCTGAAGCTGCCCGAAGCCAAGGACCCGGAGCCGATGGATGCGGCCCGCCTGCAGGCCCAGCTGTCCGCGCTTTCTTCGCAGGACAAGAACCTGCGCGTGATCGTCGCCGCCGACCGGGCCGTGGCCTATGAAAAGGTGGTCGCGGCCATGGACGTGATCAAGCGCGCCAACGTGGAAAAGGTGGGCCTGGCGACCGATGCACACTGAAGCCCTGCCACCGCAGCGCGCACGGGATGAGGAGTGGGGCCTGCCGATCGCGCTGGCGCTCGGCGTCCATCTGCTGCTGGCACTGATCTTCATCGCCGCCTGGTTGTGGTCGCCGCAGCGCACCACCGAAGCGGCCGCCGGCGATCCGGCCATCGAAGCCAGCCTGCAGCTGTCCGCGTCCGAAGCCTCGGCCGCGCGCCAGGCCCTGCGTGCCTCCGAATCGCTGCCGGACCTGCCCGAGCCGGTCGCCGAGCCCGAGCCGATTCCGGAAGACACCGTGCCGCCGCCGCAGCCGTTGCCCGAGCCGCGCCCGCAGGACGCGCCCACCCCGCAGCAGTCGCAGGCGCAGGAACGCATCGCCCAGCCCGACACGGTCGACCAGGAAGCGGTCAACGCGCTGGCGATCTCGGCTGAAAAGGCCAAGCAGGAGCAGGAAGCCAAGCGCCGCCAGGAACAGATCGACCTGACCGAGCGCAAGCGCCAGGAACAGGCCGAGCAGAAGCTGCGCCTGGCCAAGCAGCAGGAAGAGGCGGAAAAGAAAAAGCTGGCCGAGCAGGAACAGAAGGCCAACGACGCCAAGGCCGACGCCGAGCGCGACAAGAAGCTGGCCGAGATCCGCCGCAAGCGGGCCCAGGCCGAGAACGAAGCCAAGCTGGCCGAGCAGAAGCTGCGCCAGGTCACCGCCGCGCGGGCCGCCAATGCCTCGGCCTCGACCGCCGGTGCCACCGGTGCGGCCAAGCCGGCGGCCGGGGCAGGGGGCACCAGCGACGACCTCAGCGCCAAGTACGCCGCCGCGATCCAGCAGAAGGTCTCCGCCCAGTGGACCCGTCCGGATTCGGTCCCGTTGGGCCAGCGCTGCCAGGTCTCGATCACCCAGATCCCCGGCGGGCAGGTCATCCAGGCCAAGGTCAGCGGCAACTGCCCGTTCGACGAGGCCGGCCGCCGCTCGATCGAGGCCGCCGTGCTGAACGCCCAGCCGTTGCCGTACCGCGGTTTCGAGTCGGTGTTCGCGCGCACGATCAATTTCACCTTCACCGCCCAGGATTGATCCCGGGCGGGACCCTGTCGTTAACGGCTCGTGAGATTTGTGCGCCCGGTGACTCGGAATTCACACGGCCTTGGTTCATGATTGCGAAACTGTTCACCGCCGTCCTGTTATCCCTCGTTCTGGTTTCTCCCCTATTGAGCGCTCCATGAAAAAGATGCCTCGCTGGTTTGCCGTTGTTGCGGCCCTGTTGTTGCCCTTTGCTGCCATGGCGCAGCAGAAGGGGCTGGATATCGACATCATCGGCGGCAACGCCTCCGCCACCCCGATCACGGTCGTCCCGATGCCCTACCAGGGTTCGGCAGGTGCGCCCCAGACCGATGTCGCCGCGGTCGTGCGCGCCGATCTGGACCGTTCGGGCCAGTTCCGCAACCTGCCTGAAGCGCAGATCGTCGAAAAGCCGACCCGCGGCAGCGAGATCCAGTTCGCTACCTGGCGGGCGCTGAAGCAGAACTACATCGTGGTCGGCCGCGTCATGGACGCCGGCGCCGGCGCCTATCGCGTCGAGTACGAGCTGTACGACGTGCCCAAGGGCGAGCGCCTGCTCGGCCTGGCGATGACCGCCCGTGGCAACGCCATGCGCGATGTCGCCCACCAGATGGCCGATGCCATCTACGAAAAGATCACCGGGGTGCGCGGCGCCTTCTGGACCCGCATCGCCTATGTCACCGCCAGCGGCAAGGGCGATGCCATGCGCTATGCGCTGATGGTGGCCGATTCGGACGGCTTCAATCCGCAGACCATCGTGCGCTCGGCCGAGCCGCTGCTCTCGCCCAGCTGGAGCCCGGACGGCAACAAGCTGGCCTACGTGAGCTTCGAGCGCGGCAACTCGGCGATCTACATCCAGAACATCTCCAGCGGCGCCCGTGAGCTGGTCACCAGCTTCCGCGGCATCAACAGCGCCCCGTCGTTCTCCCCGGACGGCCGTCGCCTGGCCCTGTCGCTGTCGCGCAGTGGCAACCCGGAGATCTACGTGATGGACCTGGGCAGCAAGCAGCTGACCCAGCTGACCAACCACTTCGCCATCGATACCGAGCCGACCTGGAGCCCGGACGGCAGCAGCGTCTACTTCACCTCCGACCGTGGCGGCCGCCCGCAGATCTACCAGGTGGCCTCCAGCGGCGGCAGCGCCTCGCGCGTGACCTTCCAGGGCAACTACAACGCCACCCCGAGCCTGTCCTACGACGGCAAGAAGCTGGTGGTCGCCCAGGGCAGCGGCAACACCTACAAGATCGCGATGATGGACAGCAGCACGGGCTCGGCCCGCTGGAACACGCTGTCGCCCGGGTCGCTGGATGAATCGCCGAGCTTTGCGCCCAACGCGAGCATGGTGTTGTACGCCGCCCGTGAGGGTGGTCGTGGAGTGTTGTACGCCGTATCGGCCGATGCGCGCGTGCGCCAGCGGCTGGTTCTGGCTGACGGTGATGTTCGTGAGCCTTCTTGGTCGCCATACCGTACAAAGCGCTAACAGAGTGTTAAGATTTCGCCGTATTCATCCCTCATCCGGCTTTAGGAGCCTCAAAGGTATCGCCATGAACAAGACCACCCGCGTTCTGCTTGTCTCCCTGTTGTCCGTGGCCGCCCTGGCCGGTTGTTCCAAGAAGGTCAAGGAAGTGCCGGCTGCCCCGGTTGATACCGGCAGCACCACCGCTCCGACCGGCCCGTCGACCTCGGGCCTGTACGGTCCGGGTGATCTGGATACCGATTCCTGCCTGCGCCAGCGCGTGGTGTACTTCGACCTGGACAAGGAAGAAGTGAAGCCGGAGTTCCAGGCCATCATGGCGTGCCACGCCAAGTACCTGCGTGACCGTCCGTCCTCGCGCATGACCCTGCAGGGCCACACCGATGAGCGCGGTTCGCGCGCTTACAACCAGGCCCTGGGCGAGCGTCGTGGCAACGGCGTGTCCTCGGCACTGCAGGCCAACGGTGGCTCGGCTTCGCAGCTGACCGTGGTGTCCTACGGTGAAGAGCGTCCGGTCTGCACCGAGTCGGGCGAGTCCTGCTGGTCGCAGAACCGTCGCGTCGAGATCGTGTACACGGCTCAGTAATAGATGCGCTTTCGATTTCTATCGATGATCGTTGCGGCAGCCCTCGTGGCTGCCGCACCGGCCAATGCGCAGCGCCAGAGTCTGGCCGACCGCGTCGGCGCGCTTGAGCAGCAGGCGAACAACAACCAGTCCAACATGGACATGCTCAATCAGCTGAATCAGCTGCGTACCCAGTTGCAGGCCCTGCAGTCGCAGGTCGAGCAGCTGCAGCACGACAACGAGCAGCTCAAGCAGACCGGCAAGGACCAGTATCTGGACCTGGACAGCCGCCTGAACCGCCTGGAAGGTGGGGCCCCCGTGCTTCCCGCCGCCCCGGCCGCAGCCGCACCCGCTGCTTCCCCGAAACCGGCAACGGCCGCTTCCGAGCGGCCGCCCTCCGTGCACGGCGATGCCGGCAGCCTGGCTGCCAGTGGCGACGAGCGCACGGCCTACAATGTCGCCTTCGATTCGCTCAAGGCCGGCAAGTACGACGACTCGGCGCAGCTCTTCATGAGCTTCCTCGAGCTGTATCCCAACGGCGTCTATACCCCCAACGCGTTGTACTGGTTGGGCGAAAGCTATTACGCCACCCGCAATTTCCCGCAGGCTGAGGCGCAGTTCCGCGACCTCCTCTCGCGCTACCCGACCCATGACAAGGCGTCCGGTGGCCTGCTCAAGATCGGCCTCTCGCAGTATGGCGAAGGCAAGGTCGACCAGGCCCAGGCGACCCTCGAACAGGTCGTGTCCACGTATCCCGGCTCCGACGCCGCGCGCACCGCGCAGGACCGTCTGCAGTCGATCCGGCTGGGTCAGCAGATCCGCTGAACCCGCCCCGGGCCGCTGGAGCGGCCGGGGCCCGGTATAATGTCTGATCGCCAACCGGGCGCTGCCCGGTCCTCCGTGCCGGGCCATGCCCGGCTGTTGTCGTTTCCGAAGCCGTCCCCCAAGAATCACCGCCATGACCACGACCCTGTCCGCTGCCGCCGCTCTCCCCAGCGAGATCGTGCAGTCCCCGCTGCCGCGACTGAAGATCACCGAGATCTTCCTGTCCCTGCAGGGCGAAGCCGATACCGCCGGCTGGCCGACCGTGTTCGTGCGCCTGACCGGCTGCCCGCTGCGCTGCACCTATTGCGATACCGCCTACGCCTTCCATGGCGGCACCTGGTGGGACATCGACGCGATCGTGGAAGAGGTGCTGGCCCAGGGCGTCCACCACGTCTGCGTGACCGGTGGCGAGCCGCTGGCGCAGAAACGCTGCCTGGTGCTGCTGGAGAAGCTCTGCGACGCCGGCCTGGACGTCTCGCTGGAGACCTCCGGTGCGCTGGATGTCAGCGGCGTGGATCCGCGCGTATCGCGGGTGGTCGACCTGAAAACCCCCGGCTCGGGCGAAATGGCCCGCAACCGCCTGGAGAACCTGCCGCTGCTGACCAGGCGCGACCAGATCAAGTTCGTCCTGTGCAGCCGTGAGGATTACGAATGGGCCCGCGGCATGGTCCGCGAGCACCGGCTCAACGAGCGCAGCATGGTGCTGTTCTCGCCGAGCAAGAGCGAGGTCAGCCCGCGCGAACTGGCCGACTGGATCGTCGCCGACCGCCTGCCGGTCCGCTTCCAGATGCAGCTGCACAAGCTGCTTTGGGACGACGAGCCCGGAAGGTAACTCCGTCTCGACGTACCCTGATGTACCCGGCGCGGGACAGCGTGCTGGTCCCCCGCAAACCACCGGAAACACCCCATGAAAAAAGCAGTCGTCCTCCTGTCCGGCGGCATGGACTCCGCCGCCGTCGTCGCCATGGCCCGCGAACAGGGCTTCGCCGTGCACGCCCTGAGCGTGCGCTACGGCCAGCGCCACACCTCCGAGCTCGATGCCGCCGCCGCGGTCGCCAGCGCGCTGGGCGTGGTCGCCCACAAGACCGTCAACATCGATCTGCGCAGCATCGGCGGCTCCGCGCTGACCGACGACATCGACGTCCCCGAAGCGGGCGGCGAGGGCATCCCGGTCACCTACGTGCCGGCGCGCAACACCATCATGTTGTCCGTCGCGCTGGGCTGGGCCGAAGTGCTGGGCGCCAATGACATCTTTTGCGGCGTCAATGCGGTGGATTACTCCGGTTACCCGGATTGCCGCCCAGAATTCATCCAGGCGTTCCAGGCGCTGGCCAACCTGGCCACCAAGGCGGGCGTGGAAGGCGCCGGCATCCAGGTCCACGCCCCGCTGCAGTTCCTGAGCAAGGCCGACATCGTGCGTGAAGGCGTCCGCCTGGGCGTGGATTTCGGCTTGACCGTGTCCTGCTACAACGCCGACGACCAGGGCCGCGCCTGTGGTCACTGCGACGCCTGCCGCCTGCGTGCGCAGGGTTTCACGGAGGCCGGCGTGCCGGACCCGACCCACTACGCGTGATGCCGGACGGGTACGCATGAGCGCCAAGATGCGTTAGAATGCGCACCCCCGGCGTCACGTCGGGGATGCAATGGGCCGTTAGCTCAGTTGGTAGAGCAGAAGACTTTTAATCTTTTGGTCGATGGTTCGAATCCATCACGGCCCACCATTGCATCAACAACTTAGGCGCCCGATGGGCGCCTTTTTTGTGTCTCCTGAAAACCTGTCGCTGGGCTGATGCGCGTCAGGGTGGCGAAGGACTTCCTCGTGGCCGTGGCGACCCGCGCGGACGCGTGGCCGGCGTGCCGGCGGGTTGCTCGCGCGCTGCGCCGCGATCCCGCGGTGCCGCTCGAGCACGACCAGTACGCTGACCGTTGGCGCGCGCGTTTTGTGATCCATGACGCAGTGCGAGGCCTCTTGTGGCCGGAACGGAAGGTGTCTACCGCGCTGGCCGCAAAGTCCGCTCGATTGCGCAAGGGCGACTACCTGCGTGTCCGCCGGTCTTCCTACAGCACGCTACTGAAGTCCCAGGAAAACGGCACGGCGAATTTCGCACCAGGCTCTTCTCAAGCTATGAGGCGTGACTCTTTTCAGTAGATTAAACGTCTGAGCAGACAGACCTGGAAGACAGTGGCAAGAGATGGAATGCAGCGACGGAGAATTCGCGAAGGTAAGCTGCGCCCCCCCTGATGGACTCAGCTCCAGTGTTTGAAGAGTGGGTATATTCTGACAAGAATGCCGGCTTTACCTTACATCGGCGACGCTGGATATGATCCACGATCAGTTACCCCCACATCTCGTTACTGGTGCTAGCGGTGGAGCTTATCAATCGCGAAGTGCCTGGTACTACTTGATCTTGGTAGAAAACTATTAGGCCTCAGTATGCAATGGCGAACGCTCGTGTTGTCTTCGCTTTTCCCTCTGCTCTCAGCCTGCGGTTCGCAACCTCGAGGCGTGCCTCCACAGGTGTCATCGGCCGGCTTTACAGCCCTCACATCTTGGAAATTTGGCGGCTGGATCTATCTGGAAAACGAAACGTATGTTCCCGGTGCGATTGCTGTATCAAAAAAGCCGGTCATCACGAAATGCAGATCTGTGTCGCATGACATTAGGGTCGAACACTACGGCGCTTCCATCTCCGACCTTGAAAGTACATGCCTTAACGTCAGCTCTGCAGCCAGAGAGGCAGAGCATTGGTTTCCAGGGCGCAGCGCCAAGTATTCCATCATTGTCGTCCCGGAAGGGCACTCGATATACGTAAAGAGGCGTAGCCTCGTGATCAACTCAATTCACGTAACATTAGCGATAGCTGACTTCAGCATGCGCAATAGATACGACGGTAATTTGGTGGATTTGGTCGCGCATGAGTCTTTTCACGCGCTTGGCATCCTGGCGAATGACCAGCGGGGCGGAGATGAGTACGCTGCCTACTACGCTGGGTTATGTGCACAGCTTGAGGTAATCGGGTCAATTCCGGAATCCGCCTTACCCGGCGCCCCGTTGATGGACGGCGCGGACGAGGCGACGCGGAACTCCTCAGAAACTGCGTACTTGGTAAGACGCGAGGTTTTTCCTCTGCTGCATGACGGCTCCATCACTTCAGATAGTGACGGAAGCAGGATTTTGGCTAAACGTTGTCAGGACCTCAGGAGCGGCATTCATAACTCCGACGACTAGCTGCAGCCATGGATGCTTCACGCGTTGAAAAGTATCCGTATCTGTTCCGCATGCGGAAGAAATCATACGCATTCGGAATGTAATTGCCCTGGGAACCTGCTTTGTGCCCTGATCCCTACCGTGAGCTTGCTGCTGCGGTAGTACGCCAGCATGCGGCGGGCGGAAGACACTCGGGTCGGCAAGTCGAACTGACAGCTCGGGCTGCCGTTGGCCGCGGACGGGAAGGGCGCTCCCGAGTTGCATCACAGCGAATTGCGCCTTTCACCGAGGCGCAGCAGGACAAGAACCGATGCCCGTCCATCGCCCGAACGCGCACGCTGTAGCTCCCGACCCTGAGCACGACATGCCGCTTCCCGGAGAACGCGTGCATGCCGGCGGTCGATCCGGAGCACCGCAATGGCACTGGTGATGGATGTCCTGCAGACCGCCGTCGTCTTTGCGACGGTGCTGTCCCTGTTTGGTGTGCTGCTGCGCGCTCGGCATTGGCACGCCGGCAGGTCGGACGGCCTGGCCGGTTCCACACCTGTGCCCGACACCGGCGCAGGGCCTCCCAAGCGTCGGTCAGGTGCGCGTGCGCATCCGCGCAACGGTGCGCAGCGAGCGCAACAGGCACACCGCCGAGACCAGGCAGGTCGCGATTACCGTCATCGACAACGGCAGGTGGAAGGCGCGGTGGCCGAATACGGCGAAGCCGAGGTGAATGAGGAACGTCGCGATGCCCAGCCCCGCGCAGACCATCGCAAAGCCACGCGCCCTGCTGGTCTGCAGCAGCACGTGGCGGTAGCCGAGCAGCACCAGGCCGACGGCCAGCAGGTTGAAGACCAGGAAGCCCTGCACGCCACCGGGCAGCAGGAACATCTCCCACTCACGCCAGAAGGCGGCGTCGATCTGGTGGAGGATCAAGGCAAGCAGGGTGGCGAAGTAGCTTCTTTCCATGGGACAGGCGTTGCCGAAGGCCGCGAATCTGCAGCGTGCACAGTGTAGCGGCGCTCCATCGTGTGCCTGCCTATGCGCCCGCTTCGCCGCGGTCCGGGCTCAATGCAGCGCGCTGTCGGCGCTGTCGGCGATGAGCGTATCGACCAGGCGCTGCGCGCGGGCCCGTGCGCCTTCGCCACGACGCGGCGCGACCGGCAGGTCCGGGCAGATGCCGGCCACCTCGTCACTGCCATCGGCACGCAGGCGCACGCAGTTCGGAACGCGCAGGCGCAGATGGGAATGGGGCAGTTCAGGCATCGCCTGCGCACTCATGAAGCCGCAGCCGTACCCTCCGCTGTGCGTCCCGACGATGCGGGCGATGTGGTTGTCCTGCATCCGCGCTGCGAACATCTCGGCGGAGGACGCCGTCTTCGCATTGGTGAGTACATATACCGGGCCTTTCCAGGCGCCCCAGTGCTCCCGCACATCCTGTGACCAATCCAGGCGGTGCGCGATGAGGAAGTCATCGAGGGTGTCCACGGCCGGGCTCGGCAACGGGCCGCCGGAGGTACCTGCAGGCACGAGGCGCCGGCATGTTGGGCCGTTCCAGTCGTGCTGCACCTGCCAGGCCCAGGACAGATCGCAGGCCGGCAGTGTCGCAGCCTGCCGCGACGCCTGGAATGCCCGCCGCTCTGTAATGAGCAGCCTGCGCGCTGCGGCGTTGGGGCGGTGATTGCGCAGTGCGTCGTCCAGCCGCTCGTATTGTTCGTCCAGATAGGGCTTGCCGGCCGGGGACTGGCTGACCTGGAGCACGGCCGAGGCAACCGGCTGCGGGGTGAACAGCCGCGCCAGCGTATCGCCACTGTCGTCGCCCCCCGGGTTGTCGCCGACATCCACCAGCACGGCGTCCACGCCGTCCTGTTGGAAACGCCGCAGGATTGCAGCGATGACCGCGACCCAGCCCCGGGCCAGGGTGCCGCGCATGTCGTCGGTGGAGTCCGCATGCCGCAGTTGCGGCCACAGTGCGTGGCAGAGACCCGGATAGCGCAGGGCGTCGAACTCATGCAGGCGCAGCAGCCCGATCGTGTGCCCATCCGGCAGCGAGAGAATGCCGGCCCGCAGCACAGGATCGGCGTCCTCGTTGAGTGGATGGTAGCCGGCCAGCGTTTCCAGCGGCAGGCTGAAATCGTGCCGGCCTTCATCGGCCACGCCGAGCGCGGCACACCCTGCGCTTGCGCCCAGCGTGCGCGGGTCCACCGCAGTGGGCGAGGCCGTGTCGGACGCTTGTTCAAGCGGGTCGAGCAGGCTGAGGTGACCATCCTGGAACCCGGCCAGGAAAGTGCGCAGGGCTTGGCGCGCCTGCGTATCCGTACCTGCTTCAGCCAGCGCACGCCGCGCCGCGACATCCAGTGCGGGAAGATCCACACCGCTTTGTGGCGAGGCGGCCCATGCCAGATGCGCGTAGTCCTGCTCCAAGGCGCGCTTGAGCGCCACATGGTCGGCCTGCCAGGCGCCGCGATCGAATGCCGGCGCGGCAATGGATGCCTCCGGCGCGGCGACGCCCAGCATCGCGAGCATGAATACAGTGCCACTCATCCCTGCCATACAGCCTCCTTGCGACCCGGCGCAGTGCCGCACGGGGCAAGGGTGACGGGATCGTGTGTGCGATCGACTCCGGTCGATCGTAGCCAATGCGCGTGTTCCCCGGAAGTCCCGGTGTCGCATCACGCCACCGTCCCCACGACGGGCGCACGATCAGGTCATACCCGGCCACAGTGGGTCCCCGATCCCACGGAGCGGTGTGATGAGTACCGTCCAATCCGGCCACGCGATACGCGAACTCAACCAGATCATCGGCATCGCGCGCGATGGCCACGACATCTACGCCAGAGCCGTCGCCGACGACGGGACGCAGGATCCGCAGTTGAACGCGCTGATGATGCGGATGGCCGCAGCGAAAATGCAGGTCATCGATGGGGTCACGCGGCTGGTGCGCGACGCCGGTGGTCATCCCGCACGCCGCGGTACCTTGGCTGGCAGCCTCCGTGGCGGCTTCGGCAGGTTGGGTACCGTACTCGGGGATGCGGGCATCCAGTACGCCAGCGAGAGCCAGGCAGCTGAAGCGCGTCTGGTGAGGGCACTCGAAGTGGCCGCGCGCGATGGCGCACTGACGGCACATGCGCGACGAACGCTCAACGGCATGCTGCTGGAGACGCGGCTCGGTTGGGACGACATGCGCCAAGAGGTAGATGACCTGCGGGGCCGGGATGCATAGTCACCCACACCGTTACCCACACCTTCAAGGAAGCACGCGCATGCGCAGCGTCGCGAATCAACCGCGTCGCGAATGAGCTTCGTAGTGAAGGATGCGAGAGATTGAAGGACGCGAGATGTTGAAGGGTGCGGGATGGCGCCGAGTGCGCCCGGCCACCGCCCACATGTGAGGGCTGCGCGGATGCGCAGCCCCACCATGCGGCAGAGGGATTACTTCTGCTGCGGCTTGCTGCCTGCGTCAGGGGCGTTCTTGGTGTCCTGTTCCTGCTTCTGCTGCTTGGCCTGCGCGTCCTTGCGATCCTGTTCGGATTGCGGGCCTTTCTGCGCTGCAGCGGCATTCTTGACGTTGTTTTCGTTGTTCTGCATGTTGGACATGGTGTGACTCCAAGGCGACGTGATGTCGCAACACCAGCGTGGACCTGGCGCTGTTACGCGGGGGTCGCACTGGGATGAGCATCGGGTCAGGGTCGTCTCATGTCGAAATGGAACACCACACGGGTGCAGTTGCCGAGGGCGTTCCGGGTCTACATCAGGGCTCTACCTTGGACGTGTCTGGAAATGCTCTCCCTTCCTGTACTCATATCCCGTCAGGCTCCATCCGCCTCCGTGACCCGTGCGAGGCTGAACCCACCTGTAGGTCCAGGACTGGAACGTGCCATCGGGAAGCGTGTTTTCGACCTTGTACTCTTCTCCTGGGAGGCCTCTCTCCGGGAGCCTGCCGGGCGGCTGGGGCGTGCTGGAGAGGGTGTTAGACAGCCCATCAGCGAACAATTGCATTCTCTCGGTGGTGACCGTTCCCCGCCCCATGGGAGCGTGGTCCGGAGAGACCGTCGCAATCCAGTCGAGCAGCTCCGCGGCGTGTGCGTCCTCACTGGCGTATGTCCGCGTCGAGACAACGACTGTAGACAGGTGGGGCGACGATCCGGCGGCCGACGCCGTCGATGATGTCCCTGTTGAAGAGAGCAGGGCGATCAGTAAAGTGACAAGTGCGGATTTCATGTGCGTTCCCGTTTTTAATGTCCAAGGCTGGCGACTTGGATGATTCCGCAGAACATCGTCGATGTTCATCAGGGAATGCCGTCGTCTTCGGGTGTGAAATCCACATTTTCGTATACCACCAGCGCGGGCCGGATCCAGCGTGCGGAGGTGACGCTGATCGACAGGCCGCTACGTTGCCGCGATGAGTGCCCGGTGTGCGGTCGGGAACGTATGTCAGCGCACGTCGTTGACCGAGAGGCGGTGTCTGATCGCCGCTGGCCGTATCAGGATCGGCAGAGTGTGCCGCAACGGTCGCTGCTGAACCCGGCAATGGCCTGCTGCAGGAGCGGAACGTCGCTTGGGTCCACCTGTTCCAGCGCGTCCTTCAACGCGTCACGCACTGGCTGCCGTTGCTCAAGCTGCAGCATCTGCGCGTAAGGCGCCGCCGTTTCCGCCAGCGCGCGGACCAGGGTCCGCTTCAGCGTGCTGCCCGCCGGCTGGGCACGCATCACCTCCAGCATCTCCAGATACTGGCGTTGCGCATTGCGGCGAAGGGTGTCGGTGCCGCCCGGTCCCAAACCGGCGAGCTCTTCGGGCGTTGCAACGGTCAGCCACGTATCCACCAGTGGCTGCATCCGTGCACCGCACTGCAGCAGGTACGGCAGCAGCAGGCCTAGCTGTGCCTGGAAGCGCTCGGCGTTGCGGTTGCCTTGGCGGGCCTGCTCGCCGGAATGGAGGAGCACGGCGGCTGGCATCGCACCCATGCCGAACTGCATCAACCGGGTGGACAGCGTTACGCCGTACTGGCACGCGTTGGTCAGCAGACCCAGGTCCGCCGTCGCGTAGTCCGGCGCCAGGACGTCGGTCTTGTTGGTCACCGCCGCCAGCAGCTGCATGGCGCGTGGGCTGTCGAGCTGCTCCGGTGCGTTGTCGGCGTCGGCTTGCTGCAGCAGTTGCAGGTAGTCGCGCGTGGCTTCGTACTGCGCCATGAACTGCGGCGGTATGTCATCGGCACGTGCGGGTGAGGCGACCAGCAACATCACGAGGAGGGCCGCGCCCAGCGGTGTCTGTGCAGACGCACGCGCCGGCCATGCCAGTCGTCGCGTGAGAGAAGAAAACGGGCTGCCACTCATCCGGGGCATGGTCCTTGGATCGATTCGGGCATGGAGCGTAGGTGACCCGGGGCAGGGCGGCAACCCGGTGCGCAACATGCGTCGCCCGGGCATCCTGCGGGTGCCCGGCATTCGGTTGTCCTCGAATGACCGTGAGCAGAGATGCAGGCGTGGGCCGTGAGCGGTCTGCCTGTGCACACCGCAGAACCGGTTACGGGGGCACAATAGCCAGTCATTCGTTGATTGTTGTTGGAGGTGCCATGAACCGTTTCGTCCTGCTGGGTGTGGGGGCGCTTGCGCTCGCGGCCTGTTCCAAGCCGGCGCCGTCCGATACCGCGACGCCGGCAGAGCCGGCCGCGCCGGCCACGTCGGCCCCCGCAGCCAGCGCGCCCGCCGCCCCCGCCAGCCCGACCCTGCAGCCGCCGTCGTTCGATTGCGCCAAGGCGCAGTCCGAGGCCGAGCAGCAGGTGTGTGGCGACGCCCGCCTGGCCGCGCTGGACCGCCAGCTGGCCGCGCTCTACAAACGCGTGCAGACCAGCCCGGATGAGGTGGACATCGCGGCCGAGCAGCGTGGCTGGATCAAAGGCCGCGATGCCTGTTCGCGTGCGGTGGATCCGCACCGTTGCCTGGTGGAGTCCTACCAGACGCGTCTGGTCGAGCTGACCATCAACGGCGGCGGCATCCAGGTGCCGGCCAAGGTCGAGTACCGCTGCGATGACAACAGCAAGCCGGTGACCGCGGTGTTCTACAACGACATCGATCCCACTGCGGCCGTGATCAGCTGGGGCAATGACCAGGCCATCGTGTTCCCGGTGCCGGTCACCCGCGAGGAAAACAACGGCGGTCGCTGGGGACGCGAAGGCGTGGACCTGCGGACCCACAACGACCAGACCACGCTGGAGTTCTACGGCACCACGCTGCAGTGCCAGGTTGCCAGGTAAGGGCAGGCGCCGCCGCGTTGCTCAGCGCACGCGGCGGTAGCGCACCTCGTTCTGCCGGTCGCCCACTTCGGTGGTGACGAAGCCGTCGCGGCTCTGGCTGATGTCGAACACGCTGCTGCCGACGTTGAGCTGGCCGCCATTGACCCAGCCGTTCAGCGACTGCCCACGCGTCTGTGCGCTCATGCGGCCGTCGCTGTCGATGCGCATGCGGATGTCGGCGTTGAAGGTCGGGTTGTAGCCCTCGAACTCGCCGACCATCCAGTCGGGCACATAGGACGTGTGGCGGGCGCCCTGGTAGTTTTCGTCGTCGTAACGCGCGTCATCCTTGTTGGCGTTGTGGGCCAACGCGCCGAGAATCGCCGCGCCGATCAACACGCCGGCGGCGACCTTGGCGTCGTGGTTGTCATCGTCATGGCGGTCATCGCGATCGCTGCCGCCGTGCACCCGGAACGAGGCGCGGCAGCCATCGTCGACCCAGACCTCGCGGCGGTCGTAGTCCCAGGTACGGCCCTGGCGGCAGTCCGCACCGGACAGTTTGCGGTCCAGGGTGACGTAGCCCGCGCGGGGCAGGGTGCAGGACTGATAACGGTTGTCGCGGCTCTCGCAGGTGACGAAGTCGTCCGCGCGCGCGTCTTCCAACGGCAGCATCAACAGCAGGGGCGTAGCAAGCAGCATACGGAAGAGCATGTCGTCGATTCCGGAAGGGAAAAGGAGCGCGTCGCATCGTATGGGAAGCGGGAAACCCCCGTTCCCTGGCACCGACGATGGGCACGCACACATGAAATCCGGATGAAGGTCGCCCCGCAGGCGCGTCGCCTCAGGCGCAGGCCGCCAACGGGTGCTGGAAGCAGGCACGGATCGCGTCGAGCAGTTCGCTCATGGTGTAGGGCTTGGGCAGGAAATGCATGCCCGGGCCGAGCTGTGGCACGACGACGGAGGGTTCCAGGCCCGAGGTGACCAGCACCGGCAGCCCGGGCTGTTCCTGCTTGACCCGATGCGCCGCCTCGATGCCGCTCACTTCGCCCAGACAGACATCGGTGAACACCAGGTCGAAGCGTTCGCCGGCCTGCAGCAGGCCGAGCGCGGCTTCGGCGGAACTGACCGCAACGACTTCGCAGGCCTGGCTTTCCAGCGCCATGCGGCTCAGTTCGCGGGTGTCTTCGGTGTCTTCGATCAACAGCACGCGCGGTTCGGGATGGTGCTTGGACAACAACATGGAGCGTGGTTCCTGCATACCCCCGGAGAGGGGCGCGCAAGTATCGCGGGCCGCCGGTGAGGAGACCGTCGACGGCGGCCCACTGCCGGGTGAATCGACGCTGGCGTCGTACCGCCCACGGCGCTCAGGCAACGGCCGCCGACCGCCGGCGCGGGCGGTGCCAGGCCCACACCAGCCCGACCGCCAACCCCGCTGCCGACAGGCGCAGCACCGTCGCCGGCCAGCCGACCGCAGTGGCCTCGCTGATCACGAATACGTTCCAGGCAAGGTTGAGCGAGACATGCAGGGCCAGCCCGCTCCACAGCGTGTAGTCGTCCAGGGTGTTGAGCCAGGCGAATACCAGCCCGCCGATGCCGGTGATGGCGAACACCTGCAGCGCCATGCCCCCGCCGCCGCCGAACGACCACCAGTGGATCGCACCGAAGATCACCGCCTGCACCAGCGCGGCGGCCAGCCACGGCCAGCGCTGCTGGCGATGGGCGAAGATGAAGCCGAAGCCACGGAAGATGATTTCCTCGGCGAACGGGAACACCACGCCGAGCATCAGCAGTGCGAGGACATCCTGGGTGGGATTCACCCCGCCCAGCCACCACAGGCCGAGCCAGCAGGGCAGCGTGGCCAGCAGCGCCAGTCCCGGCCCCTGCCAGCCATTCCAGCGCAACCCGAGCAGTGCGTGCAGCCGTTGCCCGGGGCGCAGCAGCAGCGCAGCGACGGCCAGCACCAGCAGCACGCCCAGGCCGTTGTCGAGGATGGCGCCGCCATAGGGGATCGGCAGCTTCGGAATCGGCGTGCCCAGCCACGCGGCGAGGTCGCGCAGATTGATCGACACGGCCAAGGTCAGCACCACCACGCAGGCGGCCAGCCAGGTCGGCAGGCGAAGGGTCGGCATGGGACGCTCCATATCCAGGGACGGCGTGGATTGTTCGTGATTCCCTCGCCAGCAGCATGGGGCATAGGTCGGGGGGCCATCGGTCATGGCCGCGTTGCACCACGGTCAGGTGCGACCCGCTAGAGTGCGGCTTTACCCCTTGGACGACCGCCCATGCAATGCCCCGTATGCAAGACCCAAGCGCTGCAGATGTCCGAGCGCCAGGGCATCGAGATCGACTACTGCCCGCAGTGCCGTGGCGTGTGGTTGGACCGTGGCGAACTGGACAAGATCATCGAGCGCTCCGCCGGTGCCGCCGCGCCTGGATCCGCGCCGGTACGCGCTGCCGCACCGCCGCCGGCTGCGGTGCAGCACCGGGATACCCGCCACCTGGGCCAACAGCCGTACGGCGATCAGCACGGCTACCGCAAGAAGAAGAAAGAGAGCTTCCTGTCGGACCTGTTCGACTTCTGATGCACGCCTGCGCTGCGCTCAGGCACGGCGCAGGATGAACTCCCGGTCGACGCTGTCGCCGACCGGGAAATCGTATTCGCCCACCTTGCTGCAGCCATAGCGCGCATAGAAGCGTTGCGCACCCAGGTTCTCGGACCACACGCCGACCCACAGCGTGCGCCGCTGCGGTTGATCGAGCCAGGCCAGGAACGCGTCCATCAGGCGCGCACCGTGCCCGCCACTCTGGTGGCTGGCAAGCAGGTAGAGGCGCTTGAGCTCGATATCATCCTCGCTGGCCTCGGCATGTGGCAGTCCGTTCGGCCCCGCCGCGAGATAGCCCACCGCGCGGCCGCCATCCTCCAGCAGCCATGCTGCGTTGCGCGGATCGGCCAGTTCGCGGCGTTGCGGTTCGACCGCGTAGTGACTGTCCAGAAATTCGCGCAGATCCTGTGGCGGGTAGGAATCGCCGAAGGTTTCGGTATAGGTGGCGATGGCGATCGCCGAGAGCGTATCGGCATCGGCAAGGGTGGCGCGGCGGAGGGTCAACGTCATGGCGCAAGGCAGGCAGATCGGGCCGGCAGCTTACGCCATCGCTCCAACCGGCAGGGGGTCCGGGTACCAGGGGCACCCGGAGCCTGTCACGGCCGCGGGATCAGAACCAGACCCGCACGCCCGCCACCCAGCGGGTATCGCGCGCGCGCTCACCGGCCGCCTCGTGGTAATCAGCGGTATCGCCGAACAGCCGCTCGTGGCTGATGCCGATGTAAGGCGCGAAGCGGCGGCTGAACTCGTAGCGCAGGCGCAGCCCGGCCTCGACCTTGTTGAGGCCCGAACCGTTGCCATACTCCGGCTCGTCCTTGGCCGAGAAACTGGCTTCCACCAGCGGCTGCAGGATCAGGCGGTTGGTCAGCAGCAGCTCGTACTCCACTTCCACCGTGGCCGCGAACTGGCCGCTTTCGCCGACATAGGCCGTGGCCGAGGTCTCGAACTTGTACGGCGCCAATCCCTGGATGCCGAACGCCGCCCAGGTGCGTGAATCGGCCGGACGGAAATCCTGCTTCACGCCGACCAGCACGTCCCACCACGGCGACACGCTGCGGCCGTACATCACTTCCAGATCGGCCGATTCGGTGCGGCCGTCGCTGCGCTCGCCTTCGCTGCGCAGCCATAGCCTGTTGATGTTGCCGCCCACCCAGCCGCTGGCCTCCCAGGCCTGGCCGGTGCCGTGCTGACCGTCCCAGTGTTCGAGGCGGTTGACCAGCAGCATGCTGTGGATCTCCGGCGCATGCTCCATCGCGCCGTGGTCGATCGGCGGGAACGCGGCGAGGCGGTCGGCGGCCGTCACGGCCGGAATCGGCTCGAGCGGCTCGGTGGGCGCAGGCGCCTTCGGCACGCCATGACCCATCGCGGCGTGGTCCATCTTCGAATGGTCCATCTTGCTGTGATCAGTGCTGCCATGGTCCATCTTCGAATGATCCATCTGGCTGTGATCAGCGCTGCCGTGGTCCATCTTCGAATGATCCATCTGGCTGTGATCGACGTTGCCGCCATCTGCCGGTGGTGTGTCGGCCGTGGTTGCGGTCGGCGTCGTGGCATGGCCGGCATGCGACTGCGCCCAGGCCGGTGCCGACACGGCCAGCAGCAGGGCGGTGCTCAAGGCCGACGTCGCGGTGAGAGGAGAGCGGCTCATTCTTCGATCCTCACTTCGCGCATCATGCCCGCTTCCATGTGGTACAGCAGGTGGCAGTGGTAGGCCCAACGCCCGAGCGCGTCGGCACGCACGCGATACGTGCGGCGGGTGCCCGGTGGCATGTCGATGGTGTGCTTGCGCAGGTGGAATTCGCCGTCCGCATTTTCCAGATCGCTCCACACGCCGTGCAGATGGATCGGGTGCTGCATCATGGTGTCGTTGACCAGTACGATGCGCATGCGCTCACCGTAGTTCAGGCGTAGCGGTTCGGCGCTGGCAAAGGGAATGCCGTCGAAGGACCAGCTGAATTTCTCCATGTGGCCGGTCAGGTGGAGCTCGACCTCGCGGCCGGGTTCGCGGCCATCGGGATCGTCGAACAGGCTGCGCATCGCGCCGTAGGTGAGCACGTCGCGGCCGTTGTCGCGCAGGCCGATGCCGGGATCATCCAGTTTCGGCTCGGTCGCCATGCTCTGCATGTCCACCAGCGGATTGCCCGTTTCGCTGGCCGGGTGACGCGGTGCCTTGGGATCGGCGCCGTGCGCGCCGTGCGCGCCGTGGCCCATGCTGGCGCCGCAGCCGCCTTCCATGCCCTTCATGTCGTGGCCCGCCATCCCGTTCGAGGCATGGCCCATGTCATGTCCCATATCGCTCATGGTCAGCAGCGGGCGCGCGTCGCGCTCGGGAATCGGCGCCTGCAGGCCGTGGCGGACCGCCAGCGTGCCGGCGGCATAGCCGGTGCGGCCCATGTCCTGGCAGAAGATCGTGTACGCGTCCTGGCCGCTGGGTTCGACGATCACGTCGAAGGTTTCAGCCGGGGCGATACGGAATTCATCGATGCTGACCGGGTGGATGTACTGGCCATCGGCGGCGACCACGGTCATTTTCAGCCCGGGGATGCGCACGTCGAAGTAGGTCATCGAACCGCCGTTGATGAAGCGCAACAGCACCTTCTCGCCACTGCGGAACAGCCCGGTCCAGTTGCCGGCCGGAGCGGTGCCGTTGAGCAGGTAGGTATAGGTGTGGGCGTTGATGTCGGAGATGTCGGTCGGCGTCATCCGCATCCGACCCCACATGCCGCGATCGGCGGTGGCCGCGGCCCAGCCGTCCTTGCGCACATCGCGCAGGAAGTCGGGCAGGGTGCGCTTGTAGTAGTTGTCGTACTCGGCGAGTTTCTTCATGCGCCGGAACAGCGCACCGGGGTCCATGTCGGTCCAGTCCGAGAGCAGGATCACGTGCTCGCGGTCGAAGTGGTACGGCGCCGGCTCGAGCGGATCGATGATCAGCGCGCCGTACAGGCCGGCCTGTTCCTGGAACATGGAATGGCTGTGGTACCAGTACGTACCCGACTGCTTGAGGGTGAAGCGGTACTGATAGGCCTCGCCGGGGGCGATGCCGTTGAAGCTCAGGCCGGGCACGCCATCCATGTTGGCCGGGAGCAGCAGGCCGTGCCAGTGGATGGAGGTGGGATGGCCCTGCAGCGTATTGGCGACCCGGATGCTGACGGTCTGGCCCTCGCGCCAGCGCAGGATCGGCGCCGGCAGGCTGCCGTTGACGGTGATCGCCGGGCGGGTGCGGCCGGTGAAGTTGGCCAGCGATTCGCCGATGCTCAGCTGCACGTCCTGGCTGCTGAGCACCTGCGGGGCGCCGACCAGGCCGGGGCCGGCGGCGGCGAACGCCCGCGGGCTCAGGCCGGTGGCGGCGAGGCCGGCGACCACGCCGCCGGCAGCCACGCCCTGCACGAACAGGCGACGTGACGGCATGGGCGGGGTGCCCGTGCCGGGTGTTTTGGGGAAAGACATTGCAACTCCGAATCCGGTTCGAATGGCACACGCGGTGCCGTCAACGCCCGCACACCGGGGGCGCGCGGGCAGAGCTCAGGCGGGCGCTCGCAGAGCGCGGCGGATCAGGCGATCGGAGGGCGGGTGATGCGGTCCAGCGGCGGGGTCGGCAGCGTGGGATGCGCGGCCATCAGCGGGGCCATCGACACCGGCGGCGGCGTGGCCAGCCAGGCGACCTGGACGGTCAGGCTGGGCTGCTGGGCGCAGCTGCGCAGGCAGTCCTTGATCTTGCAGTGGTCGCCATCGTGCGGCGCCTGTACGCCGGCATCGGCGGCGGCCATCGCGTGGTGGTCGTGTGCCGCGGGGGGCGGCGCGTCGCCGTGGCAGGGCGGTGCCCCACTGCTGGCGGGGGTCGGCTCTGCCAGGGCCAGCGCCATCGGGCCGGCCATGGCCACGTTCAGCCCGTTGAGCAACAGGCTGAGCATCAAGACCACTCGCAGAAGAAGGCCACTGGCGGACATGGGGCTCACCTTACTGCCAAAGCCCGGCGACCGCACCTGCGGCTGAACGCCTGGTTCAACTCTGGAGCCGGGTCTGCCTGGACGTGCCGGGGCATCACCCTTCCTCACGGACGATCTCGACCAGGCGGTCGCCGTAGCGGGCCAGCTTGGTGCCACCGATGCCACCGACCCGCCCCAGCGCATCGACGCTGGTGGGGCGCTGTTCGGCGATGTTGCGCAGGGTGCTGTCGTGGAAAATGACGAAGGCCGGGACGTTCTGTTCGCGGGCGAGTTCGGCGCGCAGGCCGCGCAGTGCGTTGAACAGGGCCAGGTCCTGCGGCAGCACCGACAGGCCGGTGCGCTGGCCGCTGCGGTCGCGCTCGCGGGCTGCCTTGGGAGTCTCGCGGCGCATCATGACCTTGCGCTGGCCTTTGAGCACTTCACGGCTGCCATCTGTCAGGCGCAGGCCGCCATAGGCGCTGCTGTCCACTTCGAGCAGGCTGGAGGCGACCAGCTGGCGGAACACGCTGCGCCAGGTGCGGGCGTCGAGATCCTTGCCGATGCCGTAGGTGCTCAGTTCGGTATGCCCGAACTGGCGCACCTTCTCGTTGTCGCCGCCGCGCAGGATGTCGATCAGGTGACCGACGCCGAAGCGCTGGCCACTGCGGTAGACGCAGCTCAGCGCCTTCTGGGCGGCGACGCTGGCATCCCAGGCATCCGGAGGCAGCAGGCAGTTGTCGCAGTTGCCGCAGGGCTGGGGGTAGGTCTCCCCGAACCCGGCCAGCAGGACCTGGCGGCGGCACTGCATGGATTCGCAGTAGCCGAGCAGGTGATCGAGCTTGGACCGTTCCAGCGTTTTGCGGTCTTCGCCGGCTTCGGACTGTTCGATCATCTGCTTGAGCAGCACGACATCGCCCAGCCCGTAGCAGAGCCAGGCTTCGGCAGGCTCGCCATCGCGGCCGGCGCGGCCGGTTTCCTGGTAGTAGCCTTCCATCGATTTTGGCAGGTCGGTATGCGCGACGAAGCGCACGTCCGGTTTGTCGATGCCCATGCCGAAGGCGATGGTGGCGCACATCACGATGCCATCCTCGCGCAGGAAGCGGCGCTGGTTGGCGGCACGCACCTCGGCGGGCAGGCCGGCGTGGTAGGGCAGGGCGTTCATGCCCTCCTTGCACAGGAACTCGGCGGTTTCTTCGACCTTGCGCCGCGACATGCAGTAGACGATGCCGGCTTCCTGGCGGTGGACCTTGAGGAAGTCCAGCAGCTGGCGCTTGGCGTTGTCTTTCTGGACGACGGTATAGCGGATGTTGGGGCGGTCGAAGGAGCTGACGAAGTGCTGGGCGTTGGTCAGGTCCAGGCGTTCGGCGATTTCGCGCTGGGTGGGCGGATCGGCGGTGGCGGTCAGGGCGATGCGCGGGACGTCGGGCCAGCGTTCGTGCAGGACGGTGAGCTGGCGGTATTCCGGGCGGAAGTCGTGGCCCCACTGCGAGACGCAATGGGCTTCGTCGATGGCGAACAGGGCGATCCTGCTGCGCGAGAGCAGGGAGAGGAAGCGGCCGGTGAGCAGGCGCTCGGGGGCGACATAGAGCATGTCCAGTTCGCCGGCGAGGAGTTCGCGCTCGACCCGTGCGGCGGTGTCGCCATCGAGGGTGGAGTTGAGGTATTCGGCGCGGACGCCGAGCTGGCGCAGGGCTTCGACCTGGTCCTGCATGAGGGCGATCAGCGGCGAGATGACGATGCCGGTGCCGTCGCGGAGCAGGGAGGGCACCTGGTAGCAGAGCGATTTGCCGCCGCCGGTGGGCATGAGGACGAGCGCGTCATTGCCGGCGGCGACATGCTCGACGATCGCCTGCTGCGGACCGCGGAATTCGTCGTAACCAAAGATGCGGCTGAGCAGGTCGTGCGCGGGGCGGGAAGACATCGCGCTAGTTTACCTTGCCCGGGCTACGGGCCGTGTCCTCTGATGCCGGATCGGCGTGTAGGGATGCCAGGAGCCAGGGCATCAAGGCCTCAAGGCCTCAAAGGCAGAGGCTCAACGCGCCGGGCGTTCCGTCTTACGGGTTTGGCGCGGTGTGGGTGGGCCTGCAGGACCCGCCGTGAACCCGTCCATGGGGGCTCGTAGTGCGCCATCCATGGCGCCCAACGGTCCTGCAAACCCACCCACACCGCGCCTCCGACACTTGGCTGGTGTCCTGAGGAGAGCCAGTCGAGAGCCAGTCGAGAGGCAGCCAGAGCCAGTCGAGCGCGGGTCAAACGCACACAGGCGCCAATCGGCGCCTGTGGGTTGTTGCCTGTTGCATCTCGACGTCGCATCTCGACGGGGTGACGTGGCTACTTACGCCGGGTTGCTCCGGCTTGCCCCTCCGTCCATCCAGATCTGTCTGGCGAGTGGGGGCCGGGCCCTGACGGGACCGTCAGGGCGCCAAGGGTCCGGCGCATGCGCCGGACGGGTTGGGCAGGACGCCCAACCCCGGTCTTGCCGTTTGTGCAGGATTGCACAAACGAGCAAGGCGCCCACGAGCCCCCAAGGATGGGTTTACGGCGCGTCCCGGCAGGGCCTGGCCCCCGCTCGCCAACACGCAGACCCCGTCAGCCAATGCCTTTGCCTTCGCGTTTGACTTTGACGTTGACGTTGCTTTCAGTCAGCAAAGCCCGCCAAAAAACCAACCCTTACTGCAGCAGCGAACGCAGCATCCAGGCGTACTTTTCGTGGGTCTGCAGGCGCTGGGTCATCAGATCCTCGGTCGGTGCGTCGTCCGCATCGTCGGCCACGTCCAGCACTTTGCGCGCCGTCCGGCACACCGCCTCGTTGGCGGTGACCAACTGGCGTACCATTTCACGCCAGTCCGCGCTGTCGGTCAGGCCCGGCTCCTCGGCGATCGAGGTCAGGGCCGCGAACTCGCGGTAGGAGCCCGGGGCGTTGAAGCCCAGTGCACGGATGCGTTCAGCCACGTCATCCAGGGCCGCCCACTGTTCGGTGTACTGGGTCTCGAACATGGTGTGCAGCGAATTGAACATCGACCCGGTCACGTTCCAATGGAAGTTGTGCGTCTTCAGGTAGAGCGTGAACGCATCTGCCTGGAACGCCGACAGTCCATCGGCGATCTTCTTGCGATCGCCCTCCTTGATCCCGATATCGATGTTCGGGGCCGATGGGGCCGCCGCGCCGAGCTTCTGCTTGGCCGTCTTGGTCTTTGCCGGGGTCTTGGTCGTCTTCGCCATGGGAGAACTCCTTATGGATGGGATGAATCGGATGGCCTTCACAATAGATCAGACTACCCTTTCAGTAGTAAACAAAAGTTCTAAACGAATCGATTGATGAGCGCTATCGAAAAACCACAAGCAGCACGCCTGGCCCAGCAGCAGGCCGCGATCAACGGGGCCATGAGCCGCGACCGCGGTCGTTTGCTGGGGATGCTCTCGCGTTGGCGGGCCGAACCGGCGGATGCGGGTCTGGCGGCGGCGTTCGAGCAGGCCTTGCGGGCATCCGTGCAGCGCCGCGAAGCGCGCGCGCTGAATCAGCCGGCCATCACTCTGGACGAGCAACTGCCGATTGCGCGTGAAGCCGAGGCCATCACCGCGCTGATCCGCGACCATCAGGTCGTGGTGATCGCCGGTGAGACCGGCTCGGGCAAGACCACCCAGCTGCCCAAACTGTGCCTGGCCGCCGGCCGCGGCACGGCCGGCATGATCGGCTGTACCCAGCCGCGACGGATTGCCGCACGTGCGGTGGCGACCCGCGTCGCGCAGGAGCTGCAGTCCGAACTCGGGACGACGGTCGGCTACCAGGTGCGCTTCACCGATCGCGTCGGTGACGATACCCGCATCAAGTTCATGACCGACGGCATCCTGCTGGCCGAGATCAGCAGCGATCGCTGGCTGTCCAGCTACGACACGATCATCGTCGACGAGGCGCACGAACGCAGCCTCAACATCGATTTCCTGCTCGGCTATCTCAAGCAGCTGCTGAAAAAACGCCCGGACCTGAAGCTGATCGTCACCTCTGCCACCATCGACACCTCGCGCTTCGCCCAGCATTTCGACGATGCGCCGGTGATCAGCGTGGAAGGCCGTACCTTCCCGGTGGAGGTGCGTTACCGCCCGCTGGAAGGCGAGGGCGGTGGCGAGGCCGAGGGCGGCCGCGATGGCGAGCGCACCGTGAATGATGCGGTGGTCGCGGCGGTGGATGAAATCACCCGGATCGACCCGCGTGGCGACATCCTGCTGTTCTTCCCGGGCGAGCGCGAAATCCGCGATGCGCACCAATCGCTGGAGCGGCGCAAATACCGTGGGACCGACGTGCTGCCGCTGTATGCGCGGCTGTCGGTGAAGGACCAGGACCTGGTCTTCAATCCGGGTGCCAACCGTCGCATCGTGCTGGCCACCAACGTCGCGGAGACCTCGCTGACGGTGCCGCGCATCCGCTATGTGATCGACCCCGGTTTCGCGCGCATCAAGCGGTACAGCCCGCGGCAGAAGCTGGATCGGCTGCACATCGAGGCGGTCTCGCAGGCCAGCGCCAACCAGCGCAAGGGCCGTTGCGGCCGTGTGTCCGAGGGCATCTGCTACCGGCTGTATTCCGAGGCGGATTTCCAGTCACGCCCGGAATTCACCGATCCGGAAATCCGCCGCTCCAGCCTGTCCGGGGTGATCCTGCGGATGCTGCAGCTCGGCCTCGGCAGGATCGAGGATTTCCCGTTCCTGGAAGCACCGGATGAGCGCGCCATCGCCGATGGCTGGCAGCAGCTCGGCGAGCTGGGTGCGGTCGATGCCGAGCGCCGCCTGACGCCGATCGGCCGCCAGATGGCGCGCCTGCCGGTGGACGTCAAACTGGCCCGCATGCTGGTTGCCGCGCAGGCCCAGGGCTGCCTCCGCCCGATGCTGGTGATCGCCTCGTTCCTGGGCATCCAGGACCCGCGCGAACGCCCGCCGGAAGCGCGCGCCGCCGCCGACAACGCGCATGCGCTGTTCGCCGATGGCCGCTCGGAGTTCGTCGGCGTGCTGCGCCTCTGGGATGGCTACCGCCAGGCCCACGAAGACCTGACCCAGTCCAAGCTGCGCGACTGGTGCGGGCGGCATTTCCTCGGCTTCCTGCGCATGCGCGAGTGGCGCGAACTGCATCGCCAGCTACGCGTGCTGTGCGAGGAGCTGGGCTGGACGGAAGAAGCGGCCGAGACCTCCCTGGCACCGCTGCTGGCCGGTTCCTCCGCACCTGCACCGGCGCGCGATGACGAGGCGAAGATCAAGGCGACGCGCGGCCAGCAGCACCGTGCCGCGCGCCTGGCCCGCGAAGGGAAATCCGAGCCGGCGCCGGCAGAGAGCACGCCGGCATCGGTCAAGGGCGCCGACACCGAGGCGCGCAACGCCTTCAGCGACAAAGTCCGCGCCGCCGCCTACCAGACCCTGCACCGCGCGCTGATCGCCGGCCTGCCCACGCAGATCGGCCACCGCAGCGAGAAGGGCGACTTCCTCGCCCCGCGCCAGCGCCGCTTCCTGCCGTTCCCGGGCTCGACCCTGGCCAAGCGGCCGCCGCCGTGGCTGCTGACCGCGACGCTGCTGGACACCCAGAAAATCTGGGGCCTGACCAACGCCGCGATCGAGCCGGACTGGGTGATCAACGAGCTGCCGCACCTGCTGCTGCGCAAGCACTTCGACCCGCACTGGTCGCGCGCGCAGGGCCAGGTGCTGGCTTCGGAGCAGATCAGCCTGTTCGGGCTGGTGCTGGCCCCGAAGAAGCCGGTGCACTACGGCCGCATCGCGCCGGGCGAGGCGCACGACATCTTCGTGCGGCAGGCCCTGGTGACCGGCGAGATCAACACCCGTGCCGGTTTCGTCGCCGACAACCTCAAGGTGCTGGAGCAGGCGCGCGAAGAGGAAGCCAAGCTGCGCCGCGCCGGCATCGTCGCCGATGAGGGCTGGCAGGCGCGCTGGTACCTGGACCGGATTCCGGCCGAGATCCATTCGGCGATGGGCCTGGATACCTGGTGGAAGGCACTGGCGCCGGAGAAACGCCGCGCGCTGTCGTGGACGCTGGCCGATCTGCTGCCGGGCGAGGGCAGCGATGCCGAGCGTTATCCCACGTACCTGCCGCTGGGCGATGCACGGTTGCCGCTGCACTACACCTTCGAACCGGGCGCCGACGAAGATGGCGTGACCCTGGAGGTGCCGCTGCACCTGCTCAACGCGCTGGACCCGGCGCGCCTGTCGTGGCTGGCCCCCGGCTTCGTCGCGGACAAAGCCGCCGCATTGATCCGCAGCCTGCCCAAGGCGATGCGACGCAACTACGTGCCGGCACCGGACTTCGGGCGTGCGTTTGCCGAGGCGTTCGTCGAACTGACCGCCGATGACATCCGGGGCGAACTGGCGCGGTTCCTGTCGCGCGCCACCGGTGCCAAGCTGGCCGCGACGGATTTCGACGAAGCCTCGCTGGAGGCACACCTGCGCATGAACCTGCGCCTGCGCGATGCGGACGGCAAGGTGCTGGCGACCTCGCGCGATCTGGACGCGCTGCGTGCGCGCTTCGGGGCGAAGGCCGGTGATGCCTTTGCCGCACGTGCCGGGCGCGCGCTGGCGGCGGAGGGACTGCGCGATTTCCCCGCCAGCCCGATCCCGCTGCAGGTGCCCGGCGAAGCCGGCGTGCCGGCCTACCCGGCGCTGGTGGACCAGGGCGAAACCGCCGCGTTGAAGATTTTCGCCGACCGCAACGAGGCGCTGGAACAGCATCCGCGCGGCGTGCGTCGCCTGCTGGAGATCGCGCTGGCCGACAAGGCCAAGCAGGCGCGCAAGCAGTTGCCGGTGCCGCCCAAGACCGGCCTGCTGTATGCCGCGATCGAATCGCAGGAGCGCCTGCGTGGCGATCTGGTCGATGCGGCGATGAATGCCGTGCTGGCCGAGGGCCTGGGCGATATCCGCGATCCGGCCGCGTTCGCCAAGCGCAGTGCGGAGGCAGGCAAGGCGTTGTTCGGCGAGGCGATGGCGCGCCTGAAGCTGGCCGAGAACATCCTGGCGCACGTGGCTGAACTGAAGCCGCAGCTGGAAGCCCCGCTGATGGGCTGGGCGCGTGGCAACCTGGACGACATGGAGCAGCAGCTTGCCGGCCTGGTCCATCCCGGCTTCCTGCGTGAGACCCCGGCCGATGCGCTGGCGCAGTACCCGCGCTATCTGCGCGCGATGACCCTGCGGACCGAGCGCGCCAAGCGCGATCCGCCGCGCGATCAGGCGCGGATGCTGGAGCTGCGTCCGTTCGTCGATGCCCTGGCGCAGGCCGAAGCGCGCGGATTGCGCGCGCGGCCGCAGTGGCAGGACCTGCGTTGGGATCTGGAAGAGCTGCGGGTCTCGCTGTTCGCCCAGGAGCTGGGTGCCAGGACCGGCGTATCGGCCAAGAAACTCGCTCAGCGCGTGGCTGCGCTGCAGGCCGCCTGATCCGGCCAACGCCCCGTGCCGAGGTGGCACGGGGCGCGGGGATTACTTGACGCGGCGGACCTTGGCGCGGGTGTTGTAGCCGTCGACCTTCATGTACCACACGCCGACCAGGCCCGGATTGATGATGACCTTCGGGGCGGTCTTGCGCACGCCGCTCAAGGTCGCCTCATCTGTCTGTTCCCATTCCTGCTTGTTGGCCAGTACATACCGGCGGCCCTTGGCAAAGCCGCGGAACTCGTCGGTGATGTTGGTTTCGATCGGATCGTTGCTGCCGAAATCGTGGAAGCCGCGGTTCTTCACGATGACTTCCTGGCGACCCTCCTCGCGGGCTTCTTCGCGCGCAGTCGCGGCGAGTGCGGCCACCTTGCCCTGCAGCCAGTTGTTGAGCTGGGCCAGTTCCTGCGGCGTGAGCTTCTCCAGCCCGGCCGCCTTGAACTCGGCCGCCGACATCTGCTGCTGCAGATCGCCATCGACCACGCGCTGGGCCAGTGCCGGCAGCGACAGGCTCATCAGAACGGCCGCACAGGCCAACAACCGCAGACGGGAAAAGCGCATGGCAGGGTCTCTCCTAGGGATGGCCGCAGTGTAGTGCCAGCGCCCGGGCATGTGCACATGCCGGTGGCGGCGATTGTCGGTTGGGCGCTGCGGCGCTAGTGTAGGTGGCCTCTGTCTTGTCTGTACGATGCTGTGAACCGCGCTTCTGCCCCCGGCCTGGATGCCTTGTTGAACCGACCCTCGGTGGCTTCGCTGCCGGCTGAACTGCGCGAAGCGTTGCTGCAGCGCTGGCAACAGCCCGAGGCCGATCTGGACATGCGGGCGGGCTGGTCGGTGCTGGCCGACACCCTGGATGCGCTGTCGTTGCTGTCGGCCGACGAGTCGGCATTGCTGGCCACGCTGTTGTTCGATCTGCCCTGGCTGCGCGCCGGGCTGGACGCGTTGCCGGTCGGCGCGCTCAAACCGGTGGTGGTCGGCCTGCTCGACGGCCTGGACGCCGCCGACCAGGTCTGGGCGCTGCACGCCGGGCGCGAGGCCGGGCGCAACAGCGAAGGCCTGCGTCGCCTGCTGCTGTCCATCATCCGCGATCTGCGCGTGGTGCCGATCCTGCTGGCCCGGCAGTTGGCCCGCATGCGCGGTGCTGATCGGCTGCCCGCGGAAGAGCGGCGCGCACTCGCCCAGCTCACCCGCGACATCCACGCGCCGCTGGCCAACCGGCTCGGCATCTGGCAGTTGAAGTGGGAGCTGGAAGACCTGGCGTTCCGCCACCTGGAGCCGGAAACCTACCGCCGCATCGCCCGCGAGGTCGACGAAACCCGGCTGGCCCGCGAGCGGTATGTCGAGGGCGTCAAGAAAGCGCTGTCGCGTGAGCTGATGGCCCAGGGCATCCGCGCCGAGGTCAGCGGTCGCCCGAAGCACATCTACAGCATCTGGCGGAAGATGCAGAAGAAACGGCTGGCTTTCGAGCAGCTCTACGACATCCGCGCCGTGCGCGTGATGGTCGACGACGTGGCCGCCTGCTACGCCGCGCTGGGCGTGGTGCATGCCCTGTGGGCCCCGGTGCCGAGCGAGTTCGACGATTACATCGCCCGCCCCAAGGCCAACGACTACCGGTCGCTGCATACCGCCGTGGTCGGCCCGGAGGGGCGGACCATCGAAGTGCAGATCCGTACCCACGACATGCACGCGCAGGCCGAACTCGGCGTGGCCGCGCACTGGCGCTACAAGGAAGGCAGCAAGGGTGCGGAGAAGGCCTTCGATCGCAAGATCACCTGGATGCGCCAGCTGCTGGAGCACTCCCAGGAAGGGCATGGCGGCGAACTGGCCGGCGCGCTCGACGCCGAGCTGACCGAGGACCGGGTCTACGCGCTCAGCCCCAAGGACGAGGTGATGGACCTGCCGCAGGGCGCCACGCCGCTGGATTTCGCCTACCACGTGCACACCATGGTCGGGCACCGCTGCCGTGGCGCAAAGGTCAATGGCCGCATCGTGCCGCTGACCTACCGCCTGCGCAGCGGCGACCGGGTCGAGATCCTGACCGGCAAGGAAGCCGATCCCCGGCGTGACTGGCTGCTGGCCTCCAGCGGTTTCCTGGCCAGCAACCGCTCGCGCGAGAAGGTGCGTGGCTGGTTCCACAAGCTGGATCGCGCGCGCAACGTGCTGGCCGGCCGCGAGCTGCTCGAGCGCGAACTCAAGCGCCTCGGCCTGCAGCACGCGGATCTGGCCATCGCGGTGAAGAAGTTCCACGCCGACAGCGTCGATGATCTGTACATCCAGGTGGCGCTGGGCGATACCGGCCCGAACCAGGTCAGCCGCACGCTGCTGGAAGCCGAGCGCGCCGCCAGCCAGCCGGCCGCGCCGGTCCTGCCACGCCCGACCGCGCGGCGCGACAGCGTGCGCAGTGCGGACTTCACCGTCCAGGGCGTGGGCAACCTGCTGGTGCAGCTGGCGCGCTGCTGCCAGCCGGTGGCCGGTGAGCCGATCGTGGGCTACCTCACGCGTGCGCGCGGCGTGACCGTGCACCGCACCGACTGCGCCGCGCTGGCGCGGCTGGCCGCCGCCAGTCCGCAGCGCATCCTGCCAGTGGAGTGGGGCCAGGCCGGTGGTGGCTACGAAGTGGACGTGGTGGTCGATGCGGTCGACCGGCGCTGGCTGCTCAAGGACATCACCAACCTGATCGCACAGGAAGATGCGTATGTGCTGGACATCCACAGCGACAACGTCCGCAACAGCGGCCGCGCGCACCTGCGGCTGCGCTTGAAGGTCAGCGACTACGGGCAGCTCTCCACCCTGCTGGGCAAGCTCGATGCATTGCCCGGCGTCAGCGAAGCCCGGCGTCTAGGCTGAGCTCACGTGCCCCACGCTAGGCTCGCGCCATGAGCCGGGATGATGACAGGCATGAGGCCGCCCACGAGGCGTTGCGACGCGTGCGCCGCGAGGGCCGCTGGTGGTGGGTGCAGGCGCGTCATGCCCGGCGCATCTGGCGCTGGGCACTGTTGGTCGCGGTGCTGCTCTTCGTCGGCCTGGCATTGCTGCGCCGGCCGCTGGCCAACTGGTTCTGGAACGAGCCGCAGATCGAACAGCTGCTGGACCAGGGTGACCGCGCGCTGGCCGCAGGCCGATTGAGTGCTGCCGATGGCAGCGGCGCACGCGAGTCATTCGAGGCGGCGCTGGCGCTGGACAACGACCGCCTGCAGGCGCGCAGCGGCCTGGCCCGCACCGGCCAGGCCGCCCTCCAGCAGGCCCGTGATGCACTGGAGCGTGGCGATGTGCCGTCTGCAACGGCCGCGCTCGCGCTGGCGCGCGCGTTGCAGGTCCCGCAGCGCGATGCCGACGCGGTGGCGCAGCAGTTACATGCACACGACCAGGCACGCGCGGGGATTGGTGCCTTGCTCGGCCGTGCCGAAGCGGCCCTGCAGGCGCAACGGCTCGATGGCAGCCCGGACAGCGCGTTGCCACTGTTCCAGCAGGTGCTCACCCTTTCGCCTAATCAGCTCCGCGCGCTGGAAGGGCGCGAGGATGCCCTCTCGGACCTGTTGCAGCAGGCACGCACCGCCGCCGATCGCGGCGATGTCGCACGCGCGGCGGAGCTGGTGCGCAGTGCCCGGGGGTTCGATGCCGGGCATGTCGATCTGCCCGCCACCCAGGAGGCGGTGAACAATGCGCTGGAGCGCCGCCAGCGGGACGGCGAAGCCGCGGTGCGTCGGCAGAAGCTGGACGTCGCGGCGGAGGCCTTCGCTGCGGTGCTCTCGGCGTTGCCTGACGATCCTGCCGCGCGCCGTGGCCAGCTGCAGGTGGCCGATGCGCAACTGGCACGCGCGACGCGGCTGGCCGGCAACTTCCGCTTCGACGAGGCCGCGCAGGCCGTGCAGGCGGCTGAAACACTGGGTGCGTCCACGCGCGCGCTGGAGGCGGCGCGGCATGCGATCGAACAGGCCCGCCGTTCCCAGGCGGCACTGACGACCCCGGCGGTGCCGCGCGCGCAGCGCGAGCGCACGCTGCAGCGCCTGCTCGCACGCTTGGAGGAAGCGGAACGCGGCGGCCAGTTCCTCGAGCCGCCCGGACGCAGTGCCTATGACGCCCTGCGTGAAGCCCAAGGCGTGGCGCCGCAGGATCCGCGGGTGCGTGCCGCAGCCAAGCGTCTGCTGCCGGCAAGCCGGCAGTGCTTCGAGGATCGCCTGCGCGAGAACCGCGTGCTGGCTGCCGGCGCCTGCCTGGACGCCTGGCAGACGCTGTCGAACAACGAGGCAGGCCAGGCGGCCGCACGGCGTCGGCTGGCACAGCGCTGGCTGGCCATCGGCAGCGAGCGCCTCGGCTCGGGGGACATCGCCTTCGCGCAGCAGGCGCTGCTGCAGGCCCGCCGTTGGCAGCCGGACCTGCCCGAGCTGCCGGCGTTCGCCAAGCGCCTGCGCAGCGCCGGCGGTGGTGCCGGCAGTTAGTCCCCGAACACCCGCTGCACGGTGGCGCGCGCGGCATCGAGCGAGAAGTGGTCCACGATGTTCTGCAGACCGGCGGTCGAAAGCCGGCGCCACAGCGCCTCGTCCTGGTAGAGCCGGACCACGGCCTGGGCGAACGCCTCGGCATCATCGGCGACCAGCACATCCTCGCCATCGCGCAGGTGCATGCCTTCCACGCCGCAGGTCGTGGCGACCACCGGCTGGCCATGCGCCATGCTCAGGTTGACCTTGCCCTTGACCCCGGCGCCGAAGCGCAGCGGCGCGACCGCGATGCGGACGCCGTCCATGTACGGCACCACGTCCGGCACGAAGCCATGGATCTCCACGCCCGGCTGGGTCGCCGCGAGTTCGCGCAGCGTGTCCGGCACCGCCGCGCCGATGCAGTGGAAACGGATGTCGGGCAGCTGTGCGCGGATGCGCGCGAACACGTCGCCGATGAACCACTGCATCGCATCCAGGTTCGGCGGATGGCGGAAACCGCCGACGAACACCAGGTCGCGACGCTCGGCCCAGTCCGGGCCCGCCCCCGCCACTTCATGCAGGTTGGAAATCAGTTCGACCGTGGCGGTCGGTGCATCGATACGCAGTTGTTCGCGCTCGGCCGCGCTGACCAGCACGGTCACATCCACCTGCTCCATCACCGCCAGCTCGCGCGCACGGGTGCGCTCGGCGTTGCGCAGCAGGCCGGCGTCGCCGGCGATCTCGGCCCCGCGGCGCTCGCGCAGGTAATGCAGGTCGACCGTGTCGAACACGGTGCGGGCCTGCGGCGCGAAGCTGCGCAGCAGCGGCAGGCACTCGTGGGCGACGTGGTAGCGCACCATCATCGCCACGTCGAAGCGGGCACCGTTGGCGCGCAGCCACGGCGCCACGCCGACCAGGTACGGCGCGTACCAGACCTCCACGCCGAGCGCCTGCAGCGCCTCGGTCGCCGCGCCGCCGTGCTCGCGCCGGGTCGGCACGAACACCACGTGGATGCCGTCGTCGAGCAGCATCCGGATCAGGTTGTACTGGCGCAGCGAGGCCGAATCGCGGTCCGGCTGCGGCACTTCCTCATCCAGGATCAGGACCTGTCGCTGGGCGCGGTGCAGCAGCGCCGGCGAGGGCACGCTGCCCACCGCGGGCTGCGCCTGCAGTGCCTCGGCCCATTTCGCCGCGAACACGCTGCGGTTGCGGACCTGGTACGCCTTGATTCCGCTACCGGTATCGGTGCCGTTGCTGGTGCCTTCGTCATGCACCACGCGGCTGGCCGGCTGCACCAGCACGCGGTGGCCACTGGCGCGGACCGCGAACGCCAGGTCGGTATCTTCGTAGTAGGCCGGCTTGTAACGCAGATCGAAGCCGCCGAGTTCGTCCCACAGGGCGCGCGGGATCATCAGTGCCGCGCCGGAGCAGTAGTCGGCATCGCGCAGCGCGCTGTAGCGGGGATCCTCGGGCGACTCGAAGCGGCCATAGCTCCAGCCGCTGCCGTCCTGGAAGATCACCCCGCCCGATTCCTGCAGGCGGCCGTCGGGATAGAGCAGCTGTGCGCCGACCAGGCCTGCGCGCGGCACCCGGGCGAAGGTGGCGAGCAGGGCGTCGAGCCAGCCCGGTTGCGGCACGGTGTCGTTGTTGAGCAGCACCACATACTGGCCGCGCGAACGCGCGACGCCATCGTTGCAGGCCTCGATGAAGCCGCCGTTGGCCGCCCGCACCTCATAGCGCAGGCCGCCGATCCGCGGCATCCAGGTCGTGGTCTCGTCGCTGCTGCCGTCATCCACCACCAGGATCTCGCAGTGGACCTGCGGCGGATGCGCGGCCAGCGCCCGCAGGCAGGCGAGGGTGTGCGCGGCGTGGTTGTAGACCGGAATCACGATACTGACCACCGGGCGTTCGCTGGTCGGGACCGTGAAGGGCTCGAACGGCGTCGCCGCGGGCAGGTACAGCGGCGCGCCGCGCGGGGCCGGCACGGCCTGGGTGTGGACCCGGATCCGCTGCCAGGTAGCGCGCCAGCCCCGGGTGCGCAGGCTGGCCAGACTGCGACGGAACAGGCCGAGCATGCGGTTCAGGAAATAGCGAGCATCGGCCAAGGACATCGACATCCCGTTGCAACTCCAGCTTAAGCGGGGGAACCCGGGAGAACGCGCCGCTCGCGGTGGCTGCGTTAGACTCGCCGGAATCCATATTCTCGCATCCCCGTGCCCCGACGCTACGATTCCGACGACATCGACGAGTTCGAAGACGACACCGAAAGCCGCGGCCCGCTGTGGCGGCGCCGGCTGATCACCTGGAGCATGGCGGCTGTCGCGCTGGGGCTGGGCTTCCTGATCCCCTATACGGTGTACCTGAACCAACAGGTCACCCAGCGCTTCGGTGAGCTGCGCTGGCAGATTCCCACGCGTGTCTATGCGCGCCCGCTGCCGCTGGCGCCCGGCGTGGCGATGGATGCGGCCACGCTCAAGACCGAGCTGGCGGCCTCGGCGTACCGCGATGACGGGATCGGTAAATCACCGGCCACGTATTCGCAGGAAGGCGGCCGCTTCGTCATCTCCAGCCGCGGTTACAACGATGTCGACGGCCGGGTCGCCCCGCGCCGGGTCGAGCTGAGCCTGTCCGGCGGGTCGATCGCTTCGCTGCGTGACCCCGACAGCCGCAAGGCGCTGAAGGCCGCGCGCCTGGATCCGGCCCGTATCGCCACGCTGTACGGTCAGAAGCAGGAAGAGCGTCGGCTGGTCCGGATCGAAGAGACCCCCGAACTGCTGGTCACCGGCCTGCAGGCGGTGGAGGACAAGGATTTCAACCGCCATCACGGCATCGATCTGAGCGGCATCGCCCGCGCGATCTGGGTGACCGTGCGCTCCGGTGGCCAGAGCCGCCAGGGCGCCTCGACCCTGACCCAGCAGCTGGCCCGCAGCGGCCTGCTCGGGATTGGCAAAGAGCAGACCGTCACCCGCAAGTTCAACGAGGTGCTGTACGCGCTGATCATGGAGGCGCGCTACGACAAGCGCACCATCCTGGAGGCCTACCTCAACCAGGTCTATCTGGGCCAGCGCGGCAGCCAGGCGATCCACGGCATGTCCTCGGGCGCGGAGTTCTGGTTCGGTCGCGACCTGGCCTCGCTCAACACCGAACATGTCGCGCTGCTGATCGGCCTGGTCAAGGGCCCGTCCTATTACGACCCGCGCCGCAACCCCGAACGCGCGCTGGACCGGCGCAACTTCGTGCTGGGCAAGCTGCGCGAAGCCAACCTGATCGCCGATGCCGAGTACAAGCGTGCGGTCGATGCGCCGCTGGGCGTGCCCAAGACCCCGGGCCTGATCGCGGCCAACCGCTTCCCGGCGTACGTGGATCTGGTCCGTCGCCAGCTCGGCCACGATTATCCCGAGTCCGTGCTGCAGGGCGCGGGCCTGAGCGTCATGACCGGCATGGCGCCGTCGGCGCAGGCGTATGCCGAAGGCGCGGTCACCAAGACCATCAAATCGCTGGAGAGCAAACGTCGTCCCGCACTGCAGGCCGGCCTGGTGCTGACCGACGTGCACAACGGCGACGTGCTGGCCGTGGTCGGCAGCCGCGATGTCTCCGAACCCGGTTTCAACCGCGCCATCGAGGCCCAGCGTCCGGTCGGTTCGCTGCTCAAGCCGTTCGTCTACCTGCTGGCGCTGGCGCAGCCGGACCGCTATTCGCTGTCCAGCTGGGTCGACGATTCACCGGTGACGGTGCAGCTGAGCCGCGGCAAGCAGTGGTCGCCCGGTAATGCGGACAACCGCAGCCACGGCACCGTCCGCCTGATCGATGCGCTGGCCCACTCCTACAACCAGGCCACGGTACGGGTCGGGATGCAGGTCGGCCCGGAGCGGGTCACGCAGTTGATCCATGTCCTTGCCGGTCTCAAGGCCGATCCCAATCCGGCGGTGATCCTGGGCTCCACGGACCAGAGCCCTTACGCGATGGCCCAGCTGTACCAGTTCCTGGCCTCCGGCGGCGAAATCCAGCCGCTGCATGCGGTGCGCGGCGTGCTCGACCCGCAGGGCAAGCTGATGAAGCGCTATGACAAGACGCCCGCGCCGGCCCAGGAGGGCGACTCGATCGCCGCCAACCTGATCAGCATCGGCCTGCAGCAGGTCGTGGCCAGCGGCACCGCGCAGCGCCTCAATGCCGACGGCCTGGGCCGCCTGCAACCGGCCGGCAAGACCGGCACCACCAACGACGGCCGCGACAGCTGGTACGCCGGCTACACCGGTGACCATCTGGCGGTGATCTGGATGGGTAACGACCAGAACGAACAGGCGGGGCTGTATGGCGCCACCGGCTCGATGCGGGTCTGGTCGGGCATCTTCCAGCGCCTGCCGAGCTCGCCGCTGAAGGTGAGCAACAAGGGCCTGGACTGGCAGTACGTGGAAGCCAGCGGCACGGCTACCACCGATGAAAGCTGCCCGGGCGCGCGTCGCTTCCCGTTCGTGGTCGGCTACACCCCGGCCTATGTGCCGTGTACCGCGCCGAGCGCGTTGCCGGAAAGCGAGGGTGGCGAACAGAGTGAGGGCGGTGGCTGGCGCAGCTGGTTCGGCCTGGAGAAAAAGCCCGAGCCCGCCCCCGAACCGGCGCAGAATGCACCGGCCGCCACCCCCGCGCGTCAACCCTGATCGAGGCCTGCCTGCATGACCACCCGATTCCTGATCCGTTCCGCTTCGCTCGCCACGCTGTGCCTGGCCCTTGCTGCCTGCGTTACGCCGCCACCGGTCGTGAAGGCCCCGGTCGACACCACCACGCCGGCCCAGCGCCTGGCCGCCGTGGATGCCGCCGCTGGCAATGACGACAAGGAACTGGCCGTGCAGCCGCTGCGCGACAGCGAAGTGGAGGATCTGCGCCAGGCCGCGCATGCCCGCCGCCAGGCCAACGATCTGGCCGGCGCCGCGGTCGCGCTGGACCAGGCGCTGGCGATCATGGCCTCGGATCCGTCGGTGCTGCAGGATCGCGCCGAGATCGCGCTGCTGCAGGGCGACTGGGCGGCAGCGGAAACGTTCGCGCGCAAGTCCATCGAACTGGGCTCGAAGACCGGCCCGCTGTGCCGTCGCCATTGGGCGACCATCGAACAGTCGCGTCTGGCCCGTGGTGAAAAGGAAAACGCGGCGTCGGCGCATGCCCAGCTGGAAGGCTGCACGGTGCCGGGGATCATGCGGTATTGAGGTAGCGCCGCCCGGCCAACGGCCGGCACTACACTGTCGTCATGTCCCAACTTGCCCACGCCAGCCGCGACGCCCTCAGTGAGGGCGGGGCGCTCGCCAGCCAGCTCGACGCCTTCGTTCCGCGCCCGGCCCAGCTGCGCCTGACCGCGGCGATCGCCGAAGCGTTCGACCAGCGCGACGTCCTGCTGGCCGAAGCCGGCACCGGCACCGGCAAGACCTACGCCTATCTGGTGCCCGCACTGCTGTCCGGGCTGAAGACCATCATCTCCACCGGTACCCGCGCGCTGCAGGACCAGCTGTATCACCGCGATCTGCCGCGCGTGCGTGCCGCGCTCGGCGTAGGCCACAGCAGCGCCCTGTTGAAGGGGCGCGCCAACTACCTGTGCCGCTATCGGCTGCAGCAGGCGCGCGGCGAACCGCGCTTCAGTTCGCCGGAGCAGGTTGCGCAGTTCCAGCGCATCCTCGCCTGGTCCGGGCGCACGAAGTTCGGCGACATGGCCGAGCTGGAGGCCCTGCCGGAAGACTCGCCGCTGTACCCGATGGTCACCTCCACGGTCGACAACTGCCTCGGCACCGAGTGCCCGTTCTGGGACGACTGCTTTGTCGTGCAGGCCCGGCAGCGGGCGCAGGCCGCCGACGTGGTGGTGGTCAACCATCATCTGCTGCTGGCCGACCTGGCGCTCAAGCAGGAAGGCTTCGGCGAAATCCTGCCCGGCGCCCAGGCGTTCGTGATCGACGAGGCGCATCAGTTGCCGGAGCTGGCCGCGAACTTCTTCGGCGAAGGCTTCGGCATGCGCCCGTGGCAGGAGCTGGCACGCGACTGCCTGGCCGAGAGCCGCAGCGTGGCCGGTGCACAGGCCGCGTTGCAGGTGCCGGCTGCGGCGCTTGAACAGACCCTGCGGGACCTGCGCGTGGCGATGGATGGCCTGCCGCCGCGGGGTACCCAGTGGCGTGCGCTCACCGTACCGCAGGTACGCGATGGCTTCGATGCGGCGATGAGCACGCTGGTGCAGCTGCGCGATGCGCTGGCGGGCGTGCGTGAAGCATCGCCCGGTCTGGATGCCTGCCATGCGCGCGCGATGGAAGCGGTGTCGCGCTTGTCGCGCTGGCTCGGCGAGGACGCACCGATGCTGGACTTCGATACCGATCCGGACGAGGCACCGGCGCCGGCCGAGGTGCTCTGGTATGAACTGACCCCGCGTGGTTTCCGCTGCCAGCGCACGCCGATGGATGTCTCCGGCCCGCTGCGCGAGCACCGGCAGCGCTCGATGGCGGCCTGGGTGTTCACCTCGGCCACGCTGACCGTGGATGGGGGGTTCGAGCACATTTCCCAGCGGCTGGGCCTGGACGATCCGGTCAGCCTGCTGCAGCCCAGCCCGTTCGACTGGGCCCAGCAGGCGCTGTGCTATCTGCCGACCGATCTGCCCGATCCGGCCGCACGCGGCTTCGGCACCGCGTTGATCCGCGCGCTCACGCCGGTGCTGGAGGCCTCGCACGGCCGTGCGTTCCTGCTGTTCGCTTCGCATCGTGCGCTGCGCGAAGCGGCCGAGGCGCTGCGCGATGCCCCGTGGCCGCTGTTCGTGCAGGGCGAGGCCCCGCGCGCGACCCTGCTGCAACGCTTCCGCGAGTCCGGCAATGGAGTGCTGCTGGGCTCGGCCAGTTTCCGCGAAGGCGTGGACGTGGTCGGTGATGCGCTGAGCGTGGTGGTGATCGACAAGCTGCCGTTCGCCGCGCCGGACGATCCGGTGTTCGAAGCGCGGCTGGATGCGATCCGCCGGGACGGCGGGAATCCGTTCCGCGACGAGCAGCTGCCGCAGGCGGTGATCGCGCTGAAACAGGGCGTGGGCCGCCTGATCCGCAGCGAGACCGATCGCGGCGTGCTGGTGCTGTGCGACCCGCGCCTGCTCAGCCGTGGCTACGGGCGGATCTTCCTGGATTCGCTGCCCCCCTTCCGCCGCACCCGCTCGCTGGGCGATGTGCAGGCCTTCTTTGCGCCACAATGGCCCGTCGCTGGACCCACGCCCGCACCTGCGCCTGCTTCTGCGCAGCCGGTGCAGGCCGTGCAGGCCACCGATGACTTTCCTACTTCCCTGTTCTGACCGCCATGAAACTGCTCGCCTTTGAAACCGCCACCGAAGCCTGCTCCGTTGCCCTGTACGTGGATGGGCAGGTCAGTGAGCGCTTCGAGATCGCTCCGCGTCGCCACGCCGAACTGAGCCTGCCCTGGGCCGAGGCGCTGCTGGCCGAGGCGGGCGTGGCGCGTTCGCAGCTGGACGCGATCGCGCTGGGGCGTGGCCCGGGCGCGTTCACCGGCGTGCGGCTGGCGATCGCCATCGCGCAGGGCATCGCCCTTGCGCTGGATCGCCCGTTGATCCCGGTCTCCACGCTGCAGGCGCTGGCACTGCGCGCACCGGCCGAGGCCGATCACGTGTTGGCCAGCATCGATGCGCGGATGGGCGAGGTGTATGCGGCGCGCCACATCCGGGTGGACGGGCAGTGGCAGCTGCAGGGCGAGGAAATCGTCTGTGCGCCGGATGCCGTGGCGCTGCCCGATGGCACGCGCTGGTTCGGCGTCGGCACCGGCTTCGGCGCGGCCGAGGGCGTACTGGCCACGCGGCTGGCCGATCAGCTGACCGGCGTGGATGCGCTGGCACTGCCGCGTGCGTCCGATGTGCTGGCGCTGGCGGTACCGGCGTTCCAGCGCGGCGAGGGCATGGCGCCGGAGCGGGTGGAGCCGGCCTATCTGCGCGACAACGTGGCGCTGACCCTGGTGGAACAGCAGGCCGCGCGGGCCGCGAAGCTGGCCGCCTCGTGATGCAGGTCAGCGGGTAAGGCTCCAGCCACGCATGGCGTGGCTCTACCTGCGCATTGCGTATCGGGACCTGCGCCCTGCGTATCGGGCGGCGCCTTTCGTATCGGGGGTAGAACCACGCCATGCGTGGCTGAGCTCTGCGCTTCATCAGCGCCCTGCGCCCGATCAGCGGTCGTCGCGCAGCTCACCACCCGGCAGGAACACCCAGGTGCGGGTCACCTGCAGGATGTCGATCGCATCCTCGGTCTTGGGCAGCGGCGGGAACGGCTGGGCCAGGGTGATCACCCGCAGCGCGGTTTCATCCAGCAACGGCGTGCCGCTGGACTGCAGGATGCGCGCGCTCTCCACCGTGCCATCGCGGCGCACACCGACGGTGATCACGACCTGGCCGCCGAGCCGGCGGGCGCGGGCTTCATCGGGGTAGTTCAGATTGCCGACCCGCTCGGCGCGGTCAACCCATGCGCGCAGATAGTTGGCGTAGGCATATTCGCGGGTGCTGGCCGAGACGAACTTGCGGTTCGGGCGCTTGGCGTACTGCGCCGAGCGCAGATGTACTTCGGCCGCCAGCCGCGCCATCTCCACGTCACGCTGCTCGCGCGCGGTCATCGGTGCGTCCGGGCGGGGCTGCTCAGGCAGCGGCTGTGGCTGCGCCTCGGCGATGGTGTCGGTGCCATTGCGGCTGTTGACCACGCGGGTCTGCGGCGGCGGCACGCTGGCTGCCTCCTGGCGCTGCTGCGGCACCGGCGACAGCCCGGCCTGCGCCTGCGGCACGATCCCGGCCTGGTTGTCGCGCGGGCGCTGCGCCTTGTCGTGGTCGCCACCGCCCTGCTGGTTGGCCTGGGCCAGGAAATCGGCCTGCTTGGGCGTCAGCGGGGTCTGGGTCTGGCTGAAGATCACATCCAGGGTCGGCACCAGCGGCGCGCTGTCGCTGACCGCGAAACCGACGCCGAGGATCAGCAGCGCATGCACGAGCACCGACAGCGTCAGGGTCGCGCCCAGCCGCTGGGATTCGCGCGCCTGCCACGTCGGCACCGGGACGACGCTGGCGCTCATCGCGGCAGGCCGGCCTCGATCGCGTCGAACAGGGTGCCGGCGATGTTCAGCCCGAACTGGGCATCGAGCTCGCGCACGCAGGTGGGGCTGGTGACGTTGACTTCGGTGAGGTAGTCGCCGATCACGTCCAGGCCGACGAAGCGCATGCCGCGGCGCTTCATTTCCGGCCCGACCTGGGCGGCGATCCAGCGGTCGCGCTCGCTCAGCGGGCGGCCTTCGCCGCGGCCGCCGGCGGCCAGGTTGCCGCGGAACTCATCGCCCTGCGGAATCCGTGCCAGGCAATAGTCGACCGGCTCGCCATCGACCAGCAGGATGCGCTTGTCGCCGGCGGTGATGTCCGGGATGAACTTCTGCGCCAGGGCCAGCGTGCGCTCGCCGTCGGTCAGGGTTTCCAGGATCACGTTGAGGTTGGGGTCGCCGGTGCCGCTGCGGAAGATCGACCGCCCGCCCATGCCGTCCAGCGGCTTGAGCACGGCCTGGCCGTGTTCGAGCACGAAGGCCTTCAGGTCGGCGTTGCGGCGGCTGACCAGGGTCGGCGGACAGCACTGCGGGAACAGCAGGGCGGCCAGCTTCTCGTTGTAGTCGCGCAGGCCCTGCGGGTCGTTGACCACCATCGCACCGGCCTGCTGGGCGACGCTGAGCACGTGGGTGTCGTAGATGAATTCGGCATCGACCGGCGGGTCCTTGCGCATCAGCACGACCTGGCCGGGGCCGAAGACCGTCTGGCTGAATTCGCCCAGGGTGAACCAGTCGTTCTTGTCCTCGCGCACCTGCAGCGGGGCGGTGCGGGCGATGGCCTGGCCGTCGCGCAGGGCCAGCCCGCCGGGGCTGACGTAGTGCAGGGCATGGCCGCGGCGCTGGGCTTCCAGCAGCATCGCGAAGGTGGTGTCCTTGGCAATCTTGATATGGGCGATGGGGTCCATCACCACGATGACATTCAACGGCATGGTCGCAACCTGGCGGGCAGGCCGATGATGGTAGCGACTATGGCCCGGCAATGCCCGCCCCGGGGGCCGGAACGCAGTGTCCGGCCGGCCCGGGTTTGCGCAAACGGCGCGGGGCGGGCGCCGCCGGGGCCGCTGGCGGCGGGGCCGCGGTGGGTCTGCTTGAAGCGCGCGCCGGTATTGGGATATAGATACGCTTTCGCAGCGACGCCGGGGATCTGGCAAGCGTCGCGCGCTTGGGGAAAGGTAATGACTGAATACATGGCTGCGGGTGGGGAACTCGCAGGGCTGCGCGTGATGGTCATCGATGATTCGAAGACCATCCGCAGGACTGCGGAAACCCTGCTGAAGCGGGAAGGCTGCGAGGTGGTGACCGCGACCGATGGTTTCGAGGCCTTGGCCAAGATCGCCGACCAACAGCCGCAGATCATCTTCGTGGACATCATGATGCCGCGGCTGGACGGGTATCAGACCTGTGCGCTGATCAAGGGCAACCAACTGTTCAAGTCGACGCCGGTGATCATGCTGTCGTCCAAGGACGGCCTGTTCGACAAGGCGCGCGGCCGCATCGTCGGCTCGGAGCAGTACCTGACCAAGCCATTCACGCGTGAAGAACTGCTGGGTGCCATCCGCACATACGTCAACGCCTGACCAGGGGGGAAAGGCACAATGGCTCGAATCGTACTGATCGAGGATTCACCGACCGACCGTGCGGTGTTCACGCAGTGGTTGACCAAGGCCGGTCATGAAGTCCTGGAAGCGGACAACGCCGAGGACGGGCTCAAGCTCGTGCGCGAGCAGTCGCCGCAGCTGGTGCTGATGGACGTGGTCCTGCCGGGTATGAGTGGCTTCCAGGCCACCCGCGCGATGGCACGCGACGCGGCCATCAAGCACATCCCGGTGGTCATCGTCAGCACCAAGGCGATGGAAACCGACAAGGCGTGGGGGCTGCGCCAGGGGGCGGCCGACTACATCGTCAAGCCGCCGCGCGAGGAGGAACTGATCGCGCGGATCAACCAGTTGGTGGTCTGATGCGCTCTCCTTTCGACATCCTCCAGGCTTACGAACGGCGCAGCCTGGCCCATGCCGTGCAGCTGCCCGAGCGGCAGTTCTCGCAGGACCTGTGGCGTGGCGTCGGCTACCGGGTCGGCAAGCGCCGGCTGGTCTCGGACTTCCGCGAGGTGGTGGAAATCGTGCCGATGCCGCCGATCACCCCGGTGCCCGGCGCACAGCCGTGGCTGCTGGGCGTCGGCAACCTGCGCGGCAACCTGTTCCCGGTGGTGGACCTGAAGTTCTTCCTGGAAGGCGAGCGCACCGTGCAGCAGGAGGGCCAGCGCGTGCTGATCATGCGCCAGGCCGGCGGCGACGTGGCGCTGACCATCGATGAACTGTTCGGCCAGCGCAGCTTCGAGCTGGACCAGGACATCGTCGCCGGCGATCTGGCCACCGGCCGCTATGCGCATTTCATCGACCGCGCCTTCCACGGCGATGGCCATGACTGGGGCGTGTTCTCGCTGTCGCTGCTGTCGCGTACCCCCGAATTCAGGCAGGCCGCGGCCTGACCGCAGGCGCCTGTCTCTCCGTATTGAAGATCGAGGTTGAACGATGAGTACTGCTTCGGAATCCGCCAAGGCCGGCAAGTTCGGTTCGGTGGGCACCAATTTCTGGCTCGGCCTGCTGGCCGTGTCGATGATCGTGTTCGGCGTGAACACCGGCGTGGCGACCTGGCAGGGCAGTCGCCTGGCCAGTGCCAGCACCGATGCCGCGAACCTGCAGGTGCTCTCGCAGCAGCTGGCCAACCAGGGCCGTGAAGCGGTCTCGGGCAACGCCCAGGCGTTCACCGCGTTCAAGCTGACCAAGAGCGACATCGAAAGCACCGTCAGCGCCCTGCAGGGCCGCTACGGCGCCGAGACGAACGTGTCCGGCCCGCTCAATGCGCTGATCAAGACCTGGGAGCCGCTCGGCAAGAGCGCCGGCCAGCTGGTTGCCAGCGAACCGGCGGTGTTGGCGCTCGCCGGCAATGCCAACAACTTCGTCAATGGCGTGCCCGCACTGCAGGCACAGCTGAACGAAGTGGTCCGTGCGATGTCGGCCAGTGGCGCGCCGTCTTCGCAGCTCTACAACGCCCTGCAGCAGGTCGTGGTGGTCGGCTCGATGGCCCGCCGCGTGACCGAAATGCGCGCCGGTGGCGCCAATGCCGCGGCCGCGGGTGATGCGCTGGCACGCGACTCGGTGGTGTTCACCCAGGTGCTCGATGCGCTGCGCAACGGCAACGAGGAACTGGGCATCGCCGCGGTCCGCAACGGCCCGGCGCTGGCCGCGCTGGAACAGTCGCAGAAGCAGTGGGACACGATGAAGCAGGACGCCGATGCGATCCTGGCCAGCTCGCGCCAGCTGTTCTCGGCGCAGTCTTCGGCCGCGGCCCTGACCGGTGGCTCGGCGGACATGCTCCGCGACAGCAAGAAGCTGTTCGAGGCGTTCTCCTCGTTCGGCTCGCTGCGCGACACCCGCCTGTTCCCGAACTTCTGGCTGGGCGTGGTGTCCGGCGCGCTCTCGCTGATCGCCATCATCGGCTTCGTCGGCAGCACGGTGCGCAGCCGTTCGCGCGAGCAGGAGCTGCGTTACCAGACCCAGGTCGAGTTCAACAGCCGCAACCAGCAGGCCATCATGCGGCTGCTGGATGAAATCAGCTCGCTGGGTGAGGGCGACCTGACGGTGAAGGCCTCGGTGACCGAGGACATGACCGGCGCGATCGCCGACGCCATCAACTACGCCGTGGACGAACTGCGCCACCTGGTGACCACGATCAACGACACCTCGGCCAAGGTCGCCGTGTCGACCCAGGAAACCCAGGCCACCGCCATGCAGCTGGCCGAAGCGGCCGGCCACCAGGCCAACCAGATCACCTCCGCGTCGGACCGGATCGGCGAAATCGCCTCGAGCATCGAGCAGGTCTCGCGCAACTCGGCCGAGTCGGCCGAGGTGGCGCAGCGCTCGGTGATCATCGCCGCCGAAGGCGCCGGCGTGGTCCGCGAGACGATCCAGGGCATGGACCAGATCCGCGACCAGATCCAGGAAACCTCCAAGCGCATCAAGCGGCTGGGTGAGTCCTCGCAGGAAATCGGCTCGATCGTGGAACTGATCAACGACATTTCCGAGCAGACCAACATCCTGGCGTTGAACGCCGCGGTGCAGGCGGCGTCGGCCGGTGAGGCCGGCCGCGGTTTCGCCGTGGTGGCCGACGAAGTGCAGCGCCTGGCAGAACGCACGTCCGGTGCGACCCGACGGATCGAGAACCTGGTGCAGGCCATTCAGGCCGATACCAATGAAGCGGTCAGCTCGATGGAGCAGACCACCGCCGAAGTGGTCTCCGGTGCGCGCCTGGCCGAAGACGCCGGTACCGCCCTGACCGAAATCGAGCGCGTCTCCAACGCACTGAACAACCTCATCAAGAACATCTCGATCGCTGCCCAGCAGCAGTCGGCCGCGGCATCGGACATCACCCGCACCATGGGCGTGATCCGTCAGATTACCGGCCAGACCTCGCAGGGCGCGGGACAGACCGCCGAGTCGATCGGCCACCTGGCACAGCTGGCGGCCGACCTGCGCCGCTCGGTTGCCGACTTCAAGCTGCCGGCGTGAGCCGCGGGCAGGGCGGAGAGGGAAGGAACAAGCAGATGATGCATCGCGAGAAATCACCGCACGCCATGTGCGCCGAGCTGCCGGGAGACCTGGCATGAGCACGCTGCGCGATGCCATGAGCCACGCCGCGCTGGGCTGGGTCAAGCCGGAGCTGGACGAGACCCTGCGCCAGGTGCGCAACGAGGTCGAGTACTACGTGGAGGACCCTGCCGATGGCAGCCGCATGCGCTTCTGCGCCGGCTACCTGCACCAGGTGCAGGGGACCCTGCGCATGGTCGAGCTGTACGCCCCGGCGATGGTGGCCGAGGAGCTGGAGCAGCTGGCCAACGCGATCGGTGCCGGCGAAGTGCCGGACCGTGACGAAGCCTGCGCCACGCTGATGCGCGGCAGCGTGCTGCTGCCCGATTACCTGGAGCGCCTGCAGAACGGCCATCGGGACATTCCGATCGTGCTGCTGCCGCTGCTCAATGACATCCGTTCGGCGCGCGCCCTGCCGGGCATCAATGAAAGCGTGCTGTTCGCCTTCGCCCCGGACAGCGCCAGCGCCACCGAGGCCGAGCTGGACCATGCGCGCGGCAGCCTGAGCGGGCGCAACCGCGAACTGCTGGACACCGTCGGCAACGCGGTCAAGGAAGAGCTGCTGCGGATCAAGGACGCGCTGGACCTGCACCTGCGTACCGGTGGCGAGCCGGTGCAGCTGCAGACGCAGGTCAATGAGCTGGGCGCGGTCGCCGACACGCTGGGCATGATGGGCCTGGGCGTGGCCCGCGGCGTGGTCGTGCAGCAGCGCGACGCGCTGCGCGAGGTGGTGGACGGGCAGCAGCAGATCGACGAGAGCCTGCTGCTGGACATCGCCGGTGCGCTGCTCTACGTGGATGCCTCGCTGGACGACCAGGTCGCCCACCTGGGCGCCGGCGGCAGTGGCGAAGACGATCCCAGCGCGGTGGAAAACCGGCGCACGGTGGAGGTGCTGGCGCATGAAGCCATCGCCAACTTCGCCGCCGCGCGCGAGCATTTCGTCGCCTTCATCGAAACCAACTGGAACCACCAGGAACTGCAGGAAGTCCCGCGCCTGCTCGGCGAGGTCGCCGGTGCGCTGCGCATGCTCAATCTGTCGGACCCGGCGGATTACCTGCAGGGCGTGCGCCAGTACATCGCGGTGGAACTGCTGGACAAGCAGCGCGTGCCGAGCGGTCGCCAGCTGGACACCCTGGCCGACGCCATGGCCAGCCTGGAGTACTACCTGGAGGCCCTGCGCGAGCGCCGGCCGGGCCGCGAGGAAATCCTCGACATCACCCGCAGCAGCCTGGAAACCCTGCGTTACTGGCCGCTGCCGGACGCGAACCAGCCGAGTGCCGAGACCGGTCCGGAGTCGCTGCCGGTGGCGCCGGAAACGATCGAGCTGACGCCGTGGGACGCACCGGCGCCCGAGCCGATCGCGCTTGGCGTGACGGCCGACGTTCCGCGCCCGGCCAACCTGCCGCCGCCGCTGCCGGACTTCACGTTCGATCCGCCGCCGACGGTCGCAGCGCCGGTGGCGCTGGTGTTCGATGCCTCCACCGCCCCCGTCGCCGCCGATGCGCCGCAGTGGACCCTGGCGGGCAGCGACGACGTGGACACGTTGCCGACCTTCGCCCATTTCGATCCGGTCATTGCCGAAGCACCGGCCGGTGCCACCTGGGACGTGTCGCCGCTGGCGTCCGACCCGCAGGCCGATGCCGCAGGGGAAGACGCTGCGCGCGACGATGCCGCCGTGGCGTCACCGGAACGTGCCGACGTCGACGACGTACGCGCGTCCGAGGCGTTGCCGGCCTTCGTGGCGACAGGCGACGGATTCGATCCGGTCGCCGCCGAGCACGACACCCTGGAGCTGAGCGACGAGCCGATCGAATTCACCTTCGATGAGGATCTGCACAACGCCGACGATGTGCTGTCGCTGCAGATCGACGACAGCGATGCGGCCACCGCTGATGGCGGGGATTCCGTTGCCTTCGCGCAGGGCGAGGTGGATGTCGAAGCACTGCCGACCTTCCTGCAGGAAATTCCGGTCGCCGCGGCGGAGGACAGCGCCGAAGCACCGCACAGCACGTTTACGACGGATCTCGACGCTGCCCCCGACGCCGTCGAGGCGACGCTGCCGACGCCGGCCGTGCAGGACGCGGTGATCCGACGTATCGAACTGGACGACGCCTCCACCCGGTTCCTGGCCGAACTGGATGCGGCGGCCGCGCAGTTCCGCCCGGAAGGGGCGCCGATCGATGCCCCGGTGAACGCTGCGGCGGCGGTCGCCCCGCCGGTTGCCCCGCTCGCCGGAGACACCAGCATCGAAGCCGGCTTCGAGGACGATGGCGAGAACATCGACCAGGACATCCGCGAGGTCTTCATCGAAGAGTTCGACGAGGAACTGGTGAACCTGGGCAATCTGCTCCCGGCCTGGCGCATCGCGCCGGACAACCTGGACCGCCTGCGCCCGATCCGCCGGGTGTTCCACACCCTGAAGGGCAGTGGCCGTCTGGTCGGTGCACGCACGCTGGGTGAGTTCAGCTGGAAGATCGAGGGCATGCTCAACCGCGTGCTCGACGGCAGCCGCCCGGCCTCGCCGGCCGTGGTCGCGCTGGTCGGCCAGGCCTATGACGTGCTGCCGCAGCTCAATGCCGCGCTGCGCGATGGCAGCCGTGTCACCGCCGATCTGCAGGCCATGCAGGGCATCGCCGATCGCGTGTCCGCGGGCGAAGAAACCTTCCATGTGCCGCTGCCGCGCGCTGCCGCGGTCGCTGTGTCGACGCCGGCGGAGGAGGTTGCTGCGACCGAGGCTGCGCCGGTTGTCGAGAGCACGCCTGCCAATATCGACAGCGTCCTGCGCGAGATCCTGGAGGCCGAAGTCGAGGTGCACCAGGCGACGCTGCAGGCGTGGCTGGATGCTGCGACCGATGGCCCGCAGCCGGTCACCGATGGCCTGCTGCGCGCCGTGCACACGATGAATGGCGCGTTCGCGATGACCGACGTGCCCGAGATCACGGCCGTCACCGGCGCAGCGGAAAGCTACATCAAGCGCTCGCTGGCCGCCGATGCGCTGCCGGGTGCGGCCGGGATGGCTGCGCTGGCCGACACCTGCGCCGCGATCACCACCACGATGGCGGCGCTGCAGGACGAGGCACCGCGCGTGCCCGTGCAGAGCGCCTTGGCTGCCCGCCTGGTCGCCCTGGCGGATACCCTGCCCGAAGCGCGCTGGCCGGCCTTGGTCGAGGACGATCTGGACCTGCTCGACGACGTGCTGTACGCCGAAGGGGCGGAGGCCGGACAGGCTGACGGATCGGAGCAGGCCGAACAGGATGACGAAGCCGAGCAGGCCGAACAGGCCGACGAAGCCGACGAAGCCACCCCGACGGACGATGCTGCGCCCGTCCTGGCCACCGCCGACGATGTCGCCGGGACCGACGTGCAGCAGGCCGAACTCGAGGCCGACGGACTGAGCGTGATCACGCCGGATCATTCGTCCACGCAGGCTGACGACGAGGATGCACTGGTCGCCATGGAGCTGACCGGCACCGATGACCTGTCGGCCTATTTCGACGCCGAACTGCCCGATGCCGCGCTGCCCGACGCAGTGCGTGCGGGCGCCGCGCCGCAGACGCTGGATGCGGTGACTCACGAGCCCGAGGACGCCGATCTGGCGTCGGTCCATGCGGGTCTGGAGTCGGTCGAGCTGACCTCCGCCGAGGATCTCTCGCGCTACTTCGATCATCTCGCCGAACCGGCTGCACCGGTCGCGTCCGATACCGAAGCCGAAGCCGAAGCCGAAGCCGAAGCCGAAGTCGAAGTCGAAGTCCAAGCCGAAGCCGAAGTCCAAGCCGAAGCAACGCGTGAGGCCGAGTTCGGGACTGACACCAACACCAACACCGACACCGACACCGACACCGACACCGTCCGTGAACCGGACAGCGCCTACGCGGTGTCCGTGGATGACGCCGCCAACGACAGCTGGAGCGACACCGGGCAGGACGACGATGAGGACGCACAGGCACTGGACGAAGTCCTGCCGCCTCCACCGGCGTTTGGCGAGGTAGTAGACGCGCAGCAGGCCGTGGACGATGGTCTGACCGTCGTCGATGCGCCGGATGCCTCCGATACCGGCGTACTGGGTCTGGACGCGACCGACGACAACACCGGCGAAGCCGATGCGTTCGCCGAGGCGATCGAGGCCACCGCGCCCGATGCGTCGGCCGCTGATGCCGCCCCGTCCCGTTTCTTCGAGCTGGAAGACGCGCCCGCCGCGTCCCTTACCCAGGTGCCGCCGCACGACGACGCCTCCGCCGGAGATGTCGTCGACAACGACCACGACAACGACGACGCAGCGCCGGGCGACGCGCTCGATTTCACCCAGCTGGACCAGGAACTGGTCGATATCTTCGTGGAGGAAGGCAAGGACCTGCTCGACCACTGCGATGGCCTGATCAGCGAGCTGCGCGCCGCGCCGCAGGACCGCGACGTGATCGCCGGCCTGCAGCGGGATCTGCACACCCTCAAGGGCGGTGCGCGCATGGCCGGGATCAACCCGATCGGCGACCTGGGCCACGGCATCGAGTCGCTGCTGGAGGCCGTTGCGGCCAACCGGACCGATATCGACCGCAGCGACGTGCACCTGCTGGAACGCGGCTTCGATCGCCTGCACCAGCTGCTGACCCGTACCGGCCAGCACCGCACCGTGGCGATGCCCGACGATCTGATCGCGGCGTTCGAGCAGCGCACCCAGGGTCGGGCCGTGCCCGAGCCGGACGAGACCGTGGGCACCGCGCTGCCGTCCGGTGATGCCCAGGTCGAAGCGGCGATTGCCGCGCTCGTGGCGGCGCCGCTGTCGGCGCCGGTGCCACTGGAAACCGTCAGCGAAGACGATGGTCTGCCGCGGCCGCAGCAGGAACAGGTGCGCGTGCGCGCCGATCTGCTCGACCGTCTGGTCAATCACGCCGGTGAAGTGGCGATCTACCGCTCGCGCCTGGAACAGCAGCTCGGTGCCTTCCGCGGCGCCATGGGCGAACTGGACCGCACCAACGCCCGTCTGCGCGATCAGCTGCGCCGGCTGGACCTGGAAACCGAAGCGCAGATCGTGGCCCGTTACCAGCGCGAGCAGGAACAGGTCGACCACAAATTCGATCCGCTGGAACTGGACCGCTTCTCCACGCTGCAGCAGCTCAGCCGCGCGCTGAACGAGTCCGCGGCTGACTTGGGCGGCCTGCAGGGCGTGCTGGACGATCTGTCGCGCCAGTACGACGTGCTGCTACAACAGCAGTCGCGCGTCAGTTCGGAACTGCAGGACGGCCTGATGCGTGCGCGCATGGTGCCGTTCGATGGCCTCGTGCCACGCCTGCGCCGGGTCGTGCGCCAGGCCGGCCAGGACACCGGCAAGCAGGTCCACGTCATCCTCGAGGGGACCCACGGCGAACTGGACCGCAACGTGCTCGACCGCATGGTCGCGCCGCTGGAACACATGCTGCGCAACTCGGTGGCGCACGGTCTGGAAACCCCGGAACAGCGTCGTGCCGCCGGCAAGCCGGAGGAGGGCGAAATCGCCATCCGCCTGCGCCGCGAAGGCTCGGAAATCGTGCTGGAAGTGGCCGACGATGGCGCCGGGCTGGACCGCGCAGCGATCCGTCGCCGCGCCGAACAGCGTGGCCTGATCGCCGCCGATGCCGTGCTGGGCGATGCCGAGCTGGATGCGATGATCTTCTCGCCCGGCTTCAGCACCGCCGACCAGGTCAGCCAGCTGGCCGGCCGTGGCGTGGGCATGGACGTGGTGCACAACGAAGTGCGCCAGCTGGGCGGCTCGGTGGACATCCACTCGGTCAGCGGCCAGGGCGTCACCTTCACCCTGCGCCTGCCGCAGACGCTGGCAGTCACCCAGGCGGTGTTCGTGCAGATCGGCGAAACCACCTTCGCGGTGCCGGTCGCCTCTGTCAGTGGTATCGGCCGGATCTCGCGCGAGCGCTTTGAAACCGCCAACGGCGGCTACCACTACGGTGGCGAGGAGTTCGCGCTGCACGATCTGGGCACGCTGATCGGCCAGGCCCAGGCCCGCGCCGAAGGCCAGGCCCAGGTGCCGCTGCTGCTGGTCCGCGCCGGCGATCTGCGCGTGGCCGTGGCGATCGACCAGGTGCTGGGCAACCGCGAAATCGTGGTCAAGCCGGTGGGCCTGCAGATCGCCTCGGTGCCGGGCATCTACGGTGCGACCATCACCGGCGATGGCCGCGTGGTGGTGATCCTGGACGTCGCCCCGCTGGTGCGCCGTTACCTGGCCAACCCGCATAAGCCGATCACCGCCGCCGCCAAGGTCAGCGATCGCGATGTGCCGCTGGTGATGGTGGTCGACGATTCGCTGACCATGCGCAAGGTCACCGGCCGCATCCTGGAGCGCCACAACTTCGAGGTGACGGTCGCCCGCGACGGCATCGAAGCGCTGGAACGGCTGGAGGAGCGCGTGCCGGACCTGATGCTGCTGGATATCGAAATGCCGCGCATGGACGGCTACGAGCTGGCCAGCGTCATGCGCGCTGATCCGCGCTACCAGGGCGTACCGATCGTGATGATCACCTCGCGCAGCGGCGACAAGCACCGTCAACGGGCCTTCGAACTCGGCGTCCAGCGCTACCTGGGCAAGCCTTACCAGGAACTGGATCTGATGCGTAACGTGTATGACCTGCTGGGGATCGCCCGTGCACGCGAGTGACGCTCCTACGTTGTTGTCGGTGGCCCTGCTGGCCCGTCCTGGCCCGGCGCGGGACCGCCTGCGCGAGGCGCTCGCCCATGCCGGCGCGCGGGTAGTGCTGGAGGACGATCCCAACACGCTCGACCTGCAGTCCCTGCGCGATGCCGATCCGGGCGCGGTGCTGATCGCCCTGGAACCGGCGATCGAAGACGCACTGGAACGGCTGGATCCGGTACTGGGCTCGCCATCGCTGACCCTGATCTTCGACGAAGCCGAGTTGGCCGCCCGCCGCGACGGCTGGGAAGCGCAGCGCTGGGCGCGGCATCTGGTGGCCAAGCTGCACGGCCATCAGGACGTATTGCCGCCGGGCTCGGAACAGGATCAGCAACTGCAGCCCGAACCGGGCCTGCCGGTCACCCCGGCGCAGTTGCATGCCGATGCGCCGCTGGAGTTCCATCTGCGCGAAGCGGAGGATGCGGCGTCCGACGTGCCCGCCGATGGCCTGTACCAGGTGCCGGCGGAACTGAGCGAGCCGGTGTCGCTGGAAGAGGCATTGGCCGCGCTGCAGCCCGTGGACGCCGATCCGGTCGCCTCACCGATTCCACCGATCCCCGCCTCGACGCCGCCGGCTGCGGCTGCCGTGTCGATCGGCGATCACAGCCGCTGGTCGCTGGTGGAGGAGGATGCCGTCGTCGCCACCTCAACGTCGGCCAGCGGGCCGGCGCTGGAGCCGGAACGCTTCGACACCGAGCGCTTGTCACTGGTCGAGCTTGAGCCCGAGGCCGGTCCCGACGGTGGCTGTCCCGGCGCGGTGCTGGTGTTGGCCGGTATCGGTGGGCCGGATGCGCTGCGCCGGTTGCTCGCGGCACTGCCTGCGACGCTGACGACCGCGGTCCTGGTGCATATGCGCCTGGACGGTGGCCGTTACGGCAATCTGGTCAAGCAGATGGCACGCGTTTCCGCGCTGCCGGTGCTGCTGGCCGAGGATGCCCAGGCCGTGGCGGCGGGGCAGGCCTACATCCTGCCCGACGACATCGGCATCGCCGTGCGCCAGGGCGGCCTGCACTTCATCGCCGACCCGGCCGGCATCCAGATCGAGGCACTGCCGGCCCGGCACAGTGGCGTGGTCCTGCTCAGTGGTGCGGACGCCGCCCAGGTCGATGCGGTTCTTGCCCTGGCGAGCGCCGGTGCGTGGGTCGCCGGCCAGGTGGGTGAAGGCTGCTATGACCCGACCGCCGCCAGTGCGGTGGTGGTCGCCGGACAGGATGCCGGTGAACCGCCGCAGCTCGCTGCCACCATCGCCGAACGCTGGGGCGTGGACGCGTAAGCGCGCCGCGGACCCTTGAAGGAATCTCCATGAGTTACGCCAGCAACGACGAAATCCGCGGTGTCCTGATCCAGGCCGGGCACGAACGCGTGCTGCTGCCCAACGCCACCGTGGCCGAAATGATGTCCAAGGTGCCGGTCGAAACCGTCCCCGATGCACCGGCCTGGCTGGTCGGGCAGATCGCCTGGCACGGCTGGGACGTCCCGCTGCTGTCGTTCGCCCGGTTGTCCGGGCAGGGCGACGAGCCGGTGGTGGCCAACAACAAGGTGGTGGTGCTCAAGGCGCTGGGGGGCAATCCCCGCCGGCCGTACTTCGCCCTGCTGACCCAGACCTTCCCGCAGCTGATCGCGGTTCCGCGCGACGGCCTGTTGGCCGATGCCTCCGAGGACACCCTGCCGCAGGGCGTGCACATGCGCGTGCTGCTGGGCGAGCAGAGCGCGCTGCTGCCCGACCTCGATGCGCTGGAAGCGGCGCTGGACGAAGCCTTCCCCGTCGCGGGGTGAGGCTGCGCATTCGCGAAACCTCCCCGCGATTTGCTGCGCAAACCGCGGGCCCCCCGCATCACACTCTCCCAGATCCCCGCGCCTGTCGGCGCGCCCCCTTGACTCAAGGGGGCTATCGCTCCAGATGAATCAAGGGTGGGCTGAAGCGTCGGAGAACTCCGTTTCTGCTTCAGCCCAGATCGCCCAATCGCGCCTGCACGGCGGCGATGGCGGCCAGACCCGCGGTCTCGGTGCGCAGCACGCGCGGGCCCAGCTGCAGGCCCTGGAAGCCCGCTGCGGCCAGCGCCTGGCGATCGCGTGGCGACCAGCCGCCTTCGGGGCCGATCGCGATCACTACGCCGCCCGGTGCCGCTGACAGGGTGGACAGGCGGTGCTCGCCCTGCGGATCCAGGGTCAACTTCAATGCCCCGGCTGCGACCCCGTTGGCAGCGTCCTGGAGCGATTGCGGCGCGGCCACGCGGGGCACGCGGGCGCGGCCGGATTGGCCGCAGGCCGAGACCACCACGCTGTGCCAGTGCGCCAGGCGCTTCTCGGCGCGGGCCGCATCGAGCTTCACTTCGGTGCGCTCGGCATTGACCGGTACGAAGGCCTGCACGCCCAGCTCCGTGGCCTTCTGCAGGATCAGGTCCATCTTCTCGCCGCGGGCGATGCCCTGCAGCAGGGTGATGTGCAGCGGCGATTCGTTGTCCAGTGCGGTGGCGCTCTCGATGCGCACCTGCGCATCGCGCTTGCCCACGGTCACCAGGGTGGCGCTGTAGTCCTGCCCATCGCCGTTGAACAGCACGCAGCCGTCGCCTTCGCGCAGGCGCATCACGCGGACCAGATGGTTGGCGGCGTCCTCGGGCAGCGCCAGGGTCTGGCCGACCGCCAGCGGATGATCGATATGGCTTCGGGTCACGCGCATGCGACGGCCTCGTCGATGGCGGCCAGCGTGGTCAGGGCAAGCAGATCCAAGTGTTCATCCTCCACGCAGTACGGCGGCATCCAATACAGCACATTGCCCAGCGGGCGCAGCACCACCCCGCGCTTGAGCGCGGCCTTGTAGGCGTGCAGCCCGACCCGGGCGTCGGCCGGGAACGGCGTGCGCTTGTCGCCATTGCGGGTCAGTTCGAAGGCCACCACCATCCCGGCCTGGCGCACATCGGCGACGTGCGCGTGGTCGGCGAACGGCGCGGCCAGGGCACGCATCACCTCGGCGGTGCTGCGATTGCGCGCGATCACGTCCTCCCCGGCGAAGATGTCCAGGGTCGCCAGCGCGGCGGCACAGGCCAGCGGATTACCGGTGTAGCTGTGCGAATGCAGGAAGGCGCGCTCGCGCGAATCATCGAGGAAGGCGTCATACAGTGCCTGCGTGGCCAGCACCGCCGACAGCGGCAGGAACCCGCCGGTCAGGCCCTTGGACAGGCACAGCAGGTCCGGCATCACCCCGGCCTGCTCGCAGGCGAACATCGTGCCGGTGCGGCCGAAACCGGTGGCGATCTCATCGGCGATCAGGAACGCGCCGTTGGCATCGCACAGCGCGCGCGCACGCTGCAGATAGACCGGGTCGTACATGCGCATGCCACCGGCGCACTGCAGGCGCGGCTCCAGGATCACCGCGCAGATCTCGCCCGGGTGCTGGTCGAACAGCGTGGCCAGCGCATCGGCGGCCTGGTGCGCGCGCTGCGCGGCGCTCTGGCCCGGCTCGGCCAGGTAGGCATCGGGCGAGGGGGCGAACAGCGCCTCGGTCAGCAACGGCGCATACACGCGTCGGTACAGCGGGATGTCACCGACCGACAGCGCGCCCAGGGTTTCGCCGTGGTAGCCGTTCTCCAGCGCGACGAAGCGGGTGCGGTGGTTCTCGCCGCGGTTGCGGAAGTAGTGGAACGCCATCTTCAGCGCCACCTCGACCCCGGCCGAGCCGTTGTCGGCATAGAAGACCTTGGCCAGCGGATCGCGCCCGATCTGGCGCGGGGCAATGGCCAGCAGGCGCTCGGCCAGCCGTACCGCCGGCTCGTGGCTGAAGCCGGCCAGCATCACCTGTTCCAGCCGGGTGGCCTGCTCGGCGATGGCCGCACCGATGCGCGGTTGCGCATGGCCGAACAGATTGGTCCACCAACTGCTCACCGCATCCAGATAGCGATGGCCATCGTGGTCGATCAGCCACGGGCCTTCGCCGCGGGCGATCGGCAGCAGGGGCAGGGTGTCGGGGTGCTCGCGCATCTGCGTGCACGGGTGCCACAGCACGGCCAGATCGCGTTGCCGCCACTGATCGGCCAGCGTGAGGGGGGCTGGGTCTGCTAGCATTTCGGGCTCATGAACACGTTTTCACCAGTACCCATTCTAGAGATGCTCGCATGAGCCGTCGCCTGCCCATCATCCACCAGATCACGGACGAGGAAAGCGGGCCGTTCCAGCGCCAGCATCTGGATCTGGAGTTTTCCAACGGCGAACGCCGCCGCTTCGAGCGGCTGGTGACCCGCGGCCACGGCGCCGTGGTGGTGGTGCCGATGCTCGATGACGAGACCGTGCTGCTGGTGCGTGAATACGCCGCCGGCATGCACCGTTACGAGCTGGGCCTGGTGAAAGGCCGCATCGATGCCGGCGAAACGCCCGAACAGGCCGCCGACCGCGAATTGAAGGAAGAGGCCGGTTACGGTGCCCGGCGGGTCGACGTGCTGCGCGCGATGACCCTGGCCCCGACCTACATGAGCCACCAGTCGTGGCTCGTGGTGGCGCGCGATCTGTACCCCGAGCGCCTGGTCGGCGACGAGCCGGAGGAGCTGGAGGTCGTGCCGTGGAAGCTGGCCGACCTGGACCAGCTGATGCTGCGCGAAGATTTCTCCGAAGGCCGATCGCTGGCGGCGCTGTTCATCGCCCGCGAGTGGCTGGGACGGAAGGAATGATCAAACTCACGACGGATCTGCGCGAAACCGTCATCGCCATCGCCCAGGACGCAGCGGCCGCCATCATGGCGGTGTACGCCACGCCGTTCGATGTGGAGATCAAATCCGACCACAGCCCGGTCACCGCCGCCGATCTCGGTGCCAACCAGGTGATCGAGCGCGGGCTGGCGCAGCTGACCCCGGAGCTGCCGATCCTCTCCGAAGAATCGGCGCAGGTGCCGTGGGACATCCGCCAGCACTGGGGCGCCTACTGGCTGGTCGACCCGCTGGATGGCACCCGCGAATTCGTCAAACGCAATGACGAGTTCAGCGTCAACATCGCGCTGATCTACCAGGGCGCGCCCGCGTTCGGCGTGGTGCTGGCCCCGGCCACCGGCCAGGTCTGGCACGCCATGCGCGGCGAGCTCGCCTACCGCCGCGACGGCATGCGTGATTCGGTGCTGCGCACCCGCACGCCGGCTTCGGCACCGCTGCGGGTGGCCGCCAGCCGCTCGCATCGCAGCGCGCAGACGCAGGCCCTGCTGGACCGCATGGGCGATATCGAGGTGCTCGCCCAGGGCTCCTCGCTGAAGTTCTGCCGGCTGGCCGAAGGCACGCTCGACGTCTACCCGCGGCTGGGCCCGACCTCCGAATGGGATACCGCGGCCGGCCAGTGCGTATTGCACGCGGCCGGTGGCGCGGTGCTCTCGGCCGAGACCGGCAAGCCGTTCCGCTACAACCGCCGCGAAACCCTGTTGAACGGCGATTTCATCGCGCTGGGCGATACCCGCCTGCCGTGGCGCGCGTGGCTGCCCGCCTGACCTGACTGGAGCAACGATGCCTGCCACCCCTGAACTGGACCGCCTGCTGGGCATCATGGCGCGCCTGCGCGATCCGTTGCAGGGCTGCCCCTGGGACCTGCAGCAGGACTTCGCCAGCATCGCGCCCTACACCATCGAGGAAGCCTACGAGGTCGCCGATGCGATCGACCGCGGCGACCTGGACGATCTCAAGGACGAACTCGGCGACCTGCTGCTGCAGGTGGTCTTCCACGCGCAGATGGCGCAGGAGCAGGGCGCCTTTGCGTTCGCCGACGTCGCCCGCGCGATCAGCGACAAGATGGAGCGCCGGCATCCGCATGTGTTCGCCCAGGTCCAGATCAAGGGGGCCGAGGACGTCAACAGCAACTGGGAGGCGATCAAGCGCGCCGAGCGTGCCGCCAAGGGCCACACCGACACCTCCGCGCTGGCCGGCATCTCGCGCGGGCTGCCGGAATGGCAGCGGGCGGTGAAGCTGCAGGCGCGCGCGGCACGGGTCGGTTTCGACTGGCCGGGCCCGGCGCCGGTGATGGACAAGGTGCGCGAGGAGCTGGACGAGGTCGCCGCGGAATTCGCGCGCGGCCCGGTCGAGGAGAACCACGCGCGCCTGCAGGAAGAGCTCGGAGACCTGCTGTTCGTCTGCGCCAATCTGGCCCGTCACGCCCAGGTCGATGTGGGCGCCGCCCTGCGCCTGGCCAACCACAAGTTCGAACGCCGCTTCCGGGCGATGGAAGCGCAGGCCGAGGCCGCGGGGCAGTCGATGGCCGCGCTCGACCTGGACGCGCAGGAAGCGCTCTGGCAGCAGGCCAAGGCGGACGAGCCCAAGCCGTGAAGACGCTGCTGCTGTTCGTGCTGACCGCAGTGGCCGAGATCGTCGGCTGCTACCTGCCGTGGCTGTGGCTGCGCAGGGACGGCAGCGCGTGGCTGCTGCTGCCGGCCGCCGCCAGCCTGGCGTTGTTCGCCTGGCTGCTGACCCTGCACCCGACCGCCAGCGGGCGGGTCTATGCCGCCTATGGCGGGGTCTACATCGGCACCGCGCTGATGTGGCTGTGGCTGGTCGACGGCATCCGCCCCAGCCGTTGGGACCTGCTCGGCGTCGGCCTGTGCCTGGTCGGCATGGTGGTCATCATGTTCGCCCCGCGCACCGCCTGATCCCGACGAAACCGGTCGGGGGAAAACCCCTACGGCCGCGTGAAGACGGCGTGGCTATACTCGGACCTACGATTCCGGGGAAAGGGAGTGACCTGATGTTTCCGACCATGCTGTTCTCGCTGGTACTGGCCTTCGTGGCCGTCGTCATCCTGTTCAAGGCCGTGCGGATGGTGCCGCAGGGCTACGAATGGACCGTGGAGCGCTTCGGCCGCTACACCCACACCATGTCGCCCGGCCTGCATTTCCTGATCCCGATCGTGTACGGGGTGGGCCGCAAGGTGAACATGATGGAGCAGGTGCTGGACGTGCCCAGCCAGGAAGTAATCACCAAGGACAACGCCGCCGTGCGCGTGGACGGCGTGGTGTTCTTCCAGGTGCTGGATGCCGCCAAGGCCGCCTACGAGGTCGCCAACCTGGAAGTGGCGATGATCGCCCTGGTGCAGACCAACATCCGCACCGTGATCGGCTCGATGGACCTGGACGAATCGCTCAGCCAGCGCGAGGTGATCAACGCCCAGCTGCTGAGCGTCGTCGACCATGCCACCAACCCGTGGGGCGTGAAGGTCAACCGCATCGAGATCCGCGACATCCAGCCGCCGCGCGACCTGCTCGACGCGATGGCGCGGCAGATGAAGGCCGAGCGCGAGAAGCGCGCGCAGATCCTGGAAGCCGAAGGCTCGCGCCAGTCCGAAATCCTGCGCGCCGAGGGCGAAAAGCAGGCCACCGTGCTGGAGGCCGAGGGCCGCAAGGAAGCCGCCTTCCGCGATGCCGAAGCGCGCGAGCGCCTGGCCGAGGCGGAAGCCAAGGCGACCACGATGGTCTCCGAGGCGATCGCCCAGGGCGACGTGCAGGCGATCAACTACTTCATCGCACAGAAGTATGTGGAAGCATTCAAGGAACTGGCGACCTCGCCGAACCAGAAGCTGGTGCTGATGCCGATGGAGGCCAGCGGCGTGATCGGCTCGATCGCCGGTGTGGCTGAACTGGCGCGCGAGGCGTTCGCCAAGCAGGAAGAGAAGAAAGCCACGCGCGGCGTCCCGCCGCGGATCGGAGGCTGACATGCGCTGGGAAGTCGTGGCCTGGGGCGCGCTGGCACTGGTGCTGTTCGCCGCCGAGGCGCTCGCGCCCGGCGCCTTCATGTTGTGGATCGGGATCGGCGCCGCCGCCGTGTTCGTGCTGGTCGCGGTGTTCGCCGACATCCCGCTGCTGTGGCAGGTGGTCGCCTTCGTGGTGCTCAGCGTCGTCTCGATCCAGTGCTACCGGCGTTGGGGGCGATCGCATGATCGCCAGAGCGACCAGCCGCTGTTGAACCGGCGCGCCGAGCAGCTGATCGGACGGGTGGTCGTGCTCGACCAGGCCATCGTGGCCGGCAAGGGCCGGGCCAAGATCGACGATGCGTTCTGGGTGGTGGCTGGGCCGGATCTGCCGGCCGGCAGCCCGGTGCGGGTGGTGGCGGTGGAAGGCATGACGCTGAAGGTGCAGCAGGCCTGATCCGCGGTTTTCCCGCACCGCCGCAGGCGTTGTGAAGGCGGTTCTGGGATAATGCTTTCTTGCCTTCATTCCCCCGGAACCGGTCATGACCCAGAAGACGCTTCTCAACGATACCCACCGCGCACTCGGCGCCAAGATGGTCGATTTCGGTGGCTGGGACATGCCGATTCATTACGGTTCGCAGCTGGACGAGCACCATCTGGTGCGCAGCGATGCCGGCATGTTCGACGTCAGCCACATGACCGTGGTGGACCTGCGCGGTGAGCAGGTCAAGCCGTTCCTGCGCACCCTGCTGGCCAACTCGGTGGACAAGCTGAAGGCGACCGGCAAGGCGCTGTACTCGTGCATGCTCAATGCCCGCGGCGGCGTGATCGACGACCTGATCGTCTATTACATGGCCGACGATTTCTTCCGCATGGTGGTCAACGCCTCGACCCGCGAGAAGGACCTGGCCTGGATCCGTGAGCAGGCGGCCGCCTTCAACGTGGAGGTCATCGAGCGCGAAGACCTGGCCATCATCGCGGTGCAGGGCCCGACGGCACGCGAGCGGGTGATCGGCCTGCTGGGCGAGAGCGATCGCGCCGCGCTGGAAAAGCTCGGCCGGTTCGCCGCGCTGGAAACCACCGCCGCCGACGGCACCCCGCTGTTCCTGGCGCGTACCGGCTACACCGGTGAAGACGGTTTCGAAATCCTGCTGCCGCAGACCGCCGTGGTCGCGTTCTGGACGGCGCTGACCGCCGCCGGCGTGCGCCCGGCCGGCCTGGGCGCGCGCGACACGCTGCGCCTGGAAGCGGGCATGAATCTCTATGGCCAGGACATGGACGAAGAGATCACCCCGTACGAAGCCGGCCTGGCCTGGACCGTGGCATTGGACGAAGGTCGTGACTTCATCGGGCGCGACGTGCTCGAGGCGCAGAAGGCGGCCGGCAACGCCCGCCAGCTGATCGGCCTGGTGATGGATGAAAAGGGCGTGCTGCGCCACGGCCAGGTCGTGCTGACCGCCAGCGGCGAAGGCGAGATCCTGTCGGGCACCTTCTCGCCGACGCTGGGCAAGGGCATCGCGTTCGCGCGCGTGCCGGGCGGCGACCTGGGCGACGTCCGCGTCGACATCCGCGGCAAGCAGGTTCCGGTGCGCGTGGTGAAGTTCCCGTTCGTGCGCGAAGGGCAGGCCCAGTCCGGCGTGTTGATCGACGGCTGATGCCGTGAAGTACCCGGTGCGGACGCATGCGTATCCGCGCCGGTTGGTTACACTACCCCCGTTTCTTGACCCCCCCTGATATTCCTCGGAGCAGTCCCATGAGCGAGATCCCCGGCGACCTCAAATTCCTCAAGTCCCACGAGTGGGCACGCGTTGAAGGCAACGGCCGTGTCACCGTCGGTATTTCCGACCACGCCCAGGGCCTGCTTGGCGACCTGGTCTATGTTGAACTGCCGGAGGTTGGCCAAGAGGTCAAGGCCGGCGAACAGGCGGCGGTGGTCGAGTCGGTCAAGGCCGCTTCGGACGTGTACAGCCCGATCACCGGCACGGTCGTCGAGGTCAATGCGGCCCTGAGTGACAAGCCGGAAACCATCAACGAAGACGCCTATGGCGACGGCTGGATCTATGTCGTCGAAGTGGCCGGCCTGGACGAAGTCAACGAACTGCTGGGTCCGGACGACTACGCCGAGCTGCTGGAAAACGAAGATCACTGATCGCGTTTCCGGCAGGAAGAACGGCCGCCTGGTGCGGCCGTTTTTTTTTGCCCGCGCGCCGGGTGCGTGTCGATGCCGTTAGCAGTGCGTGAGGGTCGTGCGTGTTGCGGACCTCCACTGCGCGCGAACCGACCGCCTCATGACGATCGGTTCGGTGTCGATGCGCGCCAGTGATCTGGCCCGCGTTGACGACCGACGGCATGCCGATGCGGGATCGATGTGGATGCGTCGGCGACGTTCGAGCGCCGATGCCAGGCGCGAACGCGTCGGTGCCGGACGGTCAAAAGTTTGCGCAGTTACGCGAATCGGGTCGAAAAAAGCGCGGGCGGATGTGAAAAGTTTTTCGGTCCGTTTAAGGTCCGCACGGGCAGTCCCGCGGCGGCTGTGATCGAACCCGCCGCGCGTCCACGGCGGTGCCACAGTACACGGCGATGTTGCGATGTCGCGACACGAAAGTGCTTCTTTTAAGTGTTTTTCTTTTCGGCGGTGTCAGCGCCTGCTCGCATGCGATGTCCGCGCTGGCGATGGCATGGCGCGCCTGCGGGGTGATCACAGGGCGCGGCGGGGGCGTCGCGGCAAGGCGCCGGTGTGAAAATTTTTCGCCGGGGTTGTTGACAGTGAAAAAAAGCGTGATTAGGTTTCGCCTCAGCAGACCTTGCCTGCGAACAGAGTGAGCAGAATCGACATCAAGTCGCGAAGCACAACCTGGACATCCACCTCGCGTCCGATGACGGTGGAGATGGCTTCGCTTCCTTCAGCGAACCGCAAGACCCTTCCTGATCCGATATCTGCCTGGCCGCACATGGCAGGTGTCCCCGTATCCGTCACGACGCGCATGACGCGACGGCGGTCCCCGCGACGCAGCAACGGCGGGTTTGCTTTACCTGGGCGTTTCCACTCCATAGATCACTGACGAGGAGCCATCCCATGGCAACCAAGAAAGCTGCGAAGAAAAAGCCGGCCGCCAAAAAGGCAGCCAAGAAGGTCGCTAAGAAGGCGACTGCCAAGAAGACCGTGAAGAAGGTAGCCAAGAAGGCGGCTGCCAAGAAGACGGTGAAGAAGGCGGCCAAGAAGGCGACCGCCCGCAAGGCGGCCGTGAAGAAGACGGCGAAGAAGGCCGTGAAGAAGACGGCAAAGAAGGCCGCGACCAAGAAGACCGCGAAGAAGGCAGTGAAGAAGACGGCGAAGAAGGCCGTCAAGAAGACTGCGAAGAAGGCAGCCACCAAGAAGACCGCGAAAAAGGCGGTAAAGAAGACGGCCAAGAAGGCGACCCGCAAGGTAGCCAAGAAAGCCGCTCCGAAGAAGGCTGCCAAGAAGACCGCCAAGAAGGCCACCCGCAAGGTAGCCAAGAAGGCCACCGCCAAGAAGGCGACCGCCCGCAAGGCTCCGGCCAAGAAGGCGTCGGCGAAGAAGGCAGTGAAGAAGGTCGCAAAGCGCAAGCCGGCCGTTCGCAAGAAGAAGGCCGCTCCGGTCGCTCTGCCGGCAACCCCGGCACCGCTGATCTAAGTTTTTCCCGATAGCCGTACCTGAGACTCCTTCCCTGGCAGCCCAGCGGGGAAGGAGTTTTTTTATGGGCGACGCGAAAGAACGCACAAAAAAGGCGGCCCTCAGGCCGCCTTTTTCGATGCCGCTCGCGGGCGGGATCAGCGCGGCGAGGCGACCGCACGGTTCGACGAAACGCCCTTGCGCTTGCCCTGCGGGGCGGCGTCTTCGGCCATCAGGTTGTCGCTGCCGAAGTCGGTGTCCACGTCCAGCCAACGTTGGGTCGGCAGGCCCATGGCCTGGTCGAGCACGGTCGGCAGCAGGCCGCTGGGCAGGCTGCTTTCGCCGTTCCACATGATGGCGATGCCGAGGTCACGCTCGGGGATCAGCGCGACCAGGCCGCGATAGCCCTGGACGGCACCGGCGTGGAAGATCACTTCGTGGCCGGCGTAATCGAAGGTGCGCCAGCCGAGGGCATAGCCGGCCGAGTTGAGGCGTTCGCGGCGCCAGCCCGAACGCATTTCGCCCGGAGTGCTGATCAGGCTGGCGTGCAGCGTGGCCAGCAGCGGGGCGGGCAGCACGTCGGGGCGGTGACCGGTGTGGGCCAGCAGCCACTGCGCCATGTCACTGGCGCTGGCGTTGACGCCGGCGGCCGGGGCGAGGCGGTAGTAGGTCGGCTTGGGTGTCAGTGCGACCCAGCCGTTGCGGCTGCGCACGTGCGGGCGTGCCCAGCGCGAGCTGGCCTGGATGCCGGCGAGGCCGAGGCTGGCGTCGTCCATGCCCAGCGGCTTGAACAGGCGGCGCTCGACGGATTGTTCGTAGAAGCTGCCCGAGGCGGCGTACACCACGTCGCCAATCAGGCTGAAGGCCACGTTCTGGTACGCATAGCAGTCGCCGGGCAGGCACTTGAGCGAGGTGGCGGCCAGCTTGTGGGTGAGCGTGTAGTACTCGGCGTTGGCTTCGACGTCGCGGTCGTAGGCGTTGTAGGGCAGGCCGACGCGGTGGCTGAGCAGGTCGGCCACGGTCAGGCGCTCGGTCGCTTCGGGTGTGCTCAGCTGGAAGCCGGGTACGTAGTCGGTGACCTTGCTGTCCCAACGCAGCGTGCCGTCGTTGACCAGCAGGCCGGCCATGGTGCCGGCGAAGGCCTTGGACAGCGAAGCCAGGCGGAACACGGTGTGGGCATCGACCTGCTGCGGGTTGTTGACGTCGGTGACGCCGTAACCGCGCGCGCTGAGCACGCGTCCGCCCTGGACGATCGCCACGGCCATGCCGGGCACGCGTTCACCATAGGTAAGCTGCTGCGCCATCGATTCGATCGAGGCGACGTTGAAGCCCTGCGCAGGCGGCTGCACCTTCAGGCCGGCGGCCGTGGTGCGATATGCGGCAGGCTGGGTGTGCGGGCCGGCGCTGGGCGCCGACTCCTCGATGTTGACCGGCAACGCGGCGGGCGCCGTTGCGGGCGTCTGCGCGGTGGAAGACATGGCGATGGGCATCAACATGCCCAACAACCCGGTGGCCGCCGAACGGATCGGTCGGCGCCTGTTGTTCTGGTTCATCGTGTGGGTGCCCGTGCGCGACTGCTGGGACCGATTCTAGCGCCGCTTTTCGCGATTGCACAAACGAATCGAAGATGAATGCGTATCACATTGAAAACGTGCGGGTTTTGCCGGTCCCGACAGGCTGAGGTCGCACACGTCGAACGGGGGCGCAGCGCACCCCTGTTCAGCCAGCCGCGGCCGCCCGGATCCAGTGCGCGGCGCGTTCGGCGATCATCAGGGTCGGCGCGTTGGTATTGCCACTGACCAGGCGCGGCATCACCGAAGCATCCACCACCCGCAGCCGCTCGGTGCCATGCACGCGCAGGGTCGGGTCGACGACGGCCTCGGGGTGCCGCCCCATCGCGCAGGTGCCGACCGGGTGGTAGATGGTCTCGGCCTTGGCCCGGATGAAGTCGTCCAGTGCGGCGTCGTCCAGATCGGTGCCGGAGGGAAACACCGGCGCGCCGCGCCAGCGATCGAAGGCGGGTTGCCGCAGGATCTCAGCGGATAGGCGCGCGCATTCGCGCATCATCTTCAGGTCATGGCCGTCGGCATCGCCCAGGTAGTTGGCCTGGATGCGCGGCGGCGAGCGTGCGTCGGCATCGCGCAGGCGCAGCTGGCCACGGCTGCGCGGGTGCAGGGGACAGGCATGCAGGGTGTAGCCATCGCCGGGCAGCCGATGGCGCCCGTGGTTGTCGAGCATCGCCGGGACGAAATGGAACTGCACGTCGGCGCGCGCATCGGTGGCCAGCGACGAACGGGCGAAGCCGCCGGCCTCGGCCAGGTTGCTGGTGCCGGCGCCACGGTGGCCGCGCAGGAAGTAATCGACGGCGATGCGCAGCTCGCTGCTGCGGTCGTAGCTGACGCCCGGCCCGGTGTGCACGACGGTGCAGATGTCGAGATGATCCTGCAGGTTGCGGCCGACCCCGGGCAGGTCCACGCGCGGGGTGATGCCGTGGCAGCGGAGCGCGTCTGCTTCGCCGATGCCGGACAGCATCAGCAGGTGCGGGGAGTGGATGGCGCCGGCGCTGAGGATCACCTCCGCTGCCGCGCGGGCATGCAGGTGGCGACCCGCGCGTCGATAGTGCACACCGGTCGCCGTCGTGCCCTCGAAGCTCAGCGCGGTCGCCTGCGCGCCGGTGAGCACGGTCAGGTTGCGCCGCTGGCGCGCGGGGCGCAGGTAGGCATCGGCGCTCGAACACCGCGCACCGTCGCGTTGGGTGACCTGGTACAGCCCCACGCCGAGCTGCTGGTCGCCATTGAAGTCCGGATTGTGGGTGTGGCCGGCTTCCTGTGCGGCGGCGATGAAGGCAGTCGAGAGGGGATTGTGGTGGCGCAGGTCGGAGACCGACAGCGGGCCGGCATCGCCGTGCAGCGCACTGGCGCCACGACTGTTGCGCTCGCTGTGCAGGAACCACGGCAGCACCTGCTCCCAGCCCCAGCCGGTGGCGCCGCCGGCTGCCCAGCCGTCGTAGTCGTCAGCCACGCCGCGCACGTAGCACATCGCATTGATCGAACTCGATCCCCCCAACACCTTGCCGCGTGGCCACCACAGGCGCCGGCCGCCGAGCGCGGGCTCCGGCTCGGTCTCCAGGTTCCAGTTGATGCGGCGGTTGTTGACCAGCCGCGCCAGCCCGGCCGGCATGTGGATGAAGGGGTTGGTATCGCGCGGGCCGGCTTCCAGCAGCAGCACCCGGCAGGCCGGGTCTTCGCTGAGCCGGTTGGCCAGCACGCAGCCGGCCGAACCGGCCCCAATCACGATGTAGTCGTACATGCCGCTCCTTGCCGGGGTGCCCGCCGAGCATAAGACAGGTTGGGGCAGGCCGGGGCTGCGCCGTGGGCCACGCAGCGTTGCGGCGATGGCCGCGCCGGAGGCTGGCGATGTTGCGGTGCATCGTTTACCTTGCGCGCTTCGACGCCCGGAGTTCCCCACATGCTGCCGTTGCAACGCCCCTTGGCCGCAGAGAGCGGGCAATGACCGCGGCGGCCGGAACCGGCGCGGCCGCCAGTGGCATGCTGGGTGCCTGGCGCCGATCGCCCCCGCTGATCTGGGCCTCGATCTACTTCTTCTGCCTGCTCAGCGGCTACTACGTGCTGCGCCCGGTGCGCGAAGCGATGGCGGCGTCTTCCGATCTGCAGACGGTGTTTCCGCTGCCGTTGATCGCGTGGTTCGCCGGCCATGGGATCGCGCTGAAGGACTTCGTGCTGCAGTTCCTGTTCACCTGCGTGTTCTTCATCATGCTGGTGCTGCAGCCGCTGTACGGTGCACTGGTGAGCCGCTATCCGCGCCGGGTGTTCCTGCCGGTGGTGTACGGGTTCTTCATCGTCACCCTGCTCGGGTTCTACGTGATGTTCAAGACCGGCATGCCCGGGCGCGGCATGGCGTTCTTCTTCTGGATCACGGTCTTCAACCTGTTCGCGGTGGCGGTGTTCTGGAGCTTCATGGCCGACGTGTTCTCCAACGTGGAGGCGCGGGCGTATTACGGGTATCTCGGTGCCGCCGGGACGATCGGGGCCTTCCTCGGCCCGATCATCACCTCCGCGCTGGTGCAGACGGTCGGCATCGCCAACCTGATGCTGGTCTCGGCCGGCTTCCTGCTGATCTGCCTGGGCTGCATCTGGCGGCTGCGGCTGTGGGCGGTGGCACGCGAACAGGAGCGGCAGCTGGTCTCGGGCGAAACGCCGATGGGCGGCAGCGTGTTCGATGGCCTGAAGCTGATCGTGCGCGAGCCGATGCTGCGATGGCTGGCGCTGATGGTGCTGTTCGGCGTGGGCGTGGGCACGATGCTCTACAACGAGCAGGCCTCGATCGTGCGGCGCCTGTATCCCGATGCCGCGGCAAGTACGGCGTTCTTCTCGCGCGTGGATCTGGCGGTGAACACGCTGACCCTGATCATCCAGCTCGGCTTCACGCGCTGGTTGCTGTCCCGGTTCGGCATCACCCCCGCGCTGCTGATTCCGGGCGTGGCGATCATCATCGGGTTCTCGATCCTGGCCGCGTCGCCGCTGCCGCTGATGGTGGCGATGGTGCAGGTGATGACCCGCGCCAGCGAATTCTCACTGGCCAAGCCGGCGCGCGAGACGATCTATACCCGTGTGGACCGCCAGTGGCGCTACAAGGCCGGCGCGGCCATCGACACCGTGGTCTACCGCGGTGGCGACCTGACCTTCGCCTGGGTGCACAAGGGGCTGTCCCTGTTCGGCTCGCACATCGTGTTCCTCGGTGGCCTGGTCGTGGCCGGTGCCATGACCATTGCCGCCCTCGGCGTGCTGCGCGAAGAAAAGAAGCTGCCGGACGAGCGCCCGGAGTAAGCTCTCCGCATTACGTTCTGGAAGCCTGCCCATGTATTGGATCGCGCTGTCGTTGACCCTGCTGGTCGCCCTGCTGCACGTGTACTTCCTGGTCCTGGAAATGTTCCTGTGGACCAAGCCGCTGGGACTGAAGACCTTCCGCAATACGCCGGAGAAGGCGGAGACTACGCGGGTGCTGGCGGCCAACCAGGGCCTGTACAACGGCTTCCTCGCCGCCGGCCTGTTCTGGGGCCTGTTCGATCACCTGCCGATGCTGGTCAACTTCATGCTCGGCTGCGTGATCGTGGCCGGCTGCTATGGCGCGTACAGCGTCAACAAGCGGATCTTCTTCATCCAGGCGGTGCCGGCGATCCTGGCGGTGGCGGCATGGTGGATGGTGCCGGCCTGACAGGCGGCAGCCACGCTTGGCGTGGCTCTACCCTGCGATACACGAATCGGATGTAGAGCCACCCCATGGGTGGCTGCGCGCCAACGATCAACGTTTGACCGGCGACACCCACATCGCGATCCGCGCCTCGAACACCGCCGTGCCGGCGTCATCGCGTACCTGCACCTTCACTGGCAGCGCGTAGCCGGCCTCGGCGGCGACGATCGGCTGCTCCGGTATCGCCACGGCATGCTGGGTACCCGTCGCCTTGGCCAGGTACTGCACCTCCATGCCCTTCGGAATCCAGCGCATGCCCTTGGGCAGTGACGCATCCACCATCAGCCCTGCAGTGAGTTCGGCGAGGTTGCACAGCGCGATCGCGTGCACGGTGCCGATGTGGTTGGTGACCCTGCGCCGGTGCGCGATGCGCCCTTCGCAGCGGCCCGGTTCAAGCACGGTGATGCGCGGGGCGATGCTGGCGAAGTAGGGTGCCTTGAAACACACCGCACGCGAGAACAGCCAGGGGCCGGCGGGCCAGCGCTGCATGCGCCGGTAAAGATTCAACAGTGGAGCGGACATCCAGGATCTCCCTGTAAAAACGGCGGACCGAAGTCCGCCGTTTTCGTTCACATGATTGCCAGGATCGGGATCAGGCGGCTTCGGACTGCGCGTCCTGCTGGGCGCGCTTGTAGTAGCCCGCCGAGCGCAGCTCTTCCGGATCGAAGTCGTCCACGGTGATCGTTTCCAGGGTGAGCGTACGCAGCTCTTCAAGCAGGGTGCGCTCGTCCTGGGTGATCACGCCCTCGGCCACGGCTTCGTCCAGCTGGGTCACGAAGTCCAGTGCCTCGATACCCTTGGTCTTGAGCGCCTTGATGAACTTGCGCTCCACCGGCTCGGCCATGATCGCCTTGGACAGGTAGCTGTTGATGCGGCCACCCGGGTTGTTCTCGCACGGGGTCAGGAACACGCCACTGGCCAGACGGTCACGGGCCTCGTTGGGCGCCATCAGCAGCGCGGCGACGCGGTGGCCCAGGCGGTCACCCGGGGCTTCGGCACGGCGGCCGAACGGGAAGATCAGTGCCCACATCAGCCAGCCGATCGGACGCACCGGGAAGTTGCGCAACGCGGCCGACAGCGACAATTCGATCTTGTGCACGCTGTCATGGAAGGCCCAGGCCAGCAGCGGCTGGTCGGCGGTCGGTGCGCCTTCGTCGTGGTAGCGCTTGAGCATCGCGCTGGTCATGTAGATGTGGCTCAGCACATCGCCCAGGCGGCCGGACAGCGATTCCTTGAACTTCAGCTTGCCGCCCAGCGTCATCATCGAGATGTCGGCCATCAGCGCCAGGTTGGCCGAGTAACGGTCCAGCTTGCGGAAGTAGCGGCGGGTGTAGGCATCGCCCGGGGCGGCACCGAAACGCGCGCCGGTCAGGCCGAACCAGAACGAACGCACGGCGTTGGAAATGCCGTAGCGGATATGCCCGAACAGGCTGCGGTCGAATTCCTGCAGGCCGGCGCGGGTGTCCGGGTCCTGCGCGGCCTTCATCTCCTTCAGCACCCACGGGTGGCAGAGGATCGCACCCTGGCCGAAGATCAGCAGGCTGCGGGTCATGATGTTGGCGCCTTCGACGGTAATCGCGATCGGCGCGGCCTGCCAGCTGCGGCCGGCGAAGTTGCGCGGCCCCAGGATGATGCCCTTGCCGCCGATCACATCCATCACGTCCGAGATCACTTCACGGCTCATGGTGGTGCAGTGGTACTTGGCGATCGCCGACGGCACCGACGGCACGTCGCCGCGGTCCACCGCAGCCGCCGTGGCCTGGCACAGCGCGCTGATCGCGTAGGCCTTGCCACCGATGCGGGCCAGCGCTTCTTCCACGCCCTCGAAGCGGCCGACCGACAGGCCGAACTGCTTGCGGATGCGCGCATAGGCACCGGTCACCACCGCACCGGCCTTGGCACCGCCACTGGCGGTGGAGGGCAGGGTGATCGAGCGGCCGACGGCCAGGCACTCGTTGAGCATGTTCCAGCCCTTGCCGGCCTTCTCGGCGCCGCCGATCAACTGGGTCAGCGGGATGAAGACATCCTTGCCGCGGATCGGGCCGTTCTGGAAGGTCGAGTTGAGCGGGAAGTGGCGACGGCCGATTTCCACGCCGGCGGTGTCACGCGGCAGCAGGGCCAGGGTGATGCCGATGTCGCGGGTGCTGCCGATCAGGCCATCCGGGTCGTACATGCGGAAGGCCAGGCCGATCAGCGTGGCCACCGGGGCCAGGGTGATGTAGCGCTTGTCGAAGGTGAGCTTGACGCCGAGCACCTGCTCGCCGTTCCACTCGCCCTTGCAGACGATGCCGTAATCGGGAATCGAGGTCGCATCCGAGCCGGCGAACGGACCGGTCAGGCCGAAGCAGGGCACTTCACGGCCATCGGCCAGGCGCGGCAGGTACTGGTCCTTCTGTTCCTGGGTGCCGTAATGGTTGAGCAGTTCACCCGGGCCCAGCGAGTTCGGCACGCCGACGGTGGAGCTGACCACGCTCGACACCGAGGCCAGCTTCTGGATCACCTTGTGGTGGGCCAGCGCGCTGAAGCCCAGGCCGCCGTATTCCTTCGGGATGATCATGCCGAAGAACTTGTTCTTCTTGATGAAGCTCCACAGCTCCGGCGGCAGGTCGGCGTAGACGTGGGTGATTTCCCAGTCGTTGACCATCCTGCACAGCTCTTCGACCGGGCCATCCAGGAAGGCCTGTTCCTCGGCGGTGAGCTGCGGCTTGGGGTAGTTGAGCAGGATGTTCCAGTCCGGATCACCGGTGAACAGCTCGCCTTCGAAACCGACCGAGCCGGTTTCCAGTGCGATGCGTTCGGTCTGCGACAGCGGCGGCAGCACCTTGCGGAACACCTTCATCATCGGCGCGGTCAGCAGCGGCTTGCGGATGAAGGGCAGCAGCAGCGGCACGGCGATGACGGCGACGATGGCCGCGGCCACGATCGTGGCGGTCTGGTTGACGTACGGGATGAACCAGCAGGCGGCCAGCAGCACCAGGCTGATGATCGTCCAGGTGATCAGGCGCATCCGGTGGTAGGCGACGAACGCACCTGCCAGCAGGATCGCGAGGAAGGGAACGACAATGCTCATGAGCGTGCTCCGGTGACGTGCTCGGTAGTGACGGACGATGCGACGGCGGAGGCCGAGGGCAACACGTCCAGATAGTCCAACACAGTAGCGGTAAAGGCGTTGTTGTCGTCACCGGCGACCATGTGGGTGGCCTCCGGCAGCTGCACGTGGCGTGCATGTGGCACCAACGCGAGGAACTCGGCCACCGTCTGCGGGGTGACCAGGGTGCTGCGGCCACCGCTGACCAGCAGCAGGGGGCATTTCACCTGGCGCGCCGCCTCGGCAAGCGCGTCCTGGTGTTGTTCGCTGTCACGCGCCAGCTCGGCGACCAGGCGCGGATCCCAGTGCCAGCGCCAGCGACCGTGACCGTCCTCGCGCAGCAGCGCACGCAGGGCGTCGTCGGACTTGCGCGGGCGGTGCGGCATGTAGGAGGAGATCACGTCGGCGGCCTGGGACAGCGACGCGAAGCCGTCCGGGTGCGCGGTCATGAACATCAGGATCTTTTCGACACCGGCGGTATCCCAGCGTGGGGTGATGTCCACCAGCACCATCGCCGAGAACAGGCCCGGCCAGCGCGACTCGGCGAGCAGGCCGAACAGGCCGCCCATCGACGCGGCGATCAGGATCGGCGGCTGCGGTTGTTCGCCAGCCAGCACGATCAGGTCATCGGCGAACTGTTCGCCGTGGTAGGCAAGGTCGGCCGGGTTCCAGTTGGAATCGCCGTGGCCGCGCGCGTCGTAGGCCAGGGTCTGGTAGCCGGCCTCGACCAGCGCGTTCGCGGTGGCGTTCCAGGCATGCCGGGTCTGGCCGAAGCCGTGGGCGAACAGGACGGTGCCGCGGCGCCCCGGGCTCGAACGGGTGGCGGCGAGCACGGCGTCATGCGCGCCGGTCAGTCGCTCATCGTCAAAGCGGGGCAGGGTAGAAGAAGGAGTGACCATACTCGTTAGTATGGACCTGCCCTGTGCGATGTCAATACTTCGGAGTATGGTGTCCTCATCCCTTGTGCCAGCAGGCGTGAAGCGGACGTTCGCCGATTCACATACTGCAACCAACCCCGGCGTATGGTTAAATCCACCTATGAATGAACCCGAAGCTTCCGCCGGCGAGCCACGTGCCGGCCGCAACAGCCGCCTCAGTGCCGAAGACTGGGCCCAGGCCGCACTGGATCTGATTGCCGAACAAGGCGTGGGCGCGGTCGCGGTGGAGCCGCTGGCGCGACGTCTTGGTGTCACCAAGGGCAGCTTCTACTGGCACTTCCCCTCGCGCGACGCGTTGCTGCAGGCGGCGCTGGAACGTTGGGAACTGTTCGAGCAGGAGCAGGTATTCGGCAGCCTGGCCGATGTCACCGATCCGCGCGTGCGCCTGCGCCAGCTGTTCCAGGTGGTCGCGCATGAAGTGCAGCCGCACATCATCTACAGCGAGCTGCTCAAGGCGCTCGATCACCCGATGGTGCGCCCGGTCATCGACCGTGTTTCGCACCGGCGCCTGGAGTATCTGGTCGCCTCGTTCCGGCAGGCCGGCCTGAGCCGCACCGATGCGCAGCACCGTGCGCGGTTGGCCTACGCGGCCTATGTGGGTTTCCTGCAGTTGTCGCTGCAGCTGCAGCAGCCCAAGCAGGCCCGCGAGGATTTCGAAGCCTACGTGGAGCACGTGATCGAGACACTGATTCCGCTCGGTTGATCGGTTCGCCATGGACATGCAGAAGGCCGCGGAAACGCGGCCTTTTTCATGGGTGTCGTAACGGCAGGCAATAAAAAACCACGGCCCCGAAGGGCCGTGGTTCTGTCTCAGGCTGCTACGTGGCTACGATCAGAACTTCTGGTTGTAGCGCATGTAGAAGAAGCGGCCCGGGATTTCGTACTGCGGGTCGAACGAGTTGGCGAAGGTGGTGTACGCCAGCGGCGGATCGCGGTCGAAGGCGTTGTTGACACCGACGGTGACACGGGCGTTCCACGGCGACTGCCAGTAGGCGCTCAGGTCGGTGTAGGTGACGCTGGCGATCTTGCGCTGCGGATCATCCTGGCCACCGATACCGACGTGGTCACGATCCGAGCACAGCAGGTTGAAGTTGGCGCCACCGAAGGAGGTGCCGGTGCAGTCTTCATTCTGGCTCGAGTAGTAACGGGCCGATGCGGTGGCACCGAAATCACCCAGCTGCCAGGCAACCAGCAGGTTGGAACGCACACGCCAGTAGTTGTCGCGGCTCAGGTAGTTGCCGACGCGGTTGTAGCCTTCGGTCACCGGATCTTCGATCGTGTACTTGGAGGTGTAGGCGGTATCCAGCACGAAGCTGAAGCTGCCGTACGCGGTATCCGGCATACGGTAGCCCAGGGTCACGTCCCAGCCTTCCACTTCCATCGTGCCCACGTTGCTCGGCACGGCCAGCAGGTTGGAGATCTGGCCGGTGCTGTCACGTTCGATCAGGTCGCACTGCGAAGTCACGCCCTGGTCGTAGCAGGCGTCCAGCGTCTGCTGGGCGGTCTGCGCGTAGATGGCACCTTCGATCTTGATGTTCCACCAGTCGACCGACACGTCCAGGCCCGGTGCGAAGCTCGGGCTGTAGACGAAGCCCAGGGTCTTGGAGGTGGAGGTTTCCGGGCCGAGATCCGGGTTGCCACCGGTGGTGGTACGAATCTGCGAGTTGGACTGGTTGTAAGCCGGCACGCCGGCGCAGCTGGCGGGCGGGGTGTTCGCGTTGCCGGTCTGGACGCCGGCGCAGGGATCGGCCACGTCTTCGAAGGTGTCGCTCACGCCCTGGTACAGCTCGGCGATGGTCGGGGCGCGGAAGCCTTCGGACCAGTTACCACGGATCATCAGGTCGTTGATCGGCTTCCAGCGGAAACCGAACTTGCTGTTCACGGTGTTGCCGAAGTTGCTGTAGTCAGAGAAGCGGGTCGCCACGCTGAAGTCCAGCAGCTGCGCGCCGGTCACGCCGGACAGCAGCGGGATCGCCAGTTCCAGGTACGCTTCATCCAGCTTGTAGCTGCCGTCGGTCGCGGTACGGGCGTTGCCGGTGGTGTCGCCGGAGTTGATCAGTGCGTCCGGGCCGTCAAAGCCGGATTCTTCACGGTGTTCGGCACCCAGCGAGAAGGCGAACGCGCCGCCCGGCAGGTCGAACAGCTCACCGCCGATGCTGCCGTAGTAGGTCTTCTGCTCGTAACCGTAGACGTCATGCGCGGTGAAACCGGCATAGTCGATCATGTCCTGGGTCAGCGAGCCGGCGCCGCTCAGCATGTTCATCGGCACGCAGCCGTCGATCACGCTGCCTGCGGTACCGCAACGTGCAGCGCCGGTGGCGTCGACGAACGACGGGCCCAGGGCGTTGCGCAGCGCAGAGATGTTGAAGAAGCCGGTGGTGACGTCGGTCTGGTCGTTCTTGCCGTAGAACATGCCGGCTTCCCAGTTCCAGAAGCGGCTGTTCACTTCGAAGTCGCCTTCGAAGGCACCGTTGAACGCGTAGGTCTTCACGTTCTGCTTGTAGATACGACCGCCAGTCTCGTTCGCACGGTACTGGATGTAGTCGATATCACGGCCGGTGTTGTTGTAGATGTTGTCGGCGCTGATGACGATGTTGGAGCCGTTGGTGCCCGGTGCGGCGCGGCCCAGCACGATCGGCATGGCAGCCAGGATCTGCTCGGATTCGCGCTCGTTGTAGGTCACCGTGGTCTTGAAGCGGACGTTGTCGGTGATGCTCAGACCGGCGTCGGCGAAGATCGAGGTGCGCTCCTGCGGGGTGACCAGCAGGTTACCCGGGGCGTGGTTGAAGCTGTCGGCCTGGCCGTAGTTGCGCCAGGTGCTGCCACCGTTGCCGGTGATGAAGTAGCCTTCGCTGCCGTTCGGACGGGCGGCGCCGAAGCGCGGGGAACCGTCCGGATTGGTGCCGACCTGCTGGAAGTAGCCGAAGCGGCCTTCCGGCGTGGTGGAGCTGTTGCCGGTGTACGGCACGGAGCCGAAGACCGGCACCGCCGAGATGGCACGGTCGCCCGCCCACACCGGTTCTTCCTTCACGTAGCCCACGCCCAGGGTGGCGTGCCACTTCTCACCGGCCGAACCGATGGTGAAGTCGTAGGACTCGCGGGAACCGTCGCCCTTGTCGTACTGACCGTAGTAGGCGTTGGCTTCTGCACCGTCGAAGTTCTTGCGCAGGATGATGTTGACCACGCCGGCGATGGCGTCCGAACCGTAGATGGTCGAGGCGCCGTCCTTCAGGACTTCAATGCGCTCGACGGCTGCGGACGGGATGGTGTTCAGATCGACCGCGCCACCCAGGCCGGTACCACCGACCCAACGACGACCGTTGACCAGCACCAGGGTACGGCTGGAACCCAGGTTGCGCAGGTTCACGCGGGTTTCGCCGTTGCCGCCGTTGTTGTAGGTGCTGTTGAGGGTCGAACCGCTGGTGGCGATGTTCTGGATGATGTCGCCGATGGAGGTCTGGCCCTGGGCCTGGATCTGCTCGCGGCTCATCGTGAAGACCGGCTGCGACGATTCCACGTCGGCGCGCTTGATGCGCGAACCGGTGACTTCGATCTTGTCGAGGGTCTGGGTTTCCTGTGCATAGGCTGCACCGGTGCTACCAGCGGTCACCACCAGCGCAAACGCAATGGCGTCGCGCAGCTTGTTTGTCCTGCAATTCATTGGCTCTCTCTCTCCAAATGGACTTGGGTGCTACGGGTTCTGGGATGGGCTTCAGCGCGGAGACGAAAGGCGTCTCCAAGTCGCGAAGCTGACTCGATAGTAACCACGTCTACGGAGAAATTAAAGACCCGTTAATACTTCATGTGATTCAGGTGAAATTCGGCAAAGTCCTTCTGCCACAAGGCGTCCGGGCCGATACCTGCGGAGAGGGCCGGTTGGTCCGGTCCAAGAAGTGATGACTTTTGGCACATTTTTTATGTCGTTTTGTAACTTTTTTACCTGAATACGGGTCACGGATCAGACACGGTGGGTCAGATGCGCGGCCTGTAGCGCGTCGCGATTGTCCCGCCGGTGAGTGTTCAGGCACGCCTTATGCTAGGCGGGCGGACGCGGGTGCATGCCATCGGCGGCGGCGGGCGCACACAGAAACGCCGCTACGGGCGAGCGGCGTGGATCAGGGAAACGGGCCCGCCTTCTGCGCGGTCGGGCATCGCGAAGCGGGGCAGGGACGCCTGGCTTACAGGTCCTGCTCGTAGCGGACGTAGGGCACGGTGCCTTCGTCGGTGCTCTCGTTGCGCGGGGCGAACGGATTCTTGCCACGGGTGACCACGTTCTCGGCGCCGACAGTGAGCTGGCCGCTCCAGGGCGTGCGCCAGGTCAGGCCGACGCCCAGGCCTTCCCACTTGCCGGGCTGGCCGGGGACATCGACCACGCGCCCGATGATGTTGCCGCTGAAGTTGCCATAGCCGGCGCCGATGGTGAGGCTCTTGCTGTCCCAGCGGTCGACGATCGCCGGGGAGGCGTCCGCGATCGGGACCAGGCGGGCCTTGGCATAGGTGCCACCGATCGAGACGAAGCCCTCGCGACCGATGTTCTTCTGACCGAACACGGTCAGATCGTTCTGTTCGGCGCGCAGCGACGGCGATTTGTTCGGACCGGCCAGCCAGGCCGGCAGGGTGTCACGGCCGCTGCCGGCGGTGAGGCCGACGCGACCGCCGGGGCGGTTGAACGCGGCGGTGCCGCTGACCCGGCGGCTGAGCGTGTTGTCGTCTTCATCGCCGAGCGTGGCCAGCATGCAATGGCTGGCCAATCCGCTGATGCTGGTGCCGCGGCTGCTGTTGCAGAGCAGGCCCAGCGAGTCACCCGACGACAGCCCGAAGGCCGCATCCAGCGAGCTGCGCCCGAAATGCCAGCGGGCCCCGACGGCCTGCTCGCCGGTCGGTTCCAGGTACAGCAGGGCCTCGACCTTGCCGCTGCCCTTGTTCCAGACCGGCAACACGGTGCCGTCCTGCTTGCCCTTGGCCTGCGCATGCGCGCCCGGGATCGCGCCTAGGGCGATCATCAGGGCCAGCGGTAGACGCAGAAGGGGATGCATGGGAACTCTCAGACAAGCGCAGTGAACACAAGTTCCCGCCGAAGCGGGACATTGATCCTAGGGCGTTTATGATTTCTTAACAAGTCTTCGTTCTCCCCAGAACAAAACTCGCGTCGAGATTACTGAAGCCGTTCAGGTGCCGGCGAGGAAACATCCATTCCGCGGAACAGTATGTCGAATTCCGTCAACGGAAAGTGATACTCCTGCCCGCAGAATTCGCACCGCACCTCGACCGCGCCGCTGGGCTCGGCAGCGGCACGGGCCTCTTCCTCGCCGATGGACTGCAGCATGCCTTCCACCCGCTCGCGCGAACACGAGCAGGCAAAGCGCAGGGCCTTGTCGCCCAGCAGTTCCGGCGTCTCTTCATGGAACAGGCGGTGCAGCAGATCGTGGCCCGGCACGTCCAGCAGTTCCTGCTTGCCCAGGGTCTCGAACAGGGCGCTGGCGCGCGACCAGCCATCCTGGTCGCCTTCGTCGCCGGGCAGCTTCTGCAGCAGCAGGCCCGCGGCGCGGGTGCCATCGGCGGCCAGCAGCAAGCGGGTCGGCAGCTGTTCGGACTGGCGGAAATAATCTTCGAAGGCTTCGTCCAGGCCGGCTGCGGTCAGGCCGACCAGGCTCTGGTACCGCTGCGGTTCGCGCGGGTCCAGGCCGGGGTTTTCGATGGTGATCGCCAGCAGCGCATCCTCGCCCAGCGCGGTCAGGTCGCGCGGCGCGTCGCCGCCACCGTCGGCCAGCTGGACGATGCCGCGCAGGGTGCCGGCCGCGGTGCATTCGGCGAACAGGGTGCGCATGGCGGTGTTGCTGCGCAGCTGGATCGACAGGCGGCCATCGACCTTGGTGTGCCCGGTGAACAGCGCGGACGCGACGCTCGCCTCGCCGAGCAGTTCAGCGGCGCCCGGCGGATAGACCGCATGGGAGAGGATTTCCCGCCAGGTGTCATCGAGGTGCACATGCACGCCGCGGACGCCGGCATCGGGAAGCAGGAAACGGACAAGGGAGTCGGATTGGGCGGTCATCGGTTCGGTGGCTGCGCGAAAGGAGTGCCGGTTGCCGGATAATGCGCCGACCACCGTGCAAGTAAAGGATGCACCAGTAATGGGGGCAGAGCGCAGCAACCTCAAGGTCGAACCGGACCTGGAACCCTCACGTCCACGCCGTTGGCACTGGAAGCGCCTGCTGTGGCTGCCGGTCCTGTTCGTGGGGTTCAGCGTGCTGCAGGTACTGGTCCTGCGCGTCATCGATCCGCCCGTATCCAGCGTGATGCTGTGGCGCTACGGCGAGGCGCTGGGGCAGGGCGACTGGAGCTACCGCCTGCACTACCAGTGGCGCGACCTGGAGCAGATGGCGCCCAGCCTGCCCATCTCGCTGGTGGCCGCCGAGGACCAGCGGTTCCCGGACCACAACGGCTTCGACCTGCAGGCGATCGAGAAGGCGCGCGACCACAATGCGCGCGGCGGTCGCCTGCGCGGCGCCAGCACGATCAGCCAGCAGGTCGCCAAGAACCTGTTCCTGTGGCAGGGCCGCAGCTGGATCCGCAAGGGACTGGAGGTCTGGTACACGGTGTTGATCGAAGCGCTGTGGCCCAAGTCGCGGATCCTGGAGATGTACGCCAACATCGCCGAGTTCGGCGATGGCATCTATGGCGCGCAGGCCGCGTCACGGCGGTACTGGAACAAGGACGCGTCCCGGCTGAGCCCGGCCGAAAGCGCGCGGCTGGCGGCGGTGCTGCCATCGCCCCGGCGTTACAGCGCGGCCAAGCCCGGGCCGTACGTGCAGCGTCGCGCGGCATGGATCCAGCGGCAGGCGCGGCAGCTCGGCGGGGATGCCTATCTCGACCGGGACTGAGCATTCATCTACGTGATTGCCTGACGCTACAATCGCCGCATGAACAGCCCACGCCTGACCGTCGTCGTCGCCGCCCACAACGAAGCACTGGCCCTGCCGATGCTGCACCCGCGCCTGCGCGCGGTGCTCGATGGGCTGGAGGGCATCGACGGCCGCGTGCTGTACGTGGATGACGGCAGCACCGATACCACCTGGGCGGTGATGCAGGGTTTGGCCGACGCCGATGCCTGCGTCGGCGTACTGCGGCTGTCGCGCAACTTCGGCAAGGAGGCCGCGCTCACGGCCGGGCTGGATCTGGTCGACGAGGGCGCAGTGATGATCCTCGATGCCGACGGCCAGGATCCGCCCGAGCTGATTCCCGAATTCGTCGCGTTGTGGCAGCAGGGCTACGACAACGTGTATGGCACGCGCCTGGTGCGCGATGGCGAGAGCTGGCTCAAGCGGTCGACCGCCAAGGCGTTCTACCGGGTGATCGGGCGCCTGTCCAAGACCCCGATCCCGGCCGATACCGGCGATTTCCGGCTGCTGTCGCCGCGCGCGCTGCAGGCCCTGGGCCAGTTGCGTGAGCGCCACCGGTTCATGAAAGGGCTGTTCGGCTGGGTCGGCTTCCGCCGCAAGGCCTTGCCCTACCATCGCCATGCGCGGCTGGTCGGCGAGAGCAAGTTCGGTTTCTGGCGGTTGTGGAACTTCGCGCTGGAAGGCATCACCGGATTCTCGACCGCGCCGCTGCGCGTGACCACTTACCTGGGCCTGGCCGCGGCGACGTTCGCGTTCGTCTTCGCGTTGGTGGTCGTGTCCAAGGCGGCCCTGTACGGCGACCGCGTCGCCGGCTGGCCGACGATGATGGCGGTGATCCTGTTCCTGGGCGGCATCCAGCTGATCGCGCTGGGCCTGATCGGCGAATACCTGGGCCGGCTGTATGAGGAATCCAAGCAGCGCCCGCTGTACCTGATTGACACCTGGCAACCGCCGTTCGTGGCAGACTCGGCCGTGCATCCCATCGGTGGAGAGCAGCGAGATGACCACGGTACGACAGCTGTTGGAAGGCAAGTCCCCTGAGGTATTCGCCGTCGCCCCGACATCGGCGGTGATCGACGCGGTCCGGCTGATGGCCGAAAAAGGCATCGGCGCGGTGCTGGTGATGGAGGGCCGGCAACTGGTCGGCATCCTCTCCGAGCGCGATTACGCGCGGAAGATCGTGCTGCACGAGCGCTCCTCGCGGACGACCGAAGTGCGCGAGATCATGACGCCCAAGGTAGTGACCGTCGCCCCTGGCGAACAGGTCGAACACTGCCTGCAACTGGTGACCGATTACCGCATCCGCCACCTGCCGGTGGTCGACGGCACGGGCGTGCTCGGCGTGATCTCGATCGGCGATCTGGTCAAGTCGGTGATCGACGAACAGGCGCAGAAACTGGACCAGCTGCAGCAGTACATCGTCGCTGGCTGAGCGGGCATTCGCGCTGCCGGGCAGGCCGACCCCACGTCGGTACCTGCCCGTGCGTCCACGCGCTTACTTGGCGTAGCGACCGCCGCAGTTGCTGTCCTCGCCCGGACCGGTTTCGATCGTCGCCAGCAGCGCCGCCGGCGGCGCGATGCTGCCCAGCGCCAGGGCGATCGCCCCACGGATGCCCAATGCCTTGAAGTCCGGGCGGAACGAAGGATCCTTGAAGGTGCCACCGATGCGCAGCGGCGAGCGCAGTGCCAGGATGCTCATGTCCTTCGGCCGCGGACGCAGCAGCAGGTCCAGCTGTTCCTGTTTCAGATCCACTTTGCCCTCGCCGAGGATCAGGGTATCGGTGGTATCGAAGGCGAGCGACCGCGATTGCATCACCCCGTTCTCCACGCCGAAGTCGCCCCACGCGCAGCGCAGCGGAATCTGCTTGTCGCCGGTGAACAGGAACTTCACCGATTCGGCGACATCCAGGCCGGCCAGTTCCATGATCAGATTGCCGACGTGCCCGCGGCCGATACCGACCGCCACCGTGCCATCGGAACTGCCCAGCATCGCGGCGATCGAGTTGCCCTGGCCCGTCAGTTTGACATCCCCACTGATGCCGCCCGAGGCCTGCTCGGCCAGCTTCGCATCCGGGAACAGCTTGCCCAGCTGCACCTTGCGGATGGTCGCCTGCAGCTGCGTGGAGATCGCCTGTTTGCGCGCATCCATCCGGATCGTGCTGCGGATATCGCCACCGGCCACGCCGAAGTTCAGCGGCTCCAGACGCAGCAGGCCATCGTCGAGCTTGAGGTGGGCATCCATGTCATCCAGCGGCAGGGTCGGCGAATTGATCCGCTGCGCCTTCCAGCGCACATCGGCATCCATCGCGCGCAGCTTGGAGAGGTTGTACGGCGTATCCGGCAGCACCTTGGTGCGCGCGGCCAGCTCGGCGGCCTTCGCTTTCTGCTCGGCATTGGCCGATTCCCCGGCGCCGGTCTTCGGTGGCGCGCCGATGAAGCCGGCAAGATCATCGAAGTCCAACCGCTTGGACACCAGATCCGCCTTCAGGAACGGCCGTTCGCCACTCACGTCGATCTGCGCGGTACCTGCCAGATCGCTGTCGCCGGCCGTGCCGGTGAAATTCTCGTAGCGCCAGATCGCATTGTCGCGCTTCAACCGTCCCTTCAGCCGGTACGGCGGCGTCGACGGAATCGCGATCCCGATCAGCGGGAACAGATCCTCCATGTCCTGCCCGCTGAGCATCAGCTCCAGATCGAACACCCGCAGCTGGAACGGATTGGTCAGCGTCCCGCTCGCGATCGCATGCGTATTCCCGGCACGCCCATCGAGATGGATGCGGAACGGATGTCCGGTATTGGTCAGCTCCAGCGGTGACTCGGTATTGCCATCCAGCGAGAACGCATTGCCCTGCCAGCGCCCTTTGCCCTTCACGAACAGCGGCGGACCACTGTCGCGATTGCGCGGCTTGCCGCTGTTGAGCGAGACCAGCACATCCGTCCTGCCTGCCGCATCCTGGAACTGCAGGCGGCCATCCTCGATCAGCAACCGCTGCAGCACCGGCGGATCGCCATCACTCGGCCCCAGGAAATCCCAGTTGCCCGGCTGATTCTTCTCCGGCGCCGTCTCCAGCAGCAGATCCGGCCGGGTCAACCGGATTTCCGGAATCCGCACCTGCCCCCGCAGCAGCGGCCACACCCGCAGATCGATCTCCGCCCGATCCGCCGTCGCCATCTGCGGCTGCTTGGCCCACGTCGCATTGGCAAACGTCAGCCCATCACCGCGCACCGTCGTGACCCGACCGAGATCCACATCCAGATCCCCGGTGATATGGAACTCACGCCCGGTCTTGGCCTGCACCGCCCGCTCCACCGGGCCCTTGAACCAGTTCCAATCCCACAGCGCGATCAGGATCAACAGCGCCGCAAACAGGAACACCAGAATGGCCAACCATCGCTGCCCCCGCTTGCCGGGACGACGCCAGCGCCAGCGGGAACGGAGAGGAGCATCGGACGGAGCAGGGGACGGGACAGTATTCACATCCCCATGGTTGCCCCTGCATCGTGCAGGCAACGCGAAGCATTGGTAAGCGTAGTGTCAGGGTGGCGTGTCGACCGTCGGCGTCGCCGTTGCAGATGCCTTCGGGAGGCGCGGCGCGGTCACCATGCGCGGCCAGGCTCGGCACCCGATCCAGCCAAAGATCTTGACCTTCCCAGGCCACCAGCCAACCGTGAGCGGGGCGGTGCGGGTGGGTTGGCGGGACCATGAGCGCCATGGATGGCGCGACATGAGCCTCCAGGGGTGAAGGCGCATTGCTTGCGAGGCAGTGCCTCGCATGCGACTGAACGCCCAGCCGCCAGCGGCTGGGCCGGGCCGCGGAGCGGGATTCACGGCGTGTCCCGCCAACCCACCCGTGCCGACCCAGCCTGGCGCATCCCTGAAGCCCCAGCTGCTCTCGCTGTTGCTGTTGCTGTCGCTGTCGCTATTGCGGGTGCCGTCACCGTTGCCCTTACCGGCAGGAAAACAGCACTCAAAGAATCTGCGCAGTCACCGCAACGAAGTGGCACACACTCCCGCCGATCACGAACAGATGCCAGATCGCATGCGAATACGGCACCGACTCCCGGTGATAGAACACCGTCCCCAACGTATAGAACACCCCGCCGGCCAACAACCAGCCCAGCGTCCACGCATCCAGCGAATGCCACATCGGCTTGATCGCCACCATCACCATCCAGCCCATCGCGATATAGATGATCGTCGACAACAGCTTGAAACGGCCCGTATAGAACAACTTGAACACCACCCCGAACAACGCCAGCGCCCAGATCGCCGTGAACATCCCCCAGCCCCACGGACCCCCGCGCAGCCCGATCAGCGTGAACGGCGTATACGTACCGGCGATCAACAGATAGATCGCACAGTGATCGAACACCTTCAACCGGCCCTTCGCGACCGGATGCTGGATCGCGTGATAGAGCGTCGAGGCCGTATACAACAGCAGCAGCGCCACCCCGAAAACGATCGCGCTGGCCAACTGCCAGCCGTCGCCATAGATGGCGGCCAACGTGATCAACACAGCGCTGCCCGCCAGGGCAGCGACGGCGCCAAGCCCGTGGGTCAAGGCGCTGGCGATTTCTTCTCGAACGGAAACGACAGAGGTCATGGCGATGATCGGTTGTGCGGGGAGGGGGAGCCCGCTCCCCCCTATCATCGCCAAGATGGGCCGCGCATGCACGCGCGGCCGTTCAGCCGACAGATCGGCCGAAGGATCAGCTGACCGACACGCTGTGCGCGGCCTCGCGCGTGGCCGCGAAGCGCACGTCCGGCGCGCGCTCCTGCGCCAGCTGCAGATTGACGCGCGTCGGTGCCAGGTACACCAGCTGGCCGGCGGCATCGATGCTGAGGTTGCCCGCGTTCTTCTCGCGGAACTCCTCCAGCTTCTTCTCGTTGCTGCAGGTCACCCAGCGTGCCGTGGTCACGCTGACCGGCTCGAAGGTCGCTTCCACGCCGTACTCGTCCTTCAGGCGGTAGGCGGCCACATCGAACTGCAGCACACCCACGGCGCCCAGGATCAGGTCGTTGCTCATCAACGGGCGGAAGAACTGCGTCGCGCCCTCTTCGGACAGCTGTGCCAGGCCCTTCTGCAGCTGCTTGAGCTTCAGCGGATCGCGCAGGCGTGCGCGGCGGAACAGTTCCGGCGCGAAGTTCGGAATGCCGGTGAAGCTGACGGCTTCGCCCTCGGTGAACGTGTCACCGATGGAGATCGTGCCGTGGTTGTGGATGCCGATCACATCGCCCGGCCACGCTTCGGCGGCGATCTCGCGGTCGCTGGCCATGAAGGTCAGCGCATTGGCCAGCTTCATTTCCTTGCCGGTGCGCACATGGAAGGTCTTCATGCCGGCCACGAAGCGGCCCGAACACACCCGCATGAACGCCACGCGGTCGCGGTGCTGCGGGTCCATGTTCGCCTGGATCTTGAACACGAAGCCGGTCAGCTTGTTTTCCTGCGGCGCGATGACGCGGCCGGTGGTTGCACGCGGCTGCGGCGACGGCGCATGTTCGACGAAGAAGTCCAGCAGCGGCTGCACGCCGAAGTTGTTCACGCCCGAGCCGAAGAACACCGGGGTCTGCTTGCCGGCCAGGTAGGCCTCCACGTCGAACGGATGGCTGGCGCCCTGTACCAGTTCCAGCTCGTCGCGCAGGTCGGCCAGCATGCGCTCGCCGATCTTCTCGGCCAGCCCCGGCGAATCGATCGACGGGAAGATGGTCGAATCCTGGCGGGTGAAGTTGCGGCCCTGCTCGTACAGGTGCACCTCACCGCTGATCAGATGCACCACGCCCTTCAGGCGCTGGCCCATGCCGATCGGCCAGGTGACGGGCGCGCACTGGATGCCGAGCACGCTTTCCACTTCATCCAGCAGGTCGATGGGCTCCTTGCCCTCGCGATCGAGCTTGTTGATGAAGGTCATGATCGGGGTGTCGCGCAGGCGGCACACTTCCATCAGCTTGATGGTGCGCTCTTCCACGCCCTTGGCCACGTCGATCACCATCAGCGCCGAGTCCACCGCGGTGAGCACGCGGTAGGTGTCCTCGCCGAAGTCGGCGTGGCCGGGGGTGTCGAGCAGGTTGACGATCTTGCCTTCGTACGGGAACTGCATCACCGAGGAGGTGACCGAGATGCCGCGCTCCTTTTCCAGCGCCATCCAGTCGGAGGTCGCATGACGCGCAGCCTTGCGACCCTTGACCGAACCGGCCATCTGGATCGCACCGCCGAACAGCAGCAGCTTTTCGGTCAGCGTGGTCTTGCCGGCGTCAGGATGGGAAATGATGGCGAAGGTGCGGCGGCGCGCAGCTTCGGTAGCGACTTCGGACATGGCGTGACGCGCCCGCCCGGGGCGCTTTTCATGGAGATAAGCCGCTCAGTATAGCGGGGGCGGGCGGGGCCGGGGTCAGGGCAGGGCGGATGGGCCGGCCTCGTCCCTGGTCCGGGCGAAACGCAGCTCGCCCTGCGGGCTGACGATGCGGGCCGGGATCGAGCGCAGCCGCATGCCCGCATTGACCTGCACCGCGAAGTGCAGATGCGGGGCCGCGCTGAAGCCGGTATTGCCCGACAGGCCGATGCGCTGCCCCGCCTGCACCGGCTCGCCCGGGCGCACCAGCACGCCGTTGTGCTGCAGATGGGCGTATACCGCCATGCTGCCGTCCTCATGCAGCACCCGCACCAGGTTGGCCCGGCCCAGATCGTGGTCGCGGTCCTGTCCATTGCCCTGATACCCGGCCTGCACCTGCATGACGGTGCCCGCCCGCGCCGCGAGCACGGGGGTGCCTTCGGGCAGCGCGAAGTCGATGGCGTCGCGGTTCTCCGGGTCGGTGTGGCTGTATGGCCCTTGCGGCGCCTGGCTGACCTGGATGCGGGCGGCATCGAAGGGGAGCAGATAGGCCACATCGCGTGGGCGCGCCGCCGGATCCCCCGGGACGGCGGTCATGTCCAGCCGGATCGCGGTCGCACCTGCGGGGGGCTGCAGGCGGGTGACCACCACGCTGGCCGCGCCGGCGATCACCGTCTGCAGGGGTAGTCCCGGCATCGCCGGGGTGCCCGCGGGGGGCCGCACCGAGACCTGGACCGGACCGGCCAGGCGGTTATCGACCCGCGCCTGCCAGCGCTCGCCGGCGCCTTCCAGGGTCAGCACGGCGAGGCCGGGCCCTGCCGCCACCGGGGCGGGGCGGGCAGTGCTGGTTTTCGCCGGGCGGTCGATCCGCCAGCCGTTGCGCCAGTCACTGGCCGGCGCGGCGCCGGCGTTCAGCGCCGGGGCCAGGACGAGGATCAGGGTGGGCAGACATAGGCAGCGCAAGGCTCTGGCCGATTGGGAAGGTGCCCCGAGTATGCGTGACTGATGATCATCTGGAATATATATCGCTTCATGCCGATGAAGGGATTGACATGACCCGGAAGCACTGGCATCGTGGCTCCACCATCGAGACCGGCAGAGGGACAGGCCCTTTGAAGCCGGGGCAGCCCGCAGACGCGAAAGCGACCTGCGTAGGTGCCAAATCCTGCGGAGACCGTTGGTGTCTTCCGAAAGATGGTTCGAACCGTGCACCGTGCGTGCGCTTCGAACGCGAGCTCCGCGAAAGCTCGATGGCCGACTCCTACCTTGGATACCGCCATGAGTTTCGCCACCGCCGCCCCTGTCGCCACCGGCTCTTTCGCACCGCTCAGCGTCCCCGTCGACGCCGGGCTGAACGCCGTGCGCGGCGATATCGCGGCGGTGCTGTCGATGCGTCACGGCGGGCCGCGGCCGGTGCGCCTGCGCTACGAATGCGTCGGTCGCGCCGATGCGCCGGTGGTGGTGCTGGCCGGTGGCATCTCCGCGCATCGCCACGTGGCGGCCAATGCCGAATTCCCCGAAAAGGGCTGGGCCGAAGGCCTGGTCGCCGCGGGCCGCGCGCTGGATCCGGCCTCGCTGCGCATCCTGGCCTTCGATTTCATCGGTGCCGACGGTGCGCTCGACCTGCCGATCGATACCGCCGACCAGGCCGATGCGCTGGCCCTGCTGCTGGATCATCTCGGCATCGCCCGCCTGCAGTGCTTCGTCGGCTACTCCTACGGCGCGCTGGTCGGCCAGCAGTTCGCGATCCGCCACCGCCAGCGTCTGCAGAAGTTGATCGCGGTGAGCGGCGCGCATCGTCCGCATCCGTATGCCGCGGCCTGGCGCGCGCTGCAGCGCCGCGCGGTCGCGCTGGGCCAGCTGCAGTGCGCCGAAAGCCACGGGCTGTCGCTGGCGCGCCAGTTCGCCATGCTCAGCTACCGCACGCCGGAAGAATTCGGCGAACGCTTCGACGCCGCGCCGGAAGTGGTCAACGGCCGCGTGCGCGTTGCCGCCGAAGACTATCTGGATGCCGCCGGTGCGCAGTACGTCGCCCGCACCCCGGTCGATGCCTACCTGCGCCTGTCCGAATCGATCGACCTGCATCGCATCGACCCGGCCGCCATCCTGGTGCCGACCGTCGTCGTTGCCGTGGAGGGTGACCGCCTGGTCCCGCTGGCTGACTGTGTCGGCCTGGTCGAAGGGCTGGGCCCGCGCGGCAGCCTGCGCGTGCTGCGCTCGCCGTATGGCCACGACGCCTTCCTGAAAGAAACCGATCGCATCGACGCGATCCTCGCCACCGCTTTTCGATCCCCCGGAGAAACCGCATGAGCCGTTCCGCTGGTACCGAGCCGTCCTGTAGCCGCGTCACCGCCGCCGTGCGTGCCGGCATCGACCGTGACACCGCCCACGGCGCGGTGACCCCGCCGATCGTGCTGTCCTCGAACTTCAGCTTCGATGGCTTCGGCAACAAGCGTCAGTACGACTACACGCGCAGCGGCAACCCGACCCGGGACCTGCTCGGTGAAGCGCTGGCCGAACTGGAAGGCGGCGCGGGCGGGGTGATCACCTCCACCGGCATGGGCGCGATCAACCTGGTGCTCAATGCGCTGCTGCAGCCCGGCGATACGCTGGTGGTGCCGCACGATGCGTACGGCGGCAGCTGGCGCCTGTTCAACGCACTGGCCAAGAAGGGTCACTTCGGCCTGATCACCGCCGACCTGACCGACCCGCGCTCGTTGGCCGACGCGCTGGCGCAGTCGCCCACGCTGGTGTTGATCGAAACCCCGTCCAACCCGCTGCTGCGCATCACCGACCTGCGCTTCGTCATCGATGCCGCGCACAAGGCCGGTGCCAAGGTGGTGGTCGACAACACCTTCCTGTCACCGGCGCTGCAGCAGCCGATCAGTTTTGGTGCCGATCTGGTGCTGCACTCCACCACCAAGTACATCAACGGCCACAGCGATGTGGTCGGCGGGGCGGTGATCGCGCGCGATCCGGCAGTGCACGAACAGCTGGTGTGGTGGGCCAACGCGCTGGGCCTGACCGGTTCGCCGTTCGATGCGTTCCTGACGTTGCGCGGCCTGCGTACGCTCGGTGCGCGCCTGCGTGCGCACCAGGAAAACACGGCGGCCGTGGTCGAGCTGCTGGCCGCCAGCGATGCGGTCGCCAGCGTGTACTACCCCGGCCTGGCCGATCATCCCGGCCATGCCATCGCGGCCCGCCAGCAGAGCGGTTTCGGCGCGATGCTCTCGTTCGAACTGGCCTCGTGCCCGGGCGATGATCCGCATGCGGCGGTGCGCGCTTTCGTGGATGGCCTGCGCTGCTTCACCCTGGCCGAGTCGCTGGGCGGCGTCGAGAGCCTGGTCGCGCATCCGGCGACCATGACCCACGCTGCGATGACCCCGGAAGCGCGTGCGCATGCCGGGATCAGCGAAGGGCTGCTGCGCCTCTCGGTCGGCATCGAGTCGCCGGAAGATCTGGTGGCCGATCTGCAGGGCGGGCTGGAGCGCGCGCAGGTGGTGATCGATCAGCATCGTGACGTGCAGCGGCGCAAACAGGTGGATGCATGAGCGCGGTCCTGACCCTGCCATTGGCCGCCCATCGAAAGCTGGCGCTGCTCGGCACCGGGACGGTCGGCACCGCCTTCGTCCAGCGCTATGCGTCACTGCAGGACCGCGGCGTGACCCTGCCGTCGTTCTCGTGGCTGGCCAATTCGCGTACGGCGCGGGCCTGCGAACAGACCCCCGCACACGAGCTTGCACAGGCCAACCTGGCGAAGCGCGGCGCGGTGGCGCTGCAGCCCTGGGCGGAAGCCGAAGGCCTGCAGCGCGGCGACGTGGTGGTCGATGCGACCGCCAGTGACGACGTAGCCAATTGGCACGAACAGTGGCTGGCGCGTGGCGTGCACGTGGTGACCGCCAACAAGCTCGGCCAGGGCGCGCAGCTGGCCCGTGCCCAGGCCATCGCCGACAGCGGACAGCAGGGTGCTGCGCATTACGGCGACAGTGCAACGGTGGGTGCAGGTCTGCCGCTGCTGAGCAGCCTGCGCGCCCTGGTCGCCGGTGGCGACCGCATCCATCGCGTGGAGGGCGTACTGTCCGGTTCGCTGGCCTGGTTGTTCCATCACTACGATGGCCAGCGCCCGTTTTCGGCGTGGGTGCGCGAGGCCGCTGAGGCCGGGTACACCGAGCCGGATCCGCGCGTGGATCTCTCCGGCGAGGACGTGCGTCGCAAACTGCTGATCCTGGCGCGGGCCAGCGGCATCGCGCTGCGCGCCGAGCAGGTACAGGTCGCCTCGCTGGTACCGGAGGCGCTCGCCGCGCAGTCAGCGGCGGATGCGTTGGGCCAGCTTTCGTTGCTGGACGCGCCGCTGCAGGCTTACTGGCAGCAGGCGCAGGAACAAGGAGGGTGTCTCCGTTTCGTCGGTGGTTTCGATCACGACGGGGCCTCGGTCGGGCTGCGTGTACTGCCGCGCGACCATCCGCTGGCCAGCGGTGCGCAGACCGACAACCGGGTGGCGATCCACAGCGACCGGTATCACGCCCAGCCGCTGCTGATCCAGGGGCCGGGCGCCGGCGCGGACGTCACCGCCGCCGCGTTGCTGGACGACGTGCTGGCGATCGTGCGGCGCTGATTGCCGCGCGATCCCACCCAGGCACACGGTAGCGCCAGGGTGGGCTGGCTGCGTCGGCGGAGAACGCTGAGGACGGCCGCTGCCACGCATGGCGTGGCACTCCCAGGGTGTCGGCTCAGTCGTGTTGTGAGAGCGCCTTCAGCAATGCCGCATTGAACCGGGTCGGATCCTGCACCTGCGGCGAGTGGCCGAGGTCTTCGAAGGTCACCAGGGTGGCGCCCGGAATCGCTGCGGCCGCCGCCTTGCCCAGCGCCGGGTAATTGCCCAGCGTGGCTTTCAGCGCCGGCGGCGCCAGATCACGGCCGATCGCGGTGCGGTCGGTCTGGCCGATGAACAACGTGGTCGGCACGGCCAGCGTCGGCAACTCATAAACGACCGGCTGGTTGAACACCATGTCCGAGGTCAGCGCCTGGCTCCACGCCACCGCCTGTTTGCCGGGGCCGTCGTACATGCGCGACTGCATGCGCACCCACTGCTCGTACTCGGGCTTCCACTGGCCGTTGTAGTAGACGTCGAGCTGGTACTTCCTGATGCTGTCGAAGCTGGTCTTCAGCTCGCCCGCGTACCAGGCATCGATACTGCGCCACGGCACGCCCTTGGCCTTCCAGTCTTCCAGTCCGATCGGGTTGACCAGCGACAGGCTGAGCAATCGCTGGGGATACATCAACGCGAAGCGCGCCGCCACCATGCCGCCCATGGAATGGCCGACGATGTGCAGCTTGCCTTCGCCATAGCCCAGATGTTCCAGCAGCGCTTCCGTATTGGCCGCCAGCTGGCCGAACGAGTACTGGTAGCGCTCGGGCTTGCTCGATTTGCAGAAGCCGACCTGGTCCGGTGCGATCACCCGGTAGCTGGCCGCGCTCAGTGCCGCGATGGTGTCCTTCCAGGTGGCCGCGCAGAAGTTCTTGCCGTGCAGCAGCACGACCGTCCCGGCGAAGCCTTTGCCACCGGCGGGAACGTCGATGTAGGCCATCTCCAGCGGCTGGCGCTGGGATTCGAAGCGGAAGATCTTGACCGGGTACGGGTAGTCGAAGCCTTCCAGCCGCGGGCCGTAGGTCTCGGCGGCGAGGGTGGTCAGCGGCAGGCAGGCGAACAGGGCGGCGGCCAGGATGCGCATGGCAGTCTCCGGAACAGGGGAGTCCTGACTGTACCGGAGCGGCCGTGCAGACGGGCCAACGATGCGAACGGCAGAAGCCGACTCACGGTCGGCTCTACCGTCGGGGGCGGTCGATCAGCACTCGATGACGTTGACCGCCAGCCCGCCGCGGCTGGTTTCCTTGTACTTGTCCTGCATGTCACGCCCGGTGTCGCGCATGGTCTTGATGACCTTGTCCAGCGATACCTTGTGCTTGCCATCGCCGCGCATCGCCATGCGCGAGGCGTTGATCGCCTTGACCGCGCCCATCGCGTTGCGTTCGATGCAGGGGATCTGGACCAGGCCACCGATCGGGTCGCAGGTCAGACCGAGGTTGTGTTCCATGCCGATCTCGGCGGCGTTCTCGATCTGGCTCGGATTGCCGCCCAACGCGGCGACCAGGCCGCCGGCCGCCATCGAGCAGGCCACGCCCACTTCGCCCTGGCAGCCGACTTCGGCACCGGAGATCGAGGCGTTTTCCTTGTACAGAATGCCGATCGCCGCCGAGGTCAGCAGGAAATCGAACACGCGCTGTTCGTTGGCGCCGGGGCAGAAGCGGTCGAAATAGTGCAGCACCGCCGGCAGTACGCCGGCTGCGCCGTTGGTCGGCGCGGTGACCACGCGGCCGCCGGCGGCGTTTTCTTCGTTCACCGCCAGCGCGTACAGGTTGACCCAGTCCAGCGTGGTCAACGGATCGCGCATCGCCGCTTCCGGCTTGGAGGACAGTTCGCGGTACAACGCCGGTGCGCGGCGCGAGACATGCAGGCCGCCGGGCAGGGTGCCCTCCTGTCGGATGCCGCGCTCCACGCAGGCCTGCATGGCGCTCCAGATTTCGCGCAGGCTGTCGCGGATCTCATCCTCGGTGCGCCAGCACTTCTCGTTCTCGAACATCATCTGGGCGATGCTCAGACCGCTGCGCGCAGTCTGCGCGAGCAGTTCGTCGCCGCTCTTGAAGGGGTAGGGCAGCGGGGTTTCATCGGGCACGATGCGGTCATCGGCCGCATCGTCCTGGTTGACCACGAAGCCGCCGCCGACGGAGTAGTAGTCGCGCGTGGCGATCACCTGCTCATCGGCGCCATAGGCAGTGAAGCGCATGCCGTTGGTGTGGTACGGCAGCTTCTGGCGCTTGTTCAGGCCCAGGTCGCGCTTCTCGTCGAAGGCGATCTCGTGCTGCCCCATCAAGCGGATGCGCTTGCTGCTGCGGATGCGCTCGAGCGTCTCCGGGATGATGTCGGGGTCGATCAGGTTCGGGCGCTGGCCCTCCAGCCCGAGCAGCACGGCCTTGTCGGTGCCATGGCCGCGGCCGGTCAGCGCCAGCGAGCCGTAGACATCCGCGCGGATGCGCACCACGTCCTGCAGGTGGCCCGGATCGAGCAGCCAGCGGTGCACGAAACGTTCGGCAGCCTTCATCGGTCCCACGGTGTGCGAAGAACTCGGGCCAATGCCGATCTTGAAAACGTCGAACGTGCTGACAGCCATGATTGCCAAACTGCGGGTATCGGATGGAGCGCTATTCTATGCGCTTCGTGCCGTCGGCTCTGGCTGCGGCGCAACATTTCCCAAGGCGGGTGGGCCGGTGTTTACCTTGTACCAGCGTGATGACTGCCATTTGTGCGACCAGGCCCTGGCGGTACTGGCCCAGGCCCGGGTGGGCGATCTGGACAGTGTGTTCATCGATGACGATGCCGCGCTGGAGGCCCGCTACGGGCTGCGGGTGCCGGTAGTGCGCGATGCGCGGGGGCGGGAACTGGACTGGCCGTTCGATGTGGCGGGATTGCGGGCCTGGATCGGCTGAGACCAAGCGTGCCAACGGGCGCCTGACGTCGGTCGTCGGTGCCCGATGCCGCTCTCCGGCGCCTGATTCGGCTTGCGGTGCCTGATGCGGTTCGCGGTGCCTGATGCGGTAGTGCCGGCCGCTGGCCGGCTCCCCGGCGTCGATCACCGCGCGAGAAGCCGGCCAGCGGCCGGCACTACCGATGATGTGCGCGAGTCGATCACCGCGCGAGATGCCGGCCAGCGGCCGGCACTACCGATGGCGTCACTTCGCTTTCAGGACCACTTTGGTGCTGATCGCGGTCTCGTTCGGGATCGTTTTGGTGTCGGCCCAGTCGCCGCCGCCCACGCCGAAGTCGAGGCGCTTGACCGTCGCTTTGCCGGCCAGCACGGGCTGCGCGCCCGGGGTCCAGGTGAAGGTCAGGGTGACCGGCTTGCTCACGCCGCGCAGTTCCAGCGTGCCGTCAGCGGCGTACTGGTTGTTGCCGAGCGAGCGGAACTTGGTGGCGCTGTACTTGGCCTGCGCGAACTTGCCCACGTTGAAGAAGTCCGCGCCCTGCAGGGTCGAATCGCGGTCGCTGTTGCCGCTCTTGGCGCCCGCCAGCGGGATGGTCACCTCCAGCTTGGCATCGTCCAGCTTGGCCGGATCGAAGCTGATCTTGGTATCGAAGCCCGGGAAGGTGCCGGTGAACACTTCGCCGTCGTACTTGGTGGCAAACGCCAGTACCGAGCCAGGCGCCTGCACGTAATCGGCGGCCAGGACCGGGGCGGTGGCCAGCAGGCCGGCCAGGGCGGCGGCGACCGCGGCGGGGGAGGTGAGCTTGATGTTCATGGTCAATCCTTCTGGGGGGAGGCAAGCCAGCGCTGCGGGAGCATGCGCGCAAGCGTGGCATCGCGTTGGTAAAAATGGTGATAAAGCGCGGCACCGGCATGGGCCACGACCACGGCGATCAGCAGCCAGAAGCCCCACTCATGGATGGCGTGCGAAATCTGGGTGACGCGTTCGTCCGGTGGGCTCAGCTTCGGCACGTCGACCAGGCCGAACCAGCGGAACGGGCGCAGGCCGCTGGCCGAGTCGTACAGCCAGCCCGACAGCGGAATGCCGAACATCAGCACGTACAGCAGCCAATGCGTGGCCGAGGCGATGCGCTCCTGCCAGGTCGGCGTGCCCGGCACCGGATGCGGTGCGCCGGCGTACAGGCGCCACAGCAGGCGGGTCACGACCAGCGCCAGCACGGTGATGCCGATCGATTTGTGCATGGTGTAGACCCAGAAGTACTTCGGGGTCTTGGGCAGTTCGCCCATGGTCAGCCCGACGATGCCGAGGGCGAGGATCAGCACGGCGATCAGCCAGTGCAGGGTCTGGCTGACGCCGCCCCAGCGGGTCGGGGTGTTCTTGGCGGTCATGGCGTGGTCTCCTGGACCGGCTGTGGGGTATCTGAGTCGGCCGGGGCGGCGGGAGTTCCCGGCGCATCGGTGGGCGCGGCATCGGCAGGATCGCCGGCGTTGCGGTCACGCACCGCTTCGGCTTCGATCCGCAGCTGCACCTCGTCGCCGATCATCGAGGCCCACCCATCCACGCCGAAGGCACTGCGGCTGAGCGTGGCGGTGGCCGAGAAGCCGGCGGTACGGCGGAACGGTGGCAGCGGGTGGCGTTTGAGCGCATTGAGGGTCACCGCCAGGGTGACTTCGCGGGTGACGCCACGCACGGTGAGCTGGCCGATGACGTTGGCGTGGGTCGGATCGATCGGTTCGACCCGCGTCGAGACGAACCGCGCTTCGGGGAAGCGCTCGCCATCGAGCAGGTTGCGCGCGAGCGTGGCCGTGTTCCATTTGGCGTCGCCCAGGTCCAGGCGCTGGATCGGCACGGTGACGTCCAGACGCGCCGTGCGCCAGTCGTCCGGATCGAACACCAGCACGCCTTCGCTGCCGGACACGGTGCCGAGTGCATGCGAGAAGCCGGCATGTTCGACCGCGAACAGCACGCGGGTGTGCACCGGATCGAGTCGATAGCGGTCTGGGGCGGCGATGGCCAGCAGCGGGGTGGCCGCCAGCAGCAGGGCAAGGGTCAGGCGCGTGAGCAAGGCGCTGGCTCCGTCAGGGTCTGGGGCGATCATACGCACAGCCGTGTGCCGGGATGCAGCGCATGGCTGCAACAGATCGTGGTGCGGCCGACAACAGCCGTTCCATCCACGACAGCCCGCCCAGAATGCGGACACCGTCCTGATCGCTGTGTGACAATCCGCACCAACAGGGAGACCGGATCGATGAGCACGCGCCGCTGGGGTGCAGGCATCGTGCTGTTGGGGCTGTGGTTGTGCGCAGTGCCGTCAGTGTTGGAAGCCGCAGGGACATCGGCAGAAACGCCACGCTTGCGCCGCCTCGGCGCGGCCGAGGGCATGCCCTCGCGCATGGTGCTGGCCTTGGCCCAGGACCGGCAGGGGTATATCTGGGCCGGGACCGATGATGGCCTGGCCCGCGTGGATGGCGTGGGCCTGCGGGTCTGGCGGAATGATCCGGCCGACCCGGGTTCGCTGCCTGGCAACGAGGTGGAAACGCTGCTGATCGATCCACTGGATCGCGTCTGGGTGGGCAGCAACGGGGTCGGCCTGAGCATGCTCGGTCCCGACCGCACCGCGTTCACCCGCTTTCCTGCGTTGGGCGAGGCCTGCGAAGGCCAGTTCTGGTCGCTGGCGTATGCCTCGCAATCGTTGTGGATCGGCACCAACCAGCACGGGATCTGCCGGCGCGGCGAGGACGGCACCCTGGTCAGGTACCAGGCCGTCCCGGATGATCCGCGCAGCCTGCCCGACAACACCATCTACAGTCTGTTGGCCGATCCGCAGGGACGGGTCTGGGTGGGCACCTCCAACGGCGTGGCCCGCTGGGATGGCGATGGCTTCACCCGCATCGCGCCGGCGCTGCTCGGCGGCAAGAGCGTGTTCCGCCTCACCCGGGAGCCCGACGGCACGGTCTGGGCGGGAACCGAAGGCGGCCTGTTCCGGATCGATGCCGATGACCAGGTCCGGCCCGCGCCCTGGACGCTCAGTGCGGACGTGCGCGCGGCCACCGTCATCCACGATCGCAACGGTGGCTACTGGCTGGGGACGGCCGATGGCCTGTACCGCGGGGATGCGCGCACGGCACGCTTGCTTGCGGGCGATGCCGGCAGTGGTTTCCTGACCGCCCGCAGTGGCGTGCTGGACATGCTGCAGGACCACGAAGGCGGCCTGTGGGTGGCGATGCTGACCCAGGGGCTGGCGTATCTGCCACCGGACTGGAAGCGCTTCTCCAGCTGGTACCAGCTCGACGGCAAACCGCTGGACAGCGTCTATCTGCTCGGCGCGGCAGCGCTGGACGACACCTACTACATCTCCGGTGCGCACGGCCTGTACACGTTGGATGCGCAGGGCCAGCTGCGGCAGATTGCCGACGACACGCAGATCGGGGTCGGTGCGACGTGGTCGCTGCTGCCACGCGAGGACGGTGCGGTATGGCTCGGTCGCGCCGGTCGATTGAGCCTGTACCAGCCTGCGACGCGCACGCTGCGCGAGTGGAAGATCGGCGGCGGCGCCGATGTGCGCCAGCGCATCGACCTGATCCGCCAGGCGCCGAACGGCGAGCTGTGGCTGTCGGTGATGAACTTCGGCATCCAGCGCCGCGATGCACAGGGCAACGTGCTCGATACGATCCGCAACGACCAGAACCGCGGATTGACCGAGAATCCGGTCGAGCAGATGGTGTTCGATCCGCGCGGGCAGCTCTGGGTGATGGGCGATGCGATGGGCCTGATGCGGTGGCGCAACGACCGCTTCGAGCAGGTGCCGGGCATCTCCCGCGGCAGCATCTACGATGCGGCGTGGACCGGCCCGGATGAACTGTGGTTGGCACGCCAGGGCGCGCTGGAGCGTTATCGCTGGGATGGCCTGAGCATGAGCCTGCGCGAACGCGTGGGGGCGGCGGAGGGTCTGCCCGCGGTATCGATGGGCGGCCTGGCGCTGGGCAGCGATGGGCAGGTATGGGCGACCACGCCGCGCGGCCTGATCCGCTGGAACAGTGCCGAGCGGCGGCTGCGCCTGTATGGCGAGCGCGACGGCCTGCCGGATGTGGAGTTCAGCAATCGCCCGCCGGTGCAGGCGCGCGACGGGCGCGTTCTGGCGGTGACCGCGACCGGGCTGGTCGGCTTCGATCCGGATGCCGCGGACAGGGTGCTGCCGCCCTCGCAGCTGGTGATCGACAGCGTGCAGGTGCGCCGCGACGATGCCGAAGGCCAGCAGATGCTGCCGACCCAGGCGCCCATCGTGCTGGGACCGCAGGACCGCGACCTGATCGTGTCCGCCCGCCTGCTGTCCTTCGCCAATCCGCAGGGCAACCGCTACCGCTACCGGGTGTCCGGCTACGACCAGAACTGGGTGATGCAGGCCGCCGATGGTGAGCGGATGCTGTCGCGCCTGCCGGCGGGGCATTACCGCATCGAGGTGCAGGCGGCGACATCGCAGGGTGCGTGGACGCCGCCAAGCACGCTGGAGCTGGAGGTGCGCCCGCCGTGGTGGCGCAGTGGCTGGGCGATCGTGGGCTACGTGCTGCTCGGCCTGGTCGGCATCGCGGCGCTGGCCTACGTGGCGCGTGCACGCCTGCGCCGTCGCCAGCAATGGCAGTTGACGGTGCACAAGCAGCAGTTGGCCGAGCAGGCCTCGCAGGCGAAAAGCCGGTTCCTGGCCACGCTGGGGCACGAAGTGCGCACGCCGATGACCGGCGTGCTGGGTATGAGCGAGCTGCTGCTGTCCACCTCGCTGGACGAGGTGCAGCGCGGCTATGCCGGCTCGATCCAGCACGCCGGCAAACACCTGCTGCGGCTGGTCAACGATGCGCTGGATCTGGCCCGGATCGAGGCGGGGCGGCTGGAGCTGGATCTGCGGCCGTTCGACCTGATGTCGTTGCTGGACCAGGTCGAGGCGTTGATGGAACCGATGGCCCATCACCGTGGCCTGGCCTTCGAGCGCAGCTTCAATCTGCCCGGCCCGGTGCAGGTCAGTGGCGACGAAATGCGGGTGCGCCAGATCCTGATGAACCTGCTCGGCAACGCGATCAAGTTCACCGACCACGGCCATGTCGGGCTCGGCGTCGAGCTGGCCGACGACGGCCGCACGATCATCTTCGAAGTCTCCGACACCGGGCCGGGGATCAACCAGGACCAGCAGGAGCGGCTGTTCCATCGCTTTGAGCAGGCCGACGGTCCGCGGACCGCCTCGCGTTATGGCGGCAGCGGCCTGGGCCTGGCGATCTGCCAGGAACTGGCCGTGGCGATGGGCGGCCGCATCCAGATCGACAGCCGGCTGGGCGATGGTGCCCGCTTCACGGTATCGCTGCCGCTGCCCTGGACCGTGCAGCCGCTCGGCACGCCACGGGATCCGGGTCAGGAAACGCGCACGCAGCTGCCGCCGCTGCGGATCCTGCTGGTCGAGGACGATGCCACCGTGGCCGACGTCATCGCCGGGCTGCTGCGCTCGCGCGGGCACGAGGTGGTGCATGTGCTGCACGGCCTGGCGGCATTGTCGGAGGTGGCGGCCGGCAGCTTCGATGTGGGGCTGCTCGACCTGGACCTGCCGGCGCTGGATGGCCTCGCGATTGCCGGGCAGCTGCGCGTCATGGGCTATGAGCTGCCCTTGATCGCGGTGACCGCACGCTCGGATGCCTACGCCGAGCAGCAGGTGCTGGCGGCCGGATTCAATGGCTTCCTGCGCAAGCCGGTGACCGGCGACATGCTGGTCGACGCGATTGCGCTGGCGCGCGCGGGAAAGTCAGCGCGGTATTGAAACGCCGCGCGCTTTTGCGATTGCCGATTCGTCTCGAATCTTCATTGTTGATCTGAAAATTCATTGATCAGGTTGTGACGTGGTCCCGGTCTGGGCAGCCACGTTCGCGCGACATCGACGTACCGTGCTGTTCAAGCAACGGAGGCGGTCGGGGTGCGCGTGGCAGGAGGCCGATCCGAACCGGTGGGCAGTCGCTGGGTGGGGGTGATGCTGGGGGTCATGCTCTGGCTGCCGACGCTCGCCGCCGCCAGCGCCCTGGTCACGCTGCCGTGGCCGCGGCCGATGGGCCCGGCGGATGCGCTGCCGACTTCGGCCATCCGTGCGATCGGCGAAGACCGCGTCGGCTACCTGTGGTTCGCCAGCGATGATGGCCTGCTGCGCTTCGATGGCCATCGCTTCCGCGCGTGGCGCCGTGAGCAGGGACTGCCGGACGTGGACCTGCGCGCGCTGCATGTCGATGGACAGGATCAGCTCTGGCTGGCGACGGCCTCGGAGGGGCTGGTGACGGTGTCCACCGATCGGCGCGTGATTCAGCCGGTGCCGGGCGACGGAACCGTGGTGCTGCCACGCATCGGGATCGTGCACATCACCAGCACGCCGGAGGGGATGCTCTGGGTCGGTACCAACGGAGATGGGCTGTTCGCGCGGCACGCCGATGGCCGTTGGCAGGTCGTGCCGCTGCAGCCGCATGGAGTCCCCGTGGCCCAGGTGACCGCGTTGGCCACCGATCGCGATGGCCGGCTGTGGGTCGGCACGCCGGAGGGCGCCCTGCGTCGAGAGGGCAGCCGCTTCGCCGTCCTGCCGTTGTCGCGGGGTGAGCGCGGAGACATTCAATCGCTGTGGCCCGATCCCGGCGGCGGCGTGTGGGCGAAGACGCGACGGGGCGTGCATCGCTGGACTGCCGACGGGGTACTGCTGCCCCCGCCGGCACATCCGGACATGCCGGTGCTGCGCAGCACGGAGGGAGAACTATGGACCACCGGGTCTGCGAGCCTGCTGCGTCATCCCCCTGGCCAGGCGCCGCAGCCGGTCCCGTTGCGTGGACACGATGGCGGTGCGCTCGGGGCCGCCGTGGTTGGTCAGGCGCTTGAAGACCGGGTCGGCGGCCTGTGGTGGATCGGTCGCGGCCAAGGGGTCTGGCATCTGCCCGCGCGCTGGCGTCAGTTCACACTGCTGCCGGGCGCACGCGACGGCGGACCGGGATTGGACGGCGACCATGTCCTGGCCCTGGTGCCCTCTGGCGACGCGCGGGTGTGGGTGGCCAGCGAGAGCGGCAGCGTGCAGCGTGTGGACCTTCGTACCGGGCACAGCGACCGGGGCTTCGACTACCGCCCCGTGCGTCTGCGCACGGGTGCGGTGGGCATGGCCGAAGATCGCCGCGGCCAAGTATGGGTCACCAGTGGCAACACGTTGTCCCGTTACGTGCCCGGCACCGGCCGGTTGCGGCACTGGTTGCTGGGGTGGGAGGGCGGTACGGGCGCGGTGGACCTGCAGGCCTGCGCCGACGGCTCGCTCTGGCTGGCCCGTGCCGACCGCATCCAGCGACGCGATGCCGAGGGCGCGCTGCAGATGTCCGCCGTGCCACAGACACTGGGCCTGGTGCCGCCGGTGCACGGCCCGCAACTGCTGTGTACCGACGATGGCGATCTGTGGGCGGTTGATCGCAGCGGCGTGAAGCGCTGGTTGCCCGCACAGGAACGCTTCGCCTCGGTCGAAGGCGCACCGCGCGCTGAGGTGGGCGCGATCGCACGCGGTGGGGATGGCCACTACTGGGTCAGCAGTCCGTCCGTGCTGCGCCGCTATCGGTGGGATGGGCAGCAGCTGCGCATGACGCACACGTTTGGTCCGGTGCAGGGCTACCCGCAGCTGCTCGCGCGGGCGCTGGTGGTCGACGCGCGCGGCGTTGCGTGGGTCGGCGACGCGCGTGGGCTGGTCCGCGTCGATCCGCATGGGGGCGGGGTACGCCGCTTCGGCAGCGACGATGGGCTGCCGGCGCATGACGTGTTGCCACGTCGGCTGGTGCGGACCGCTGGCGACCATGTGGTCGCGGCGGTGCACGAGGGCGGTGTTCTGCTGTTCGACCCGGTGGCCGTACTGCGCCCGGCGCGAACGCCGGGTCTGGTGATACACGCCCTTACCGCGCGTCGGGGCAACGCGCAGATCACCCTGCCGGTCGGCACCGGGCCGATACCGTTGTCGGGGGCGGACCGGCACATCCGCGTCGCCGCGCGCCTGCTCAGTGGCGGCGATCAGGCCCATGTGCGCTACCGGTTCCGGCTGCAGGGACTCGATCCGGAGTGGCAGGAAAGCGGTGCCGCCGGGCTGCGTGTGTTCGAGCGTCTCCCGCCAGGTCTGCAGACGCTGGACGTACAGGCCCGGCAGGGCGACGGGAGCTGGTCGCCGTCTCGCCGGATCACCTTGCAGGTCGCGCCGGCGTGGTGGCAGACGCCGCCGGCGCGGTGGGTCGCCGCGGCCACCGTGATCGGCGTGGCATGGCTGGGAGGATGCGCCTATCAGGCGCGTCGGCGACGGCAGCGACGCTGGCGCTGGCTGCGCGGCCGGCAACAGCGTGCCGACCGCGCGTCCGTGCAGCGCACCCGCTTCCTGGCCGCGCTGGGCGAGCGCATCCGCGTGCCGATGACCGCCGTGCTGGGCTGGAGCGAACTGCTGCTGCGTGCGCCGCTGGCTCCGGAGGAGCGCAACCGGATCAACAGCCTCCATTACGCCGGCGAACACCTGTTGCGGCTGATGGACGATGCACTGGACATGGCCAGTATCGAGTCCGGGCAGCTGCAGCTGCAGCCGGCACCGTTCGCGCTCCAGGATCTGATCGAAGAACTGCATGCGCTGTTGTTGCCGGTGGCGCAGGGCAAAGCGCTGGTGCTGGAGTGGACCAGCACGGTGCCGGCGTCGGCCTGCTTCATCGGCGATGCACGACGCCTGCGCCAGATCCTGCTCAACCTGGTGGGCAATGCGCTGAAGTTCACCACGCAGGGCGCGGTCCGGTTGGAAGCGCGGTGGCCGGACGGGCGCGATGGCGTGCTGCTGCGGGTGCTCGATACGGGACCCGGCATGACCCCCGCGCAATGCCAGCGCCTGTTCCAGCGCTTCGAACAGGCCGACGGTGCACGGACGGCCGCGGGCCATGGCGGCAGTGGCCTCGGGCTGTCCATCTCCCGCGATCTGGCGCTGGCCATGGGCGGCGACATCACGGTCAGCAGCCGTCCCGGCGAGGGAACCTGCTTCGAGGTCTGCCTGCCCCTGCCGCACGTCGATGGCGGCGCCGCAGGCACGCCGTTGTGCGCACGTGCCGAACCGACCGGTGCCGGACAGCTGCAGGTGCTGGTGGTGCATCCGTTGCCGGTGGTCGGCCAGGTGCTGCCGGCAGCGCTGGTATCGCTGGGGCATTCGGCGCGGTATGTAGCTGGGCTCGATGACGTCCCGCCGGGGGCGGGCGAGGGCATGGGCTGGGATGTGATCGTGGTCGACCCCGACCTGTGCGCTGGCGGTGAGCGGGCCGGTACACGGTTGTCGCGATGCTGGCCGGGTGTGCCCCGGGTCGCCTTGACCCCGCGCGCGGATGCGGGCGCCCAGCGCGAGGCCATGGCAGCCGGTTTCGATGTGTTCCTGCGGCTCCCGGTGAGCCGGGCAGCGCTGGCCGATGCCCTGGCGCGCTGCAGGCGCGTCGCATGAAGCGATGGGTCTGTGCGCTGCTGGTCTGGCTGTTGCAGGCGCTGCCCGCACTGGCGCTGCCGAGCCACGGCGCGCGCGTCACCACCGTGGATGGCCTGCCTTCCAATGTGGTGCACCAGATCGTGGAGGACCGGCAGGGTTACCTCTGGTTCGCGACCAGCGATGGCCTGGCCCGCTACGACGGGGGCGGCTTCCGGGTGTGGCGCATGGAGCACGGCCTGGCCGACAACGAGGTGCGCAGCATGGCGCTGGACGCCCGCGACCAGCTCTGGATCGGCACCGCCAATGGCTACCTGCAGCGCCTGTCGGCCGATCGCCAGCGGTTCGAGCGCTGGGCGGGACCGCCCGCGCCGGCGGCCGCGACCAGTCCGGTGCTGGCGATCCAGCCGATGGACGCGGGCGACGTCTGGTTTGGTACCCGCGACGCGGGGCTGTTCCGGCTGGGGCGCGACCGCCGGCTGCGTCAGTACCTGCCAGGCGCTGGCGGCGGCCTGCCATCGGCACGGGTGGAGCACCTCGCAGCCGATCCGCAGGGCGGGGTATGGATCGGTAGTGCGGCGGGACTGGCGCGGTGGCATGACGAACGGTTCCAGACGCCGGCGATGCTGGGCGCGTCCACGCTGCCGGTGACGGCACTCGGGCGGGATGCACAGGGCTGGCTGCGCTCGAGTACCGCCGACGGCACCGAGGTGCGACATCTGCCCACGTTGCAGCCCGCACCACGGCCGCGCGAACCGGCACGGTGGCTCGGCTCCAGCCGTGCCGGTGGAGACTGGTTTGCCGACGGCGGGCAGCTGTGGTGGCAGGACCGGCACGGCCGGGACCACCATGCGATCACGCTGCCCCACCTGCACGGGCGCAGCACGCCGCACATCGTGCGGGTGATCGAAGACCGGCAGGGACGCGTCTGGTTGCTGGGCAGCCATCAGGGGGTGTGGCGGCTCGGCGCGCAGTGGCGACACCTCGAGCGCTTCATCGCACCGGGCGTTCCACTGGCCGGTGCGCCGGGCGGGCTCGCCGCTGCAGCCGACGGACAGGCCTGGCGGGCGCGCGGCGGATGGCTGGGCAAGGTCTCGCCGTTACACGGATTTTCGCGGGGGCGCTGGTCCTATACGCACGATCCTTCGCGTCCCGATCGCCACGCGGTGGTCGAAGACGGACACGGCAGGGTGTGGGTGTTCGCGGCCCCGTGGTTGACCCGGATCGATCCGGTGCTGGGGCAGCGGCGGCGCTGGCGGGTGGGCGCGGACGATATCGGATCGGCGGTGTCGACGCAGGCCGCGCTGGCGGCCTGCGATGGCCGGTTATGGCTGGCCGGTAACGGGCGGCTGCAGCAGCGGGCGGACGACGGACGGGTGCTGGTCGAGCGCACGTATGACGCGGCGCGACTGCGTCCGGGCGGCACTGCCTTCGTCCTGCAATGCGACCCTGCCGGGCAGCTGTGGCTGGGCGACAGCGAGGGGCTGAAGCAGTGGCAACCGGCGCACGCTCGCTTCGATCCCGTGCCGGGCGGCCCGCGCCGCGCGGTCGGGGCGCTGCACCTGGCCGCCGATGGCCAGCTCTGGGCGGGCGACCCGGACGGCTGGACCGTCTACCGGCGCGCATCGGTTGGCCTGCAGGGGGCCATCCGGGTCGACGCCGCGCAGGGGCTGCCGGCGGCGGTGCCGCGTGGATTGGCCGATGCGGGCGACGGGGCGATGTGGGCCACCACCGCGCGTGGCGTGGTGCGGTTGGCACCCGACCGCCGCAGCGCCCGGCTGTATACGGTCGATGATGGGCTGCCGCCGATGGTGTTCGACCTCGGCATGCTCGCGGTCGGCGGCCACCTGCTGGCGATGGATCTGGCCGGCGACGTGCTGGCCCTGGATCCGGCCGGCATGATCGCGACCACGGTCGCTCCGCTGCTGGTCATCGACCGTGTGCAGGTCCGTCGCCAGCGGCGATGGATCGAGCTGCCGGCCGGCGATCCGCTGCGGCTCAACGCCGACGATCGCGACATCCAGTTGTCGGCGAGGCTGCTGTCCGGCGGCCAGCGCGGCATGACCGACTACCGGTTCCGGCTGCGCGGGCAGGATCCGGCGTGGGTCCGCGCCGGACGACGCGGGACGCGTGGCTTTCCAAGCCTGCCGGCCGGTGCACACGTGCTCGAGTTCCAGGCGCGTGGCGTGGGCGGCCAGTGGACGCCACTGCAGCAGGTGCGGCTGCAGGTGGACCACAACGGCTGGGCCCATCCTGGCGCATGGGCGCTGTTCTGGCTGGTCGCCACCGGCAGTGCCGTGTTGTTGGCAGCGGCCGTGCGGCGCCACCAGAAGCGGGCGAACGCCCGGCGCGCGGCGGCACGCCGGCAGGCGCGCGCCGAGCGGGCGGCGCAGGCCAAGCAGCAGTATCTCGCCACGCTCGGCCACGAAGTGCGGACGCCGCTGACCGGTGTGCTGGGCATGAGCGAACTGCTGCTGTCCGGTCCGCTGTCCGGGCACGCGCGGGAGCAGGTGCTGCACATCGAGCAGGGAGGGCGCGCCTTGCTGCAGGTGGTCGACGAAGCGCTGGAGACCGCCCGGCTGCAGGCCGGAAAAATATGTCTCCAGCCACGCCGTTTCGCCATCGGGCCCTGGAGAATGGACATGGAGGCCGCGCTGGCTGCCTGTCTGGAGCTGCACGGCTGCCGGCTGTCGCTGGGCCCGCCACTGCCGGCGGGTGCCTGTCGCGTCGGCGATCCGGACCGGCTGCGACAGGCCGTACACCTGCTCGCGCGCGGGCTCGCCCTGCAGGTCGGGGCGAGCCGCGTGACCCTGCGCATGGCGTGGCTGCCGGGTGGCACCGGCCTGCTGCTGGATGTCATCGCGGTGCCCGGTGCGCTTCCATCGCCTGCGCTGGCCGCAGTGCGCGAGATGCTGGCCGACGTGGACGTGCTGGCCGCTGCGATGCAGGGAGGCCTGCGCGTGCTGCAGTTGCCCGATCATCGCTGGCAGGCCGTGTTGAGCGTACCGCTGGCCGGTTGCGCAGTGCGGATGCCGGAGCCGGAGCCGGTAGTGGTTGAGCACGATGGCCTGCAGGTCCTGCTGGTGGAAGACGACCCTCTCGTGGCCGAGGTCGTCATCGGCCTGCTGCGCATGCGGGGGCACGCGGTGGTTGCCGCCGGGCACGCGCTGGCGGCGTTGACCGCGCTGGCCCGGCCCGGCACGCAGCTGATGCTGCTGGATCTGGATCTGCCCGGCATGGACGGGCTGTCGCTGCTGCGCCTGGTGCGCCAGCGCGACCACCGCCTGCGGGTCCTGGTGCTCACGGCCCGCCGGGAGCCGGATCTGGAGGCCACGGTCGCCGCTGCCGGGGCCGACGGTCTGCTGCACAAGCCGCTGCAGGGCGGTGCACTGCACGCGGCGATACAGCGGATCATGGCAAGTGACGTGGATCGTGCCGGCCCGGGGAACGGTTTACTATGCGGGGCGTTGCCCGGTGACCGGGGTGGTCGGGGGTGACAGGCCCATTCCGGGCGGCAGCAGTGAATCCACGGACAGACCCGGGAGAGCCATCAGGTGTTGCGTGTGCTGTGGCCGTTGCTGATCGGCCTGTGTGTGCTCTGGCCGGCGGTCGCGCTGGCCCAGCCGGTACCGCCGACGCCGCGGCAGCTGACCGTGTTCGATGGTCTGCCATCCAACACCGTCAACCGCATGGCCGAGGATCGCTACGGCTACCTGTGGATCGCCACCAACGATGGCCTGGCCCGTTACGACGGGCGCAACTACCGGATCTGGCGCGCCGAGGATGGCCTGCGCGACAACCATGTCTGGAGCGTGCACGTGGATGCGCGCAACCAGTTGTGGATCGGCACGGAGAATGCCGGCCTGGCGATGATGTCGGCCGATCGGCGCGAAATCCGCTTCTACGACCGCAACAGCCATCCCGAGATCGGCAGCAACACGATCTGGAGCGTGGCCTCCACGCCGGATGGCGCGATCTGGTTTGGTACCTACCAGGGCGGGCTGCATCGGCTCGAGCGCGACGGGACGCTGACCCGCTTCATGCCCGAGCCCGGCAATCCACGCAGCCTGCCGGCCGCCTCGGTCGGCTATCTGACCACCACGCTCGATGGCACGTTGTGGATCGGTTCGCAGGCGGGCCTGGCGCGCTGGACCGGGCACGATTTCGAACCGGTGCCGAGCGCGCAGTTGTCGGCGCGGGTCATCACCGGGCTCACCGCCGAGCCGGACGGCAGCCTGTGGATCAACAGCAATGCCGGGGTCACCGTGCGCCGCCCGGACGGTCGCTTCGCGCCGGCGCCGTGGACGGTTGCCGAAGGTGATCAGATCCTGGGAATGATGCTGCGCGACGAACAGGGCGGGTACTGGCTCGACACGCGCTCCGGGTTGGGTCGCGCCATGAACGGGCAGTTCCAGCAGGTGCCGCTGTACAGCGCGATCGCCCGTGGGCAGGTACGGCCGAACTGGACCGGCGCCTACGAGGATCGCGAGGGGGGCATCTGGTTGGCCAGCACCAACGGCGGCCTGTGGCACCTGCTGCCGCGCTGGTGGCAGTTCTCGGTGCTCTCGCGGCTGGAAGACGATCCAGCGTCGCTGCGCAACGCGTATGTGCTGGGCATGGGTGCGGCCGCCGACGGGGGCGTGTGGACGGTGGGCACGCATGGCGCGCTGGACAAGCTCGACCCGGTGAGCGGAAAGATCGAGCAGCACCGGACCTGGGTGGATGGCACGCAGTGGCTGCAGTCGGTACTCGAGGATCCGCGCGGGCAGGTCTGGATCGGTTCCTGGGATGCGCTGCTGCGCTACGACCCCCGCGAGAAGCGGATCCGGCGCTGGGGGCGCGATGCGGCGGTCGATGCGGCCATGGAGGGCCCGATCGAATCCTTGGTGCTGTGCGATGGCCAGCGACTGTGGACAGCGTCGGCCAACGGCCTGCAGCAACGCGATCTCGACGGGCGCGTGCTGCATCGGGTCGCGTTGGGCCATGCCGGGCTGAAGCTCGGTCAGAGCGTGCTGGACATCCAGTGTGGGCCGCAGGATCGCCTGTGGGTCGCCACCGGGCAGGGTCTGCTGGAATGGGTGGCGGCGGAATCGCGTTTCACGCCCCTGCCCGGCGGACCTTCGGCAGGCGTGTATGCCATGGCGCTGGCCGGCGATGACAGTGTGTGGCTGTCCGAAGAAGGCAAGCTGTCGCACTACGGCTGGCAGGGCGATCGGCTGACCCTGCAGGAAGTGATCGGCAGTGGTGCGGGCTATCCGGCGATCACCGCGACCGGCCTGGTGGTCGACCGGCAGGGCGTGGTGTGGGCGGCCAACGCACGTGGGTTGGTGCGGGTGGATCCGCAGGCCGCCAGCGTGCGCCAGTATGGCGTGCACGATGGCCTGCCCAGCCAGGAATTCCGTCGCCGCACACTGACCCTGACCGCGAGCGGGCGCATCGTCGGCGGCACGCCGGCCGGCGTGGTGATATTCGATCCCGCGCAGGTCAAGCCGGCCACGCGCCGTGCGCCGCTGGTGATCGAGCGGGTCGAGGTGCGCCGCGGCGAGCGCGTGCTGGACCTGACCCATGCGGTGCCGCTGGACATCGCCGATGGCGACCGCGACCTGCGGATCGTGGCGCGCCTGCTGTCGTTCGCAGACTCCACGTCCAACAACTACCGCTACCGCCTGGCCGGCTACGATCCCGATTGGGTTGAAGTGGGGCCGGGGGGCGAGCGTCTGTTCTCCCGCCTGCCGCCGGGCCGGTATCGCCTGGAGGTGCAGGCGCGCTCGGCCGACCAGATCTGGTCGCGCGTGCAGGTGCTGGAGTTCCGGGTGCTGCCGCCGTGGTGGCGCAGCCTGTCGGGGTTGTTGCTGCTGACCTCGATCGTGCTGCTGCTGCTCAGTCTGTTCGCCTGGCTGTACCGGCGCCGGCTGCAGCGCCGGCATGCCTACCAGCTGGCGCTGCAGAAGCAGGAGCTGGCAGAGCAGGCCTCGATGGCCAAGACGCGTTTCCTGGCGAACCTCGGCCACGAAGTTCGGACGCCGATGACCGGGGTGCTGGGCATGAGCGAACTGCTGCTGTCCTCGCCGTTGAACGCGCAGCAGCGCGGCTATACCGAATCGATCCGGCATGCCGGTGAACATCTGCTGCACCTGGTCAACGATGCGCTGGACCTGGCGCGGATCGAATCGGGGCGGCTGGAACTGCAGGCGCAGCCGTTCCAGCTGCAGCGGCCGATCGACGATGTCTGTGCCCTGATGGCCGCGCTGGCGGGGCAGAAGGGACTGCGGTTCGTGGTCGACAACACGGTGGCGCCCGGTACGCGCACCATCGGCGATGAACTGCGCGTGCGGCAGATCCTGCTCAATCTGCTCGGCAATGCCGTCAAGTTCACCAGCCACGGCGAAGTGCGTCTGACGCTGCGCGCGATCACGCCCGGCCGCGGGCTGCATATCGAAGTGTCCGACACCGGGCCGGGCATCAGTGCCGATCAGCAGGAGCGGCTGTTCCGTCGCTTCGAGCAGGCCGATGGCGCGCGCACCGCGGCGCAGTACGGCGGCAGTGGGCTGGGACTGGCGATCTGTCGCGAACTGGCGCTGGCGATGCAGGGACAGATCGGCGTGCAGAGCCAGCTCGGCGTGGGGACCCGCTTCACAGTGACGCTGCCGTTGCCGCTGGAGCCGGGCACGACTGGCGCGCCCGGCGCCGCCGAGGGCGCGCAATGGGTGTTGCCGCCGCTGCGGATCCTGCTGGTGGAGGACGATCTGACGGTGGCGGAAGTGGTCAGCGGATTGTTGTCCGCGCGCGGGCATGAGGTGGTGCATGCCGAGCACGCATTGTCGGCGTTGCGCGAGGTCAGCGAGGCGCCGTTCGATGTGGCGCTGATGGACCTGGACCTGCCGGGCCTCGGCGGCATCGCGTTGGCCGGGCATCTGCGCAGCCAGGGCTTCGAGATGCCTCTGATCGCGGTGACCGCGCGGACGGATCCGTCGATAGAGCAGCAGGCCCGCGATGCCGGCTTTGATGCGTTCCTGCGCAAGCCGGTGACCGGCGACCTGCTGGTGGAGGCGATCGCGCGGGTCCTGCACGCCCCCCGGTAACAGCGGACCGCTGGTCCGCTGAGGGTGACCCCATCTCCCCGCGGTTACTCGGCGACTTCTTCGACGTCGCGCGGCGAGGGCCGCGTATCCGGCAGCTGCCAGAAGATCAGCGTGGAGGTCAGGGTGATGGCGCCGACACAGACAAAGGTCGCGTGCAGCGCGGCGGTGGCGCCGTGCGAGGCATCAAGGTGATTGAAGGCGGCCAGCAGGCTGCCGGCGGCGGCCGCACCGAACCCGGTGGCGAGCATCATCACCATCGAGAGCAGGCTGTTGCCGGCGCTGGCGAAATCCCGGTCGAGATCGCGCAGGGTGACGGTATTCATGACGGTGAACTGCAAGGAGTTGACGGCCCCGAACAGCGCCAGCTGGACGATGCGGATCCACAGGGGCTGGCCCGGTGTCATGAAGATGAAGCTCGCCATCGCCAGGCCGACCAGCACGGTATTGACCATCAACACGCGCCGATAGCCGAAGCGTTCGACGAGTTTGACCGCATAGCGCTTGGAAATCATGCCGGCGGCTGCCACGGGGATCATCAACAGCCCGGCGTTCATCGGGCTCATGCCCATGCCGACCTGCAGCAGCAGCGGGATGAGCAGGGGCATGGCGCTGCTGCCGATGCGCGAGAACAGGTTGCCGAGAATGCCGATGCGGTAGCTGGGGACGTGGAAGAGGGCGAGCGAGAACAGCGGCGCCGTCGAGTTGGCGGCGTGCAGCCAATAGCCGACCAGGGCGGCGAGGCCGGCGACGGTCATCAGCATGACCAGGGCATGGGGGGTGGCCATGCCGGAGATGCCGTCCAGCGCGAGCGAGAGCACGACCATGCCGAAGGCGAGCATCAGATAACCCGCGATGTCGAAGCGGGTGCGGTGTTCGGCGTAGTGGTCGGGCATGATCTTCATGGCCGCGACGTAGCCGATGATGCCGATCGGAAGGTTGATCAGGAACACCCAGTGCCAGGAGGCGACTTCCACGAGCCAGCCGCCGAGCGTGGGCCCGATGAGCGGGCCGATCAGGGCGGGGATGGCGATGAAGCTCATGGCGCGGAGGAATTCTTCGCGGGAGACAGAGCGCATGACGGCGAGGCGGCCGACCGGCAGCAGCATGGCGCCGCCGATGCCCTGCAGGACGCGGGCGCCGACGAGCTGGTGCAGGGTCTGGGCGAGGGCGCAGGCGAGCGAGCCGAGGGTGAACAGGATGATGGCGACGAGGAAGGTGCGTCGTGTGCCGAAGCGGTCGGCGATCCAGCCGGAGGCAGGGATGAAGGTGGCGACGGCAAGGGCGTAGCTGAAGACGACGGACTGCATCTGCAGGGGGCTTTCGCCGAGGCTGCGGGCCATGGCCGGGAGGGCGGTGTTGACGATGGTGGAGTCCAGCATCTGCATGAAGATGGCCAGCGATACGAGCCACAACAGGGGCCGGATCGAGGCGTAGCTGCTGGTCGTCATGGTGCGGGCCTTCGTCAACGAGGGCGATATGATCGCCGATGTGGGATCAGGGTGTGGTCAAGAGCCGGAGCCGGAGCCGGAGCCGGAGCCGAAGCCGAAGCCGAAGCCGAAGCCGAAGCATTGGGTCGGTCGGTGTCGCGGAGAGGGTGCGCCACGGGTGGGTTGGCGGGACACGCCGTGAATCCGTCCCTGGAGGCTCATGTCGCGCCATCCATGGCGCTCATGGTCCCGCCAACCCACCCGTGCCACACCCATGACAGTGGGCTGGCTGCCAGGGAAAGTGCGGTAGAGGCAGAAAATCAGACGCTCGTCTTGATGCCGGGATGAACGTGATGCCGGGAATGCCATGGGTAGATCCACGCCATGCGTGGATGGCCGCGCGCAGCGCGGCAATGATGGGGGCCGATCAGCTGCTGACGGCATCCGTCCGTCTCGAGGGTGCACACGAGCGCAGGCGTTTCTGGATGCAGAACGCCTGCGTCGGTCATGCCCGGGTAGTGCCGGCCGCTGGCCGGCTACCTGCCGATGGCGATCAGCGTCGGCTCAAGCGATGCACTGCTTCCACCAGGACCTGCACGTGCTCGGGATTCATGTCCGGGGACATGCCGTGGCCGAGGTTGAAGACGTGGCCTTCGCGGGAGCCGCCGTTGCCTTGGGCGTAGCTGTCGAGCACCTGCCCGGCGGCGCGTTCGATGGCGGCGGGGTTGCCGTAGAGGGTGGTGGGGTCGAGGTTGCCCTGCAGGGCGACGCGGCCGCCGGTGCGTGTGACGGCGTCGGCGAGGTCGAGGGTCCAGTCGACGCCGAGCGCGTCGGCGCCCGTGTCCGCCAGGGCGCCGAGGTGCAGGCCGGTGCCTTTGCCGAACAGGATCAGCGGGGTGCGCTCGGCACCTTCGCCGCGCTCGAGTTCCTGCGCGATGCGGGTCAGGTAGCGCAGGGAGAATTCGCGGTACATGGTGGGGCTGAGTACGCCACCCCAGGTGTCGAAGACCTGCAGGACCTGGGCGCCGGCCGCGCGTTGGGCGGCGAGGTAGGCGATCACGGCGTCGGTGACGACCGAGAGCAGCTGGTGCAGGGCGGCCGGTTCGTTCAGGGCCATGGCCTTGATGCGGGCGAAGTCCTTGCTGCCGCCGCCTTCAACCATGTAGCAGGCCAGCGTCCACGGGCTGCCGGAGAAGCCGATCAGGGGCACGCTGCCGTCGAGTTCGCGGCGGATCACGCGGACGGCGTCCATCACGTAGCGCAGCTCGGTTTCCATGTCCGGCACGGCCAGTCTGGCGATGGCGGCGGCGTCGCGGACCGGATGGCGGAACTTCGGGCCTTCGCCTTCGACGAAGTACAGCTCCAGGCCCATCGCGTCGGGGATGGTGAGGATGTCCGAGAACAGGATCGCGGCATCGAGGTCGAAGCGGCGCAGCGGCTGCAGGGTGACTTCGCAGGCGATGTCCGGGTTCTTGGCCATGGCCAGGAAGCTGCCGGCCTTGGCGCGGGTGGCGCGGTATTCGGGCAGGTAACGACCGGCCTGGCGCATCAGCCAGACGGGGGTGCAGTCCACCGGTTCGCGGCGCAGGGCGCGCAGCAGGCGATCATGGCGGGAGGGGCTGGTCACGGAACGCTTCCTTGGGATCTGGTGGCGCAGGGCCGGAGGGGGTGTGGCGGAGGTGGCCGCTCAGGGCGGCGCAGCGCCGCTGGTGTAGGTCACGTCGTAGCCGCGATGCAGGTGTGCGTCGCGCGCTTTCTCGAACGCAGCCAGCGCCAGGTCTTCCTGCAGGTACAGCTCGCGGCGCAGTTGCCCGCGCCCGCCGATCGGGCCGGACTCGTGCAGCAGCTCCCAGCCACCGAACAGGTCCGGTTGCAGGGTGAGCTGGAGATAACGGGCCGGATCGGCACCGCGGGCGTGTTGGTGCAGGAAGACGCGCATGCCCCGATTGTAGCCGTGAACGCCGGACGCGGCCGTCAGCGACGGCGCGGGTGCGGCGTAACGTCGCAGGCTCAGCCGGCGGCGAGCACGCGCAGGACGTCGGCCTCGTCGACGTCGGCGACGACCTCCGCGCGGCCGATGCCACGCCACAGCACCAGACGGAGCCGGCCGGCGACGTTCTTCTTGTCCAGCCGCATCCGGGCCAGCAGCGCTTCGGGCTGCAGGCCGGTGGGAATGGCGACCGGCAGTTCGTAGCGCAGCAGCAGTTCGCGCAGCTGCCCGGTGTCGGCGTCCCCGCTCATGCCCAGCTGCGCGGACAGCCGTGCGGCCAGGACCATGCCGACGGCGACGGCTTCACCGTGGTTGAGGTTGTCGTTGCCCGGTGCGCCGTAGCCCTGTTCGGTCTCGATGGCGTGGCCGAAGGTGTGGCCAAGGTTGAGCAGGGCGCGCTCGCCTTTTTCCAGCGGATCGCGCGCGACGATCTCGGCCTTGTGCTCGCAGCTGCGCGCGATCGCCTGGGCCAGCGCGGTGTCGTCGCCCGCCAGCAGCGCGGTGTGTTCGGCCTGCAGCCACCGGAAGAACAACGGGTCGCGGATCGCGCCGTACTTGATCACCTCGGCCAGGCCGGCACGCAGCTCGCGCGGCGGCAGGGTGCGCAGCGCGGCGGTATCGGCGATCACGGCACGCGGCGGGTGGAACGCACCGACCAGGTTCTTGCCTTCGGGAATGTCCACTGCGGTCTTGCCGCCGACTGAAGAGTCGACCATCGCCAGCAGCGAGGTCGGCAGCTGCACGCAGTCCACGCCGCGCATCCAGCAGGCGGCTGCGAAGCCGGCCAGGTCGCCGGCAACACCGCCACCGAGCGCCATCACGCAGGCATCGCGGGTGGCGCCGAGGGTGGCCAGTGCGGTGATCGCATCGCCGAAGTGGGCCAGCGTCTTGGACGCTTCACCGGCGGGCAGCACCAGCTCACCGATCAGCAGATCCGGGCGGACGGCCAGCAGCGCCGACTTCACTCCGGCCAGATACAGTGGCGCAACCGATGAATCGCTGAGCAGCAGCACATGGCGGCCGCGCACGTGGCGGGTCAGCAGCTCGCCCTGGCCGAGCAGGCCCGGGCCGATGTGGATGGTGTAGGGGGTGTCGCCGCTGACGGCAACGGTACGCGGGGAGGCGGTCATTCGGGTGTTTCCTGTCGCTGCCACTGCGCGGCCAGGCGCAGCACCAGCTGCGCGGTGGCCTCGGCGGGCGTGTAGAGATCGGTATCCAGGGTGAGATCGGCCAGGCCCTGGTAGAGCGGGTCGCGGGCAGCGGCCATCTCGTGCAGGACCTGCTCGCGGTCCGGGCGCTGCAGCAGCGGGCGGCCGCGGTCGCGGGCCAGCCGCTCCAACTGGGCCGGCACGCTGACCCGCAGGTAGACCACGAAACCGCGCCGGGCGATCGCCGCGCGGTTGTCCGGGTCCAGCACGGCGCCACCGCCGGTGGAGACCAGTTGGCCGTGCCCGTCCAGCAGCGCGTGCAGGACCTCGCGCTCGTGCTGGCGGAAGCCGGCTTCCCCGGAGTGCTCGAAGATCGCCGGGATGCTGGCGCCGGTGCTCTCCACGATGGCCTGGTCGGCATCCACGAAGTCCAGCGTGAAGCGCTCGGCCAGCCGGCGCCCGATGCAGGTTTTGCCGGCGCCCATCGGGCCAATCAGGATGAGGTTCGGAGCGGGATTCATTACCCTCGATCCTAACATCTCCGTGCCATCGCCTTTACGCGGCGGCCCCCATGGTGGGGCAGCGCGGAGTGTCCCGCGCGCCACTGGAGCGACCCATGTCCTTAGCCAAAATCATCGAGATCAACGCCTCCTCCAAGACCAGCGTCGAGGACGCGGTGCGCAGCGGCCTGAAGAAGGTGTCCGAGACGGTCAAGGGCATCCAGGGCGCCTGGATCAATGAAACCAAGGTCGTCACCGATGGCGACGGCAACATCACCGAGTGGCGGGTGAACCTGCGGGTGACTTTCCTGGTCGGCTGAGTGCTGCGTTTCCGTCGATGCCGCGGTCAGCGCGGCGCGACGATCCGGCGCTGTTCGTCCAGGGCGATCACGGTATCGGCCAGCGCCGGCAACGTACGCAGCGCCTGCCGGCTGACCCGTTCGTAGTACTGCACGAAGCGCTCCAGCTGGGCGCGGCTCATGCTGCTGCGGTCGGGTTGGGCGGCCTGCAGGTTCTGCTCCTGCTGCCAGCGCCAGCGCGGGATCACCGAGAAGTCCGGCGGCTGCAGGAACCACAGGCGGTCGCACCGCTGCCACAGCGCGGGGTAGTCCTGCGCGAGCGCGTGATTGCACCAGCGACGCCAGCGGCCGTCGGCATCGGCGTCGCGCTCGAGTGCGTTGAGGGGAGGATCCAGGTCGGCCTCGTCCTGTGCCGGCGTGCCGAGGAACCAGCCTTCGAACACCAGCAGGTCGAGCGGGCGGTCGATGCGCGGCCAGTCCTTTTCGGGCTGGCGCTCGTCGGCCAGTTTGTCGAAACGGGGCAGGGCGACCGGGCTGCCGGCCGCGACCGCGTCCAGGGTGGCGTGGGCCAAGGCCAGATCGTGGGTGCCCGGCGGGCCGCGGGTCAGCAGCAGCGGGTGCACCTGTCGCGCCAAGCGCTGGCGCTGGGCGCGGGTCAGGTAGACATCGTCGATGGAAAGCATCGCCGCGTGCAGGCCGCGCGATTCGGCCAGTGCCACCACCTGGGCGGCCAGCGTCGATTTGCCGCTCCCCTGCAGGCCGCTGATCGCCAATACTGGGATGGCCGCGCCGCAGCTCAGTGCGTCGTCCAGCGCCTGTGCGACCAGTGCATCCGGAAAACCTTTCGTCGGGGGCATGTACGCAGGTGCAGGCATGCAGCGACAATAAACCCAAACCGCGTGACAAGAAAACCGCCATGACCGATCTGTATGCCGAAGCGTTGTCCACCTTTGCCGGGCTGTTCGAAGAAGCCAAGGCAAGCCGCGAAGTCGAACCGAATGCGATGACGGTGGCCTCGGCCGACCCGAACGGCCAGCCGTCCGCGAGGACCGTGTTGCTGAAGGCCTTCGACGAACGCGGGTTCGTCTTCTACACCCACCTGGACAGCCACAAAGGGCGTGAACTGCAGGCCAATCCACGGGCCGCGCTGCTGTTCCTGTGGCGCAGCCTGCGCGAAGCCGGCATCCAGGTGCGGATCGAAGGCGGGGTGGAGAAGGTCAGCGACGCCGAGGCCGATGCGTACTTCGCCTCGCGCCCGCGCATGAGCCAGATCGGCGCCTGGGCGTCACTGCAATCGAAGACGTTGGCCTCGCGCGAAGAATTCGACGCGCGCGTGGCGGTCACCGAGGCCAGTTTCGAGGGCCGCGACGTACCGCGTCCGGAAGGCTGGAGCGGCCTGCGCGTGGTGCCGCAGCGGATCGAGTTCTGGTACGGCGCGCAGTTCCGCCTGCACGAGCGCTGCTGCTACGAGACCGGTGTTGACGGGCAGTGGAGCAAGCGGATGTTGTTCCCGTAATCAGGCCGGCGGAAGCTCGCGCAACCACCGCCACAGCGTCGTCCGCGATACGCCCAGCCGCGCGCACGCCTGCTCGCGGTTGCCGCCGCAGTCGGCCAGCAGTCGCCGCAGCGCGGCCGCATCGGGTCGCGCCGCCGAGGCAGCGGTGAGGGCTGCCGGGGCGCCGGCGCCTGGAACCGCCAGTGGCTGCTGCGCCGCGTGCAGCTCCGGCAACCACTGCAGCATCTGCGGCAACGTCAGCTCGCGCGGCTGTTGCTGCCAGTGGATGCGCAGGCGATCGACCATGTTGCGCAGCTCACGCACGTTGCCCGGCCAGGCGTAGTCGCGCAGTCGCGCCATCGCCTCGGCGGACAACGGTGCGTCCGTACCGGCGAGCTGCCGGAAGAAGTGCCTCACCAGCAAGGGGACATCCTCGCGCCGTTCGTGCAGCGTCGGCAGCGCGATGCGCAGCGCGGCCAGGCGGTAATACAGATCGCGGCGGAAACGTTGTGTGTCCACCAGCGATTCCAGCGTCTGCAGCGTGGCCGCGACCACGCGTACGTCCACCGGCGTCGGCTCGGTGGCGCCGACGCGCAGCACTTCGCGCTCTTCCAGTACCCGCAGCAGCCGGGTCTGCAACGGCAGCGGCAGTTCGCCGATTTCATCGAGGAAGAGGGTGCCGCCCTCGGCGGCTTCGACCAGACCGACACGCCCGCCGCGCCGCGCGCCGGTGAACGCGCCTTCGTTGTAGCCGAACAGCTCGGCCTCCAGCAGCGACTCGCTGATCGCCCCGCAGTTCAGCGCGACGAAGCGGCCGCGTCGACCGCTGGCGGCGTGCAGTTGCCGCGCCACCAGTTCCTTGCCGGTACCGGTGGCGCCGGTCACCAGCACCGTGCTGTCGTAAGGCGCATACAGCGCGATGTGCCCGCGCACCTGCTGCATCGGCGCGCTGTCCCCGAGCAGGGCGTGATCGGCGTCGCGTGGCCTGGCCGGTGTGCGCCGCCGCGGTGACGGCGCACCGGAGCGCGCGAGGGTCTGGGTCAGCTCCAGTGCGTGTTCGAACGCCTGTCGCACCGAATCGGCCGAGTACAGCAGTACGCCGGGCAGCCCGACCTGTTCGGCATGGTCGATCGCCATGCCGGTGCCGACGATCACCTCGATGCCGTTGGCGCGCAGGTCGGCGATGCAGTCGCGCGCATCTTCGCGGGTGACGAAGCGGCGGTGCTCGATATCCAGCCCGAAGCTGTGCTGGAAGCTGCCGAACGTCGGCACGTCGGTGGCGTGGGTGACCAGACCGATCCGCGGGGCGATCCGGCGCGCGCGCGCCAGCGCTTCCATCAGGTCGAACCCATTGGCCTGGATCGGGACCAGCGGCACCTCCAGCCGACTGCGCAGGTAGGCCGCGTTCGAGCCACCGGCGATCACCACATCGCAGTGTTCGCGGCGCAGGCGCTGGCCGATGACATCCACTGCCTCCTCGAAACCGAGGTTGATCGGCACGATGCGGGCGCGGCGGTCGAACTCGGGGATCACATCCCCCAGCAGGCCGGTCAGGCGCGACACGCTGACGGTCCAGATCACCGGCAGTTGGCCGGCATCGGGATCGGACAGGCGGGCGCGGTGGCGGGGCAGGCTGATCGACATGAGGCTGTTTCAATGTTTCAGTTGCAGCCATGTTACAGATGTTTCAATGTTTCAAGGTGAAACGTCGCAGTCACCTCGCTGCCTCAATGAAATCAGACACTTGCCACCTGGCACGGCCCTTGCGCTTATCAACCGGTCAATCACGATGGAATGCCGCATGAGCACCCCCGTTTCTTCCGCTGGCGCCCGTTTCCGCGCCGCACTGGCCGCCGAATCGCCGTTGCAGGTGATCGGCGCGATCAACGCCAACCACGCGCTGCTGGCCAAGCGCGCCGGCTACCGGGCGATCTACCTCTCCGGTGGCGGCGTCGCGGCCGGCTCGCTGGGCCTGCCGGACCTGGGCATCAACACCCTGGAAGACGTGCTGATCGACGTGCGCCGCATCACCGATGTGTGCGACCTGCCGCTGATGGTGGATATCGACACCGGTTTCGGCCCGAGCGCGTTCAACATCGCGCGTACGGTCAAGTCGCTGATCAAGGCCGGCGCGGCCGCCTGCCATATCGAAGACCAGGTCGGCGCCAAGCGCTGCGGTCACCGCCCGGGCAAGGAGATCGTGTCGCAGGGCGAGATGGTGGACCGGGTCAAGGCCGCCGCCGATGCCAAGACCGATCCGGACTTCTTCCTGATCGCGCGCACCGATGCCATCCAGGTCGATGGCGTGGAGGCCGCGATCGAACGCGCCATCGCCTGCGTCGAGGCCGGTGCCGATGGCATCTTCGCCGAGGCGGCCTACGATCTGGAGACCTACCGCCGCTTCGTCGATGCGGTGAAGGTGCCGGTGCTGGCCAACATCACCGAGTTCGGCGCCACGCCGCTGTTCAGCCGCGACGAGCTGGCCTCGGCCGGCGTCGCCATCCAGCTGTTCCCGCTGTCCGCGTTCCGCGCTGCCAACAAGGCGGCAGAGAACGTGTATGAGACCATCCGCCGCGAGGGCCACCAGCGTAATGTGGTGGAGGCGATGCAGACCCGCGAGGAACTCTACGACCGTATCGGTTACCACGCCTTCGAGCAGCAGCTCGATGCGTTGTTCGCCGCCAAGAAGTAACACCGCACACTGTTTTCTGGAGGGATCATGAGCGACACCACTACCGCCCCCGGCTTCAAGCCGAAGAAATCCGTCGCCCTGTCTGGCACCGCCGCCGGCAACACCGCGCTGTGCACCGTCGGCCGCAGCGGCAACGACCTGCATTACCGCGGGTATGACATCGCCGATCTGGCCAACACCAGCGAGTTCGAGGAAATCGCGCATCTGCTGGTCCACGGCAAGCTGCCGACCCGCGCCGAGCTGGTCGCCTACAAGACCAAGCTGAAGTCGCTGCGTGGCATCCCGGCCGCGGTCAAGGCCGCGCTGGAAGAACTGCCGCCGTCCGCGCACCCGATGGACGTGATGCGCACCGGCGTGTCCGTGCTCGGCTGCGTGTCGCCGGAGAAGGACGACCACAACCATCCGGGCGCGCGCGACATCGCCGACAAGCTGATGGCCTGCCTGGGTTCGATGCTGCTGTACTGGTACCACTGGAGCCACAACGGTCGTGCGATCGACGTGGAAACCGACGACGACTCCATCGGTGGACACTTCCTGCACCTGCTGCACGGCGAGAAGCCGCAGGATTCGTGGGTCAAGGCGATGCACACCTCGCTGATCCTGTACGCCGAGCACGAGTTCAACGCCTCGACCTTCGCCTGCCGCGTCATCGCCGGCACCGGCAGTGACATGTACAGCGCGATCACCGGTGGCATCGGTGCGCTGCGCGGTCCCAAGCACGGCGGCGCCAATGAAGTGGCCTTCGAAGTGCAGAAGCGCTACGACAGCCCTGACGATGCCGAGGCTGACATCAAGGCCCGCGTCGAGCGCAAGGAGGTCGTGATCGGTTTCGGCCACCCGGTCTACACCGTCAGCGATCCGCGCAACAACATCATCAAGGAGGTGGCGCGCGACCTGTCCGCCGAGCAGCAGAACGTCAAGATGTACGACATCGCCGAGCGCCTGGAATCGGTGATGTGGGACATCAAGAAGATGTTCCCGAACCTGGACTGGTTCAGCGCGGTCAGCTACCACATGATGGGCGTGCCGACGGCGATGTTCACCCCGTTGTTCGTGATTGCCCGCACCTCCGGTTGGAGCGCGCACATCATCGAGCAGCGCATCGACGGCAAGATCATCCGGCCGAGCGCGAACTACACCGGCCCGGAAGACCAGGCCTTCGTGCCGATCGACCAGCGCAAGTAAGACAGACGTACCGCACCCGTTCGCGGGTGCTTTGCGGAACAGGCCGGCGCGATGCCGGTCTGCTCCGTTGCGGCGTCGCTACTCCTTCTTCGCCGGTGTCACGACGCCCCGGCCCGCCAACAAGCAGCTATCGCCAGCCATGAATACTCAGTACCGCAAGAACCTCCCCGGCACCGCGCTGGACTATTTCGATACCCGTGCCGCCGTCGACGCGTTGCAGCCCGGTGCCTATGCCACGCTGCCGTATACCTCGCGCGTGCTGGCCGAAAACCTGGTGCGCCGCTGCGACCCGGCCACGCTGGAGCCCTCGCTGCGCCAGCTGATCGAACGCCGCCAGGACCTGGATTTCCCGTGGTTCCCGGCCCGCGTGGTCTGCCATGACATTCTCGGCCAGACCGCCCTGGTCGATCTGGCCGGCCTGCGCGATGCCATCGCCGATGCCGGCGGTGATCCGGCGCAGATCAATCCGGTGGTCCCGACCCAGCTGATCGTCGATCACTCGCTGGCGGTGGAATTCCCGGGCTTCGACAAGGCTGCGTTCGAGAAGAACCGCGCCGTCGAAGACCGCCGCAATGAAGACCGGTTCCACTTCATCAACTGGACCAAGAAGGCGTTCAAGAACGTCGACGTGATTCCGCCGGGCAACGGGATCATGCACCAGATCAATCTGGAGAAGATGTCGCCGGTCGTGCAGGTGCGCGATGGCGTGGCCTTCCCGGATACCTGCGTGGGCACCGACAGCCACACCCCGCACGTGGACGCGCTGGGCGTGATCGCGATCGGCGTCGGCGGGTTGGAGGCGGAGAGCGTGATGCTCGGCCGTGCTTCCTGGATGCGCCTGCCCGACATCATCGGCGTGGAGCTGACCGGCCGCCCGCAGCCCGGCATCACCTGCACCGACGTGGTGCTGGCGCTGACCGAATTCCTGCGCAAGGAGCGCGTGGTCGGTGCGTGGATCGAGTTCTACGGGGAGGGCGCCAACGCGCTGACCATCGGTGACCGTGCCACGATCTCCAACATGACGCCGGAGTTCGGAGCCACCGCGGCGATGTTCTACATCGACCAGCAGACCCTGGACTACCTGCGCCTGACCGGCCGCGAAGATGCCCAGGTCGCGCTGGTGGAAACCTACGCCAAGGCCACCGGCCTGTGGGCCGACGATCTGGTCACCGCGCAGTACGAGCGCGTGCTGCAGTTCGACCTGTCCAGCGTGGTGCGCAACATGGCCGGCCCGTCCAACCCGCACAAGCGCGTGGCGACCACCGACCTGGCCGCCCGCGGCATCGCTGATGAAGGCAAGCTGGCCTCGGGCAAGCTGGAACAGGCCGAGGGCCTGATGCCCGATGGCGCGGTGATCATTGCCGCGATCACCAGCTGCACCAACACCAGCAACCCGCGCAACGTGATCTCCGCGGCGTTGCTGGCGCGCAACGCCAACCGTGCCGGCCTGACCCGCAAGCCGTGGGTGAAGAGCTCGCTGGCGCCGGGGTCCAAGGCCGTGCAGCTGTATCTGGAAGAGGCCTGCCTGCTGACCGAGCTGGAACAGATGGGCTTTGGCATCGTCGCCTTCGCGTGCACCACCTGCAACGGCATGAGTGGCGCGCTGGACCCGAAGATCCAGCAGGAAGTGATCGACCGCGACCTGTATGCCACCGCCGTGCTCTCGGGCAACCGCAACTTCGATGGCCGCATCCACCCGTACGCGAAGCAGGCCTTCCTGGCCTCGCCGCCGCTGGTGGTGGCGTATGCGATCGCCGGTACGGTGCGCTTCGATATCGAGAAGGACGCGCTCGGCCATGACGCCGACGGTAACCCGATCACGCTGAAGGACCTGTGGCCCAGCGATGCCGAGATCGATGCGGTGGTCAAGGCCAGCGTCAAGCCGGAGCAGTTCCGCAAGGTCTACGACCCGATGTTCACCTTCAAGGTGGAACACGGCGCCCCGATCAGCCCGCTGTACGACTGGCGCCCCCAGAGCACCTACATCCGCCGCCCGCCGTACTGGGAAGGCGCGTTGGCCGGTGCGCGCAGCCTGACCGGCATGCGACCGCTGGCGGTACTCGGCGACAACATCACCACCGACCATCTGTCGCCGTCCAACGCGATCATGGCCAGCAGCGCGGCCGGTGAGTACCTGGCGAAGATGGGCCTGCCCGAGGAAGACTTCAATTCCTACGCGACCCACCGCGGCGATCACCTCACCGCGCAGCGTGCCACCTTCGCCAACCCGAAGCTGATCAATGAAATGGCCGTGATCGACGGCCAGGTCACGCAGGGCTCGCTGGCGCGCGTGGAGCCGGAAGGCCAGGTCACCCGCATGTGGGAAGCCATCGAAACCTACATGTCGCGCAAGCAGCCGCTGATCATCATCGCCGGCGCCGACTACGGCCAGGGCAGCTCGCGTGACTGGGCCGCCAAGGGCGTGCGCCTGGCCGGCGTGGAAGCGATCGCCGCCGAAGGGTTCGAGCGCATCCACCGTACCAACCTGATCGGCATGGGCGTGCTGCCGCTGGAGTTCAAGGAAGGCGTCAACCGCAGGACCCTGGGCATCGATGGCACTGAAACCTTCGACGTGCTCGGGGATCGCGTGCCGCGTGCCGAACTGACCCTGGTCGTCCACCGCCGCAACGGTGAACAGCTGCGGGTGCCGGTCACCTGCCGCCTGGATACCGCCGAAGAGGTCTCGATCTACGAGGCCGGTGGCGTGCTGCAGCGGTTCGCCCAGGACTTCCTGGAATCGGCGCAGGTCGCCTGATCCCACCCGCATCACGACGGCCCGGCAACGGCCCGTCTTTCCATCAGGATTTCGATATGGCGTTTCTTCCCCAGCTCCGCATTCCCGCCACCTACATGCGCGGTGGCACCAGCAAGGGTGTGTTCTTCAAGCTGACCGACCTGCCTGCCGCGGCGCAGGTGCCGGGTCCGGCGCGCGATGCGCTTCTGATGCGCGTGATCGGCTCGCCTGATCCGTATGCCAAGCACACCGATGGCATGGGCGGCGCGACTTCCAGTACGAGCAAGTGCGTGATCCTCTCCGCACCGTCGGTGCCGGAGCACGACGTGGATTATCTGTACGGCCAGATTTCGATCGAGACCGCCTTCGTCGACTGGAGCGGCAACTGCGGCAATCTCAGCACCGCGGTGGGCCCGTTCGCGATCAGCAACGGCCTGATCGATCCGGCGCGTATTCCGCACAACGGCCTCTGCACCGTGCGCATCTGGCAGGCCAACATCGGCAAGACCATCCTGGCGCACGTGCCGATCGTGGATGGCCAGGTGCAGGAAGACGGCGATTTCGAGCTGGATGGCGTGACCTTCCCGGCCGCGGAGATCCCGCTGGAGTTCCTGGATCCCTCTGATGAAGGCGAGGGCGGGGCGATGTTCCCGACCGGCAACCTGGTCGACACGCTCGACGTGCCCGGCGTGGGCAGCTTCCAGGTCACGATGATCACCGCCGGCATTCCGACCATCTTCCTCAATGCCGCGGACCTGGGGTACACCGGTACCGAACTGCAGCCGGCGATCAATGAGGACAAGGCCGCCTTGGCGCGTTTCGAAGCGATCCGCGCGCACGGCGCGGTGCGCATGGGCCTGATCGAGACGATCGAACAGGCTGCGACCCGCCAGCACACGCCCAAGGTCGCCTTCGTCGCGCCGGCGCAGGACTACGTGTCGTCCAGTGGCAGGCAGATCGCTGCCGGAGAGATCGATCTGCACGCGCGCGCGCTGTCCATGGGCAAGCTGCACCACGCGATGATGGGCACTGCCGCGGTCGCCATCGGCACTGCCGCCGCGATTCCGGGCACGCTGGTGAATCTCGCCGCCGGCGGTGGTGAGCGTGAATCGGTGAGCTTCGGTCATCCCTCCGGCACCTTGCGCGTGGGTGCACAGGCGATGCACGTTGACGGTCAGTGGACGGTCACCAAGGCCATCATGAGCCGCAGCGCCCGCGTATTGATGGACGGTGCGGTACGGGTGCCTGCCACTACCTTGTAATACCCAACAGGAGAATCGCGATGTCCGGTCACGACAGCCACAGCAACCAGCGCCCGCCATGGGACACGGTCCTGACCGACATCGTCGATTACGTCCGCGACTACCAGGTCAGCTCGCCGCAGGCGTACACCACCGCGCGGCACTGCCTGATCGATACGCTGGGCTGCGGACTGGCGGCGCTCTCGTTCCCGGCCTGCAGCAAGCTGCTCGGGCCGCTGGTGCCCGGCATGCGGGTGATCAATGGCGCACGCGTGCCCGGTACCCGCTTCGAGCTCGATCCGGTGCAGGGCGCCTTCAACATCGGCGCGATGATCCGCTGGCTGGATTTCAACGACACCTGGCTGGCGGCGGAGTGGGGCCATCCCTCCGACAACCTCGGCGGCATCCTCGCCACCGCCGATTGGCTCAGCCGCAATGCCGAGGCGCTGCGCCGGGCGCCGCTGACCATGCGCGATGTGCTGGCCGCAATGGTCAAGGCGCATGAGATCCAGGGCTGCCTGGCGCTGGAGAATGCGTTCAACCGGGTCGGGCTGGACCACGTGGTGCTGGTCAAGGTCGCCTCCACCGCGGTGGTCTCGCACATGCTGGGCCTGGATCGCGAGCGCATGCTCAATGCGCTGTCGCTGGCCTGGGTCGATGGGCAGTCGCTGCGCACCTACCGGCACGCGCCCAACACCGGCTCGCGCAAGAGCTGGGCGGCCGGTGATGCCACCAGCCGTGCGGTGCGCCTGTCGCTGATGGCCGCGGCCGGGGAGATGGGCTATCCGAGTGCGCTGACCGCGCCGACCTGGGGCTTCTACGATGTGTCCTTCGGCGGCCAGCCCTTCCGCTTCCAGCGGCCTTACGGCAGTTACGTGATGGAGAACGTACTGTTCAAGATCAGCTATCCGGCCGAGTTCCATGGCCAGACCGCGGTCGAGGCGGCGATGCAGTTGCACGCGCAGATGCGCGCCAGCGGCAAACGCAGCGAAGACATAGCGCAGATCACCCTGCGCACCCAGCAGGCCTGCCTGCGCATCATCGACAAGCCCGGCCCGCTGCATAACCCGGCCGACCGCGACCACTGCGTGCAGTACATGGTGGCGATCGGCCTGATCTTCGGCCGCCTGGTCGCCGAGGACTACGAGGACGACGTGGCGGCCGATCCGCGCATCGATGCGCTGCGGGCGAAGATCACCTGCGTGGAAGATCCACGGTTCACCGCGGATTACATGGACCCGGACAAGCGCAGCATCGCCAACGCGCTGCAGGTGACCTTCACCGATGGCAGCACGATGGACGCGGTGGTCGAGTACCCGCTGGGCCATGCCCGCCGCCGCGCCGAGGGGATCCCGCTGCTGGAGGACAAGTTCCGCCGTCACCTGGCCGGGGTGTTCCCGACCGTGCAGCAGCGCCGGATCCTCGAGGCGTCGCTGGACCCGGTCGCGCTGGAGGCGATGCCGGTGCACGAGTATGTGGACCTCTACGTGGCCGGGTAGACGCCGACCGTTGGTCGGCTGCCCTTCGCCGTGGCCCCGCCCGCCGCCCATGACGCACGGATCGCCCTGGGTCGCCCGCGAACGAGCGGGGACGGCCCGTATACTGGCGGCCTTGTTCAAGGAGTGACGTCATGGCTAGCCGCAGTCGGTTTGGGCAGTGGAGCTGGAAGGGAATCGCGGGCCTGGCGCTGGTCGCCGGCCTGGCCATCGGCGTCGGGGGCTGCAAGCGCAACGACAGCGGCCAGCTGCCGGCACCGTCCGGCGCGCCGATCACGGCCAAGGCCGAGGCGGTCACCGAGTTCACCCTGGTCCGGGCCTACCCCGATCAGAAGAGCGACGGCCTGTCGCTGGCCCTGGAGTTTTCGCGCCCGCTGGTCGGCACCCAGGACTTCGACACGCTGGTCCGTTTCGCCGAGAAGGTCGGGACCGAGGACAGCAGCTGGTCGCTGTCCGATGACGGCAAGATCCTGCGCTATCCGTTCGTGGAGGCGGCCAAGGAATACTCGCTGATCGTCTCGCCCGACCTGCTTGCCGCCGATGGCAGCCGGATCGGCAAGGAGCTGCGCCAGAAAGTCTTCACCGGTGAGCTCAAGCCGGTGGCCGGGTTCGCCTCGCAGGGCAGCGTGCTGCCGGCCAAGGACAGCCGCGGCCTGCCGGTGGTCTCGGTCAACGTGCCGGAAGTGGACGTAGAATTCCTGCGCGTACGCGAGAAGGAACTGCCGAACTTCTTCAGCCAGTACCAGCGTGGCGGCCGCCGCGGCAGCTGGGAGCTGGACAGCGATTACGGCGACAAGACGCCGATGTCGCAGCTGGCCGAGCCGGTCTACGTGAACCGCTTCGTGATCGGCGGCAAGCAGAACGAGCGCGTGCTCACCTACCTGCCGACGCAGGACATCAAGGAGCTGCAGCAGCCCGGCCTGTATTTCGCGGTGATGAAGCGCAGCGGTTCGTTCGAAGGTGAGTACGACACCGCCTTCTTCACCGTCAGCGACATCGGCCTGCATACGCGCGCCTACAAGGACAAGCTGTTCGTGCATACGGCCTCGCTGCAGAGCGGGGCGTCGCTGAAGAAGATCGAGCTGCGCATCCTGGATGGCAAGGGCGAGGTGGTGCTCAAGGGCGCGACCGACGGCAACGGCAATGCGCTGCTCAATTACACGCTGGATGCCAGCCATGTGCTGATCGCCAGCAGTGGCGGCGATACCTCGATGCTGCCGTTCAACCAGCCCGCGCTGGACCTGAGCGAGTTCGCCGTGGCCGGGCGCGACAATGCCTGGTTCGACGTGTTCACCTGGTCGGGCCGCGACCTGTACCGCCCCGGCGAGACCGTGCGCATTTCCGCGCTGCTGCGCGACAACGACGGCAAGCCGGTGAAGCCACAGCCCGTCTTCCTGCGCCTGAAGCAGCCGGACGGCAAAACCTTCCGCGAGACCCGCCTGACCCCGGGCGAGCAGGGCTACTTCAGCTTCGAGCAGCTGATCCCGGCCGAGGCGCCGACCGGGCGCTGGCAGGTGGAGTTCCGCACCAATCCGGCCAGCAAGGAAGCGATCCAGGGCATGACCCTGCGCATCGAGGAGTTCCTGCCCGAGCGCATGAAGCTGGACCTGGACAGCGCACAGAAGACGCTCAAGCCGGGCGAGCCGCTCAAGCTGCAGGCCGACGCCGCGTATCTGTACGGCGCGCCGGCCGACGGCAACCGCTTTACCGCACGCCTGGCCGTGGCGGCCGAGCAGTCGCCGGTGGAGTCGCTGCCGGGCTATTTCTTCGGCGATCCGACCACCGCGCTGCCGCGCGAGGCGCGCGACGTCATCGATACCGAATTCCCGGCCGACGGGAAGCTGCGCCAGGACGTGGAACTGCCGGCCGAGGTCAAGCCGACCGCGCCGATCGCCGTGGTGCTGTCCGGCAGCGTGTATGAAACCGGTGGCCGCACCGTGACCCGCACCCTGAAGCGGGTGATGTGGCCGGCCGCGGCCCTGGTCGGCGTGCGCCCGCTGTTCGATCCCAAGGATGGCGCGGATGCCAACAGCAACGCGCGTTTCGAACTGATGCGCGTGGACGCGGCGGGCAAGCCGCAGCCGGCCAAGGGCCTGAAGGTCACGCTGGTGCGCGAGCTGCGCGATTACCACTGGACCTTCAACGACAACCGCTGGGATTACGATTTCACCCGCCGCTTCGAGAACAAGGACACCCGCACCGTCGATGCCGGCAGCGCGGCGGTCGGTGTTGATGTCCCGGTGGAGTGGGGTGAGTACCGGCTGGACGTGTTCGACCCGGCCACCGGGCTGACCAGCCGCTATCCGTTCAACGCCGGCTGGAGCTGGAACGACGACAACCGCGGCCTGGATGCGCGCCCGGACAAGGTCAAGCTGGCGCTGGACAAGACCGGCTACAAGGCCGGCGATACCGTGCGCGTCACCGTGACCCCGCCGCATGCCGGCAAGGGCGTGCTGATGGTCGAGAGCGACAAGATGCTCTACGTCCAGGACATCGACGCCAAGCCGGGCAGCACCTACGACATTCCGGTCACGGCCGAGTGGGAACGCCACGACGTCTACATCACCGCGCTGGTGTTCCGTGGTGGCAGTGCGCCGAGCAAGATCACTCCGGCCCGTGCGGTCGGCGTGGTGCATGTGCCGATGGACCGCAAGGCCCGCCAGATCGCGGTCGGCCTGGTGGCACCGAAGCAGATGCGCCCGGAGCAGACGCTGCCGGTGACCGTCAGTGCCCCGCAGCTGGCCGGCAAGGTCGCGCATGTGACTGTCTCCGCAGTGGATGTGGGCATCCTCAACATCACCCGCTTCCCGGTCCCCGATGCCGCCGCGCACTTCTTCGCGCAGCGCCGCCTGGGCGTGGATGCGTATGACATCTACAGCCGCGTGATCGAGAGCTTCGACGGCAGCAGCGGCAAGCTGAAGTTCGGTGGCGACATGGCCCTGGCCGCGATGCCCCAGGCCAAGCGTCCGACCGCGCGCGTGCAGACGGTGGATCTGTTCTCCGGCCCGGTGAAGCTCGATGCCAAGGGCATCGCGCGGATCGCGCTGAAGGTGCCGGATTTCAACGGTACCCTACGCGTCTCGGCGCTGGTGTACGCCGATGACCAGTATGGCAAGCGCGATGTGGAGACCGTGGTGCGCGCGCCGATCCTGGCCGAAGCCAGCATGCCGCGCGTGATGGCGCCCGGGGATACCAGCACGGTCACCCTGGACGTGCAGAACTTCACCGGCACGCCGGGCGAGTTCAAGGTGCAGGTGGATGGCATCGGGCCGCTGACCCTGGGCGACTCCAGTCGCACGCTCAAGCTCAACGCCGACGCCAAGAGCACGCTGAGCTTCCCGCTGACTGCGCGCGAGGGTTACACGGTAGCCAAGGTCCGCGTACGCGTGGACGGCAACGGTTTCAAGGTCGATCGCCGCTATGACCTGCCGGTGCGCGCGGCGTGGCCGCAGGTGCTGCGCGCACAGACCCGCACGCTGGATCCGCTGGCCGCAGTCACGATGGAAGCCGGGCTGGCCGATGGCCTGATGAACGACTCGGTGACCGCACGCATGCTGGTCAGCGCGCTGCCGCCGATTCCGTTCGCCAGTGCCTTGAACGGCGCGCTCAACTATCCGTATGGCTGCGCCGAGCAGACCACCAGCAAGGGCTATGCCGCGCTGATGCTGGATGAAGCGACCTCGGCCATGCTGGGTGCGGACGGGCTGGATGCCAAGACCCGCCGCGAGCGCATGGAAGGTGCGTTCGGCCGCCTGGCCTCGATGCAGGTAGCCAACGGCAACTTCTCGATGTGGGGCGACGACGGCTACATCAATCCGTGGCTGACGCCGTACATCGCCGAGTTCCTGCTCGACGCCAAGGACGCCGGCTTCGCGGTACCGGACAACGTGCTGCAGAAGGCGCTGAACCGCCTGAGCGAAGATCTGCTGTCCGGCGGCAACCAGTTCTATGGCGAGGACCGCCGCGAGAATCTGAAGTTCGCCAACCAGGCCTATTCGGGCTACGTGCTGGCCCGGGTCAACCGCGCGCCGCTGGGTACCCTGCGTGCGCTGTACGACAACGAGCGCAGCAAGTCGCTGACCGGCCTGTCGCTGGTGCACCTGGGCATCGCGCTGTCCCTGCAGGGCGACCACAAGCGCGGTGATGCGGCCATTGCCGCCGGCTTTGCCAAGAGCGCGGACGACCGTCCGGCCTACTTCGGCGATTACGGCAGCGCGGTGCGCGATGACGCGTTGATGATCGCGCTGCTGCACGAACGCAAGCTGTCCAAGCCGGCCTACGATGCACGCGCGGTCGATCTCGGCCGCGCGCTGGACGCCCGCCGCAACAGCGGCTGGATGTGGTTGAGCACCCAGGAGCAGGTGGCGCTGGCGCGCATGGGCAAGGCGCTGTCGGCCAACCAGAAGAAGCTGGTGTCCGGCGAGCTGGTGGTCGGTGGTGAGAGCGAGAGCATCTCGGCGCGCCGCATGTTCGGCCGCAGCTTCGACTACGCCGCGCTGGCCAAGGGCGTGCGCTTCAGCCCGCAGGGGGAGCCGCCGATGTTCGCCAGCCTGGAAGTGGCCGGCATTCCGCGCAACCCGCCGGAACCGGACAGCCGCACGCTCGGCGTGGAGCGCAGCTGGTACACCACCGACGGCAAGCCGTGGACGCCGCGTCCGCTGAAGGAAGGCGAGGCCCTGATCGTGCGGGTCAGCGTCACCCCGAACGTGGACATGCCCGATGCACTGCTGACCGATCTGCTGCCGGCCGGGCTGGAGATCGAGAACTTCAACCTGGGCGATGCCAAGCAGTGGGCCGATGTCGTTGTCGACGGGTTGAGCGTCAACGATCGTGGCGATGCGGCCAACATCAAGCACGAAGAGTTCCGCGACGACCGCTATGTGGCCGCGCTGAAACTCTCGCGTGGCAGCACCGCCAAGGTGTTCTACCTGGTGCGTGCGGTCACGCCGGGCACGTATCGCGTGCCGCCGCCGCTGGTGGAGGACATGTACCGTCCCGACCTGCGCGGCGTGGGTCGCAGTCTCCCGGCCTCGCTGACCGTGGTGCAGCCCTGATCGCAGGGCGGGCCGTCGCGATGACGGCCCGCCTGCCTCGCTGCTGAATGGACATGACGTCTCTTTTTTCCAAGCGGTCGTGGGCCTCCGTACGACGCAACGTGCTGCCCTGCCTGCGTTGGGGCACGGCGGCGGTGCTCGCGCTGCTGCTGGTGATGGATCTTGCGTTCCCGCCACCGCTGCCCAGGCAGCGCGACACCAGCACCCTGGTCGTCGCGCGCGATGGCACGCCACTGCGCGCCTTCGCCGATGCCGACGGGGTGTGGCGCTACCCGGCCTCCGCCGACAGCGTCTCGCCGCTATACCTGCAGGCGCTGCTGAACTACGAAGACCGCTGGTTCTGGCGGCATCCGGGCATCAATCCGTGGGGACTGCTGCGCGCCGGCAAGCAATGGCTGTTCGAACAACGGATCGTCTCCGGCGGCTCGACCCTGACCATGCAGGTCGCCCGCATCCTCGATCCGCATACGCGCACGCCATGGGGCAAGACCAAGCAGCTGCTGCGCGCGGTGCAGCTGGAGCTGCACCTGAGCAAGGCGCAGATCCTGGCGCTGTATCTGGAGCGCGCGCCCTACGGCGGCACCATTGAAGGCGTCGAGGCGGCGAGCTGGGCCTATCTGGGCAAGCCGGCCTCGCAGCTGTCGCATGCCGAGGCGGCGTTGCTGGCGGTATTGCCGCAGTCGCCCAGCCGGCTGCGTCCGGACCGGCACCCGGAAGCGGCGCAACGTGCGCGCGACAAGGTGCTGGAGCGGATGGTGTCGCTCGGCGTGTGGTCACGCGAGGAGGTCGACGATGCGCGCATCGAGCCGGTGGTCACGCGTGCCCTGCAGCCCCCGCTGCATGCAGCGTTGCTGGCCCAGCGCCTGCGCTCGGCGCAGCCGCGGGTGGCGCGGATCGAGAGCACGCTGGATATCGGCCTGCAGCGCACGCTGGAAGAGCGTGTGTCGTCGTACTTCTCGCAGTTGCCCGAGCGCACCTCGGCCGCGCTGCTGGTGGTGGACAACCGCACGCTGGAGGCGCGTGCCTATGTCGGCTCGGTCGCCTTCGGCGACAAGCAACGGCTCGGCCATGTGGACATGGTGCAGGCCTGGCGCTCGCCGGGCTCCACGCTGAAACCATTCCTGTACGGCATGGCACTGGATGATGGCCTGATCCATTCGGAAAGCCTGATGGTGGATGCGCCACAGAGTTTCGGCGGTTACCGGCCGGGCAACTTCGATGCGGCCTTCAACGGGCCCGTCAGTGTGGCCACGGCGCTGCGGTTGTCGCTGAACGTGCCGGCCGTGGACCTGCTGGACCGGGTCGGCTCGGCGCGCTTCGCGGCACGCCTCTCGCATGCGGGCATCAACCTGCGCTTTCCGCACGGCAGTGCGCCGAACCTGTCGCTGATACTGGGCGGTACCGGCGCGAGGCTGGAGGATCTGGTCGGTACCTTTGCCGCGTTCAATCGCAACGGCATTGCCGGGCGGGTGCGTTACACCGCCGAGGATGCGGTGATCGAGCGTCGCCTGATGTCACCGGGCGCGGCCTGGATCACCCGCGAGATGCTCGAATCCAATCCCCGCCCGGGCTATGGCGCGGGCACCTTCGACGTCACCGGCCGCCCGCGCGTGGCCTGGAAGACCGGCACCAGCTACGGCTACCGCGATGCCTGGGCGATCGGCACGACGCGGCATTACACGGTAGGCGTCTGGGTCGGGCGTCCGGATGGCACGCCGCTGCCCGGGCAGTACGGCGCGGTGACCGCGTTGCCGCTGATGTTCGAGGTGATCGACAGTCTGCCGCGCCAGGCCGGCGATGCCAGTGCGGCGCCGATGCCGGCGAGCGTGGCGCAGGCCGATATCTGCTGGCCGACCGGTGGTCTGGCGGAGCAGACAGCGCCCGCGCTGTGCCAGCGGCGGATGCCGGCGTTCGTGCTGGACGGGGCGGTGCCGCCGACCTTCGCCGAGCGCGATGCGCGGCTGTGGCAGCCGGGACTTCAGCGCTTCCAGGTGGATGCGCGCACGGGGCTGCGGCTGTCGCCGGAGTGCAGCCGACCGCATGAGGCGGAGTCGCGTGAGATCGCACGCTGGCCGGCGTTGTTGTCGCCGTGGCTGCCGCAGGCGCAGCGCCAGGCCTCGCAACTGCCGGCGCTGTCGCCGGATTGCAGCGCGGACGGCCGCGACAGTGGCGGCACCCTGCACATCGAGGGGCTGAACGACCGCGCCACCCTCGCACGCGCGCCGAATGCCGAACACGGCGTGCGCCTGCAACTGCGGGCGCTGGGCAATGAGACCACGGTGGACTGGCTGCTGGATGATCGCTGGATCGCCCGCACCGAAGGCGCGCGGCTGTTCCAGCGCGATTTCGACGAGGTGGGCGAGCACACGTTGACCGCATTGGCCGCCGATGGTGCCTGGACGCAGGTCCGGTTCCGTATCCTGCGCTGACGTCGCGCTAAGCAGACGCTGGTAGTGCCGGCCGCTGGCCGGCATCACACCATGAACGGTAGTGCCGGCCGCTGGCCGGCACTGCAGTGCGTTCGAATTCTGCGAGGAGCCGGCCAGCGGCCGGCACTACACGTCCGTTCGGATTCTGCGAGGAGCCGGCCAGCGGCCGGCACTACACGTGCGTTCGGATCCTGCGAGAAGCCGGCACGCGGCCGGCGTTACTCGCCGATCCAGCCGTCAAGCAGATCGGCGAATTCGTCGGCGTGCTCTTCTTCCTGCGCGAGGATCTCTTCGAGGATGCGCTTGGTCGTGGTGTCCTTGTCGCCGACGAAGTTGATCATCTCCCGATAGCTGTCGATCGCGATGCGCTCGGCAATCAGGTTCTCGCGGACCATGTCGCGCAGGTCGCTGCCTTCCTTGTACTCGGCATGCGAACGTGCGGTGAGCGTATCCGGATTGAGATCCGGCTCGCCGCCGAGCTGCACGATGCGCTCTGCCAGCTTGCCGGCGTGCGCCTGCTCCTGCTGTGCGTGCTCCAGGAACTCGGCCTTGATGGAATCGGCGAGCATGCCCTTGGCCATGAAGTAATGGCGGTAATAGCGCAGCACGCACACGTACTCAGTGGCGAGCGCATCGTTGAGCAGCTTGATCACCGCCTCGCGGTCGGCGCTGTAGCTGTCGGTGATCGCGCCGTCTTCGATGTCCTTGCGGGCCTTGGCGCGCAGGGTGGCGGTATCGCTGATGCCCGGCGGACGGGCGGTGTTCGGGGCGGTATCGGGGGTGTTCTTGGCTGGCTTGGACATGGCTGGCCGGATTCCTCTGTTGCGTGGGTCTAGCGGGGGAGATGCTCCAGCACGTACTGCGCCGAAGACACCTCGAATTTTCCGGGTTCCTCGATGAAGGTTTCGCGCACGACACCGTCTTCGACGTACAGCGCGAAGCGGCGCGAACGGATGCCCATCCCGGAGCTGCTGGCATCCATCTCCAGGCCGAGGGCCCGGGTGAACTCGCCATTGCCGTCGGACAACAGCTGCAGGCCGTCGGGCACCTGCTGGCTCTCGCCCCAGGCCTTCATCACGAACGGATCGTTGACCGCCATGCAGAACACTTCGATCCCGCGGTGGCGGAACTCGGGGAACTGCTCGATGAAGCCGGGCAGGTGCCGGGCCGAACAGGTCGGGGTGAATGCGCCGGGCACGCCGAACAGCACCGCTTTGCGCGCATCGAACAGGGCATGGGTGTCGATGGTCTCCATGCCCTCGCGGATGCGCTTGAGGGTGACTTCGGGAATGCGGTCGCCAACGTGGATGGTCATGCGGACTCCTTGGACACAGGCAGGGTAGTGAGGGGCATGGGATGGCCATGTCAACACGTTGAAAACCGGACGTGCAGACCCATCTGGAGCGGGAGAGGCGGGCTACCGGGGGCAGCGTAGCCGGCCGGGATGTCCGCCGCATTGCGCAGGATCATTCGTGCCCGGCGTCACGGTGGGCCGGTCCGCAGCGGCTAGAATTGCGCGGACGGCGCCCGCCCACGCGGGTGGCCGAACTTAGTCGAGGTGTTTGGATGGAATTCAAGGATTACTACGCCACGCTCGGGGTGGAACCCACCGCGGGCGATGCTGAGATCAAGACCGCTTACCGCCGCCTGGCGCGCAAGTACCACCCGGATGTGAGCAAGGAAGCGGGGGCGGAGGACAAATTCAAGGCGGTCAACGAGGCTTACGAGGCGCTGCGCGACCCGCAGAAGCGCGCGGCCTATGACCAGCTGAAGGCGCAGGGCTACCGGCCCGGCGAAGAGTTCCACACCCCGCCGAACTATGGCGGTGGGCAGGGCTACGATTTTGAAGAGGTGTTCGGGGGCGGCGCCGGTGGCGGCGGCTTCAGCGACTTCTTCGAAAGCCTGTTCGCGCGCCAGCGGGGCGGCGGTGGCGGCCGCGCCAGCGGATTCGGCGGCGCCAGCCAGGGCCCGCAGCCCACCCGCGACACCCGCGCCAAGCTGTCGGTGCCGCTGGAAGCCGCTTACCAGGGCGACAGCCTGCGCATCAACGTGGGCGGCAAGCAGCTGGATGTGCGCGTGCCCAAGGGCATCCGCCCGGGCCAGGTGATCCGCCTGACCGGGCAGGGCACCGGCGGTGGCAACCTGCTGCTGGAAGTGGAATACGCCGAACACCCCCAGTTCGAGGTGGACGGGCGCAACATCCTGTACACGCTGCAGGTCACCCCGTGGCAGGCCGCGCTGGGGACCAGCATCAGCGTGCCGACCCTGGGCGGGGCGGTGGAGTTGAAGGTGCCGGCCGAGTCCGACGCAGGCCGCAAGCTGCGCCTGCGCGGCCGGGGCCTGCCGGGCAACCCGGATGGCGACCAGATCGTGGAGCTGGAGATCATCGCGCCGGCGCCGACCGACGAAGCGCAGAAGAAGGCCTACAAGGCGCTGGCCAAGGCGTTCGGCGAGAAGGTGTGAGGCAAGGCGTTGCGCGGCGTCCCGGTCATCGTTGCGTACCGACCAACGGTTGGTATCTACCGGGTCGGCCGCGATTGCCTTCGCGGTAGAAGCCGACCGTTGGTCGGCTCATCGTGCCATCGGCTCATGCCGTCGGCGGTTCCTGGTGGCTGAAAACGCGCTCCAGCACCTCGGACAGCTCGTCCTCGGAGAACGGCTTGGTGATATAGGCCTTGGCGCCCTGCCGCATGCCCCACATGCGGTCGGTGTCCTGATCCTTGGTGGTCACCAGGATCACCGGGATGTGCTTGGTCGAGGCATCGCGTGCCAGGGTACGGGTCGCCTGGAAACCATTGAGGTTGGGCATCACCACGTCCATCAGCACCAGATCGGGCAGCTCGGCCTTGGCCGCTTCCACCCCGGCCGCGCCATCGGTGGCGGTGAGGATTTCGTGCCCGAGTTTTTCGACGATCCGCTGTATCCCCAACAGCTGCGACGGTGAATCGTCGACGATCAGAATGCGTGCCATGTTGTTCCCCGTGTGATGCCCGCAGTGTAGTGCGGGCCTCGCACCGTCGTGAAGCGCCGGACGTGCCGTCCGTCGCCCGGCTGCCACGCTCAGTCGATTCGTACCACCGTGCGGCCGTGGTTGCCGCCTGCGAGCAGGGCATCGAACGCTGCCGACAGGCCATCCAGCCCGACTTCGCCCGTGCAGATCGTCTCCAGATGCGCCGGTTTCCACGCGCCGCCCAGCTTCGCCCAGACCGCTTCGCGCAGATCACGCGGTGCGCTGGAGGACGACACACCGATCAGCGAGACGCCGCGGATGATGAAGGGCATGACCGTCATGTCCAGCGCCGGGCTCGCGGCCAGGCCGGCACTCACGACCGAGCCGTAGGGCGCGGTCTGGGCCAGCAGGCTGGTCAGCATCGCGCCGCCGGCATTGTCCAGGCCGCCGCCGAAGCGTGCCGATTCCATCGGCCGGGTGGTCGCCAGCACGTCCCGCGGCAGGACCTCGCGGGCACCCAGTCCACGCAGGTAGTCGGCCTGGTCGGCCTTGCCGCTGATCGCATGCACCTCGAAACCGGCCCGGGTGAAGATGTCCACCGCCAGCGAGCCGACCCCGCCGGTCGCTCCGGTCACGGCCAGCGGCCCGTGGGCGGGGGTCTGCCGGTTGTCCAGCATCCGCACCAGGGCCAGCGCAGCGGTGAAGCCGGCCGTGCCCAGGATCATCGCCTCACGCGGGGTCAGTCCCGTCGGCTGTGGGATCACCGCGCTGGCGGCCAGGCGCACATACGGGCTGTAGCCGCCATCGCGGGTCTCGCTCAGCCCGCAGCCGGTGGCCAGTACCGCATCGCCCTCGCGGTAGGCCGGATCGGTCGAGGCGACCACGGTGCCGGCCACGTCGATGCCGCCGACCAGCGGGAAGCGGCGCAGGATCCTGCCCTTGCCGGTGCCGGCCAACGCATCTTTATAGTTGACCGAGGACCAGTGCGCGCGGATCACCACCTCGCCCGGGTTGAGCTGTTCCAGGCCGATCGGTTCCAGCCCGGCGTGGTAGCCGGTATCGTCCTGGTGGATGCGGAAAGCGTTGAACCGGTCGGGAATTGCCATGAAGATGCCTGACGGGGGAAAACACCACCTTACCCGCTGCTCCGGCGCGCGGGGACCCTCACGGACCCTCACGGACCTTCGCGGATGCGGTTATGAATCGTTCCCCGAGATGCGTGACCCCTTCCAATCCTGTCGATCTGCCCCATCTAGTAGAATCGACAGCGATTTAACGTTTTAACGGTTGACGGTGCGGGAATGGCCCGCAGGCAACCTTACCTTGATGGAGCGTGCATGGCCTGGAATACACCCGGCGGCAACAAGGGCGGACAAGGCCCCGACGAGAATCGACGTGGGCCGTTCGGTCCTCGCGGTGGCGGCAATGGCGGCGGTTGGGGCGGTTTGCCCGGTCCGCTGAAAGACCTGTTCGATGGCGGCATCCTGCGGTGGGTCGCAGTGGCTGCGGTGTTGCTGCTGCTGTTCTCCAGCTTCCAGCTGATCGGCGAACAGCAACGCGGCGTCGTGCTGCGCTTCGGTCAGTTCCATCGCATCCTGCAGCCTGGCCCGAACTTCAAGCTGCCGTGGCCGCTGGAATCGGTGACCAAGGTCAATGCCACCGAGATCAAGACGTTCAGCAGCCAGGTGCCGGTCCTGACCCGCGACGAGAACATCGTCAACGTCTCGCTCAACGTCCAGTACCGCATCGACGATCCGCGTCTGTATCTGTTCGGCTCGGTCGATGCCGACCAGGTGCTGGAACAGACCGCGCAGAGCGCCGTGCGTGAGCAGGTCGGTCGTGCGGACCTCAACAACGTGCTGAACAACCGTGGCCCGCTGGCCGTGGCGGCCGAAGAGCGCCTGCAGGCCTCGCTCGGCAGCTACCGCACCGGTCTGTCGGTGACCGGCCTGACCCTGCCCGATGCCCGCCCGCCCGAGGAGGTCAAGCCGGCCTTCGACGAGGTCAACGGTGCCCAGCAGGTCAAGGAGCGTCTGATCAACGAAGCCCAGGCCTACGCGGCCAAGGTGGTTCCGGAAGCGCGCGGCCAGGCCTCGCGGGCCCGTACCACCGCCGAAGGCTACAAGCAGGCCGTGGTCGCCAAGGCCGAGGGTGATGCCTCGCGCTTCAGCCTGCTGCAGGTCCAGTACAAGGATGCCCCGGAAGTCACGCGCAAGCGCCTGTGGCTGGAAACGGTGCAGAAGGTGCTCTCGGAGAACCGCAAGATCATCGGTGGCGATGGCCGCCAGCTGATCTACGTGCCGATGCCGGGCGACAACCGCACCAGCACCAATGCCGCTCCGGCGGTGACCCCGGAAGTCATGCTGCCGTCGCTGCCTGCCAGCACGGCCGTCGATGGCGTTCGCAATGCGGAGCGTCCGACGACGCGCCCGACCGGTCGTGAGGAGGGCAGCCGATGAGAAGTTCACTGTGGATTGGTCTGGCCGTAGCGGTCCTGCTCGGCCTGTTGGGTTCGGTCTACGTGGTCCGTGAGGACCAGACCGCGATGGTGTTGAACCTGGGCAAGGTGGTCCGTGCGGACATCAAGCCGGGCCTGCACTTCAAGGTGCCGCTGGTGGAAACGGTGCGCGTGTTCGATCGCCGCTTCCAGGTGCTCGACACCGCCCCGGCGCGTTACTTCACCGCCGAGCAGAAGGACGTCAGCGTCGACTTCTTCGCGATCGGTTACATCTCCGACGTGCGCGCGTATTTCCGTGCGACCGGCGGCGATGCCCGCGTGGCGAATGCCCGCCTGGCCCCGATCATCACCGACTCCCTGCGCAACCAGATCAACTCGCGTTCGTTGCAGCAGCTGGTGTCCGGGGATCGCAGCGAACTGATCGCCAATCAGCTGACCGGTATCAACGAGTCGGTCAAGGCGCTCGGCATGCAGATCATCGACCTGCGCATCAAGCAGATCGACCTGCCGACCGACAGCCAGGTGATCAACGATGTGTACGAACGCATGCGCGCCCAGCGTAAGCAGGAAGCCGCCAAGCTGCGCGCCGAGGGTGAGGAGCAGTCGCTGACCATCCGTGCCCAGGCCGACCGCGAGAGCACCGTGATCGTGGCCGAAGCCGAGCGTGATGCCCAGCAGCTGCGTGGTGCCGGCGATGCCGACGCCGCCCGCATCTACGGCAAGGCCGGCTCGGCCGACCCGTCGTTCTACGCCTTCTACCGCAGCCTGGAGGCCTACCGTGGCTCCATGACCGACGGCAACGGCGTGATCGTGCTCGACAAGAACGACCCGTTCCTGCAGTACCTCAAGAGCGATCGCTGAGGCCGCAGGCGGTAGTCATCCACGGGGACCCGGTGCAGACCGGGTCCCCGTTTTGTTTGTGGAGATGTCATGAAAGATCTGTTCTCGGCCCTGTGCCTGGTGGCCGTGCTCGAAGGCCTGTTCCTGTTCGCCGCCCCGTTGGCCTGGAAGCGGATGGCCGAGCAGCTGCTGATGCTGCGCAGCAGCGCCCTGCGTGCCTGGGGCGGGGTGATCCTGCTGGCCGGGCTGACCACGCTGTGGTGGTTGAAGCACTGAGCGGGTTCCCGCCATGCCCTGTCTGGTAGTGCCGGCCGCTGGCCGGCTCCATCCCGCGGCGGTCCTGACCGGCCGGTGAAGTCCGCCCGCCGCCGGGGTGGCAGCGGCCACCGGAAACCCGGATAATGCACAAAAGCCGGACGGGCACTCTGTTTCAGAGTCACTCGTCCGGCTTTTTCCGTGTCTGGGTACCCCAGCGTCGGCGTGCTCCCCGCTGGAGCCCGCCAATCCGCGCTGATCGGCCACCCCGGCATGGTCCCAAACCCGCGGCCCCGATGGCCGCACAAAAACCAGGAGTTACCCGTCATGGGTCAGTCAGTTGTCGTGTTGGGTGCCCAGTGGGGCGATGAAGGCAAGGGCAAGATCGTCGATCTGCTCACCGAGGAAATCGGCGCTGTCGTGCGCTTCCAGGGCGGCCACAATGCCGGCCACACGCTGGTCATCAATGGCAAGAAGACCGTCCTGCACCTGATTCCGTCGGGCATCCTGCGTGAAGACGCCCTGTGCCTGATCGGCAACGGCGTGGTGATCTCGCCGGCCGCGCTGCAGAAGGAAATCGCCGAGCTGGAAACCTCCGGCGTGGAAGTGCGTTCGCGCCTGAAGATCTCGCCGGCCGCGCCGCTGATCATGCCGTACCACATCGCCCTGGACCAGGCGCGCGAACGCGCTGCCGGCGGCAAGGCGATCGGCACCACCGGCCGTGGCATCGGCCCGGCGTACGAAGACAAGGTGGCGCGTCGCGGCATCCGCATCGCCGACCTGCATTACCCGGCCCAGCTGGAAGAACTCCTGCGCACCGCGCTGGATTACCACAACTTCGTGCTGACCAATTACCTCAAGACCGACGCGGTCGACTTCCAGAAGACCTACGACGAAGCACTGGCCTTCGGCGAGTACGTCGAGCCGATGAAGTCCGACGTCGCCGGCATCCTGCACGACCTGCGCAAGCAGGGTAAGCGCGTGCTGTTCGAAGGCGCCCAGGGCGCGCTGCTGGACATCGACCACGGCACCTACCCGTACGTCACCAGCTCCAACACCACCGTCGGTGGCGCACTGGCCGGTGCCGGCGTGGGCGCCGATGCGATCGACTACGTGCTGGGTATCGCCAAGGCCTACGCGACCCGCGTCGGCGGTGGCCCGTTCCCGACCGAGCTGGACGATGAAGTCGGCCAGGGCATCCGCGACCGCGGTGCCGAGTACGGCGCTTCGACCGGCCGCCCGCGTCGCTGCGGCTGGATGGACATCGTCGCGCTCAAGCGCGCCGTGGCCATCAACGGCATCAGCGGCCTGTGCATCACCAAGCTGGACGTGCTCGACGGCATGGAAAAGCTGAAGGTCTGCATCGCCTACGAATACCGCGGCAAGCGTACCGAGTACGCCCCGCTGGACGCGCAGGGCTGGGAAGAATGCACGCCGGTGTACCTGGAGTTCCCGGGCTGGACCGAGAACACCCACGGCATCACCAACTGGGACGACCTGCCGCCGGCCGCCCGCGCTTACCTGCGCGCGCTGGAAGAGCTGGCCGGTTGCCCGGTCAGCATCGTCTCGACCGGCCCGGACCGCGACCACACCATGGTCCTGCAGGATCCGTTCGCCTGATCAGGCGCGTAGTGCCGGGCCATGTCCGGTATGGCGTGAAGGTCTAAGGCGTAAAGAAAAGCCCCGCGCAAGCGGGGCTTTTCCGTTGCCGAGCCCGGGTCAGCGCCGGCCGAGGCCCATCTGCAGTTCCGACAGTTCCAGATTCTCATCGTGGTTGGCATCCAGGTTCTGGAAACGCATCTCCGATGAGCGACGCATCTCCTCGGCACTCAATTCGCCGTCGCCGTTGAGGTCGGCGATGCGGACCCATTCGGCCGCCGAGAACTCGCCGTCACGCTGCGGGCCGAGCACCGCCTGCACTTCCTCCACGCTCACCCGGTAATTGTGATCCGCATCGACCAGGCGGAAGAAAGCATCTCCGTCGTACTCATCGCGACTGACCTTGCCGTCGCCATTGCGGTCCAGCATCGCGAAACGATCCGGCGCGGTGGCGGGCAGGTCCTGCGCCGCGGCGGCACTTGCGGCGACAGCGCCGCAGAGAAGGAGCAGGGCAACGCGGTGCGCGAGCATCATCACAGTTGTCTCCAAGACCTCAGGGGGAGGGGGCATGCCTTCAGCACGCAGTGTCCGCCGCGTGGATGCCCGGGGCAACGGCAATTTCCCGCATTCGCGCCAGTAGTTTTACTGGTTGCCCGCGCCCATCGGACCGGCGTGACCACGTCCGCCAGCGCGGGGCCATGGCATGCTGTGCAGCCTCACCAATCAGCAGGGGCGACAGGGTGTCTGAAGATCACGTGGCCACGGGCATGAGCAGCGCGGACCGCGCGTTGCATGCGGTGGTGTCCGAGCTTGAAGCGCTGTTGCGCGGCGACGGGGAAACCCACTGGGCCGACTGGATGCAGCGGGTCATCACCCAGCTTGAGCAGGGCGATCCAGGCGCGCCGGAGAGCGTGCTGCGCGCCTATGGCGGCATGGGGTCGTTCAATGATGTTGCGTTGGGCCTGGATTACAGCAACGGCCACTTCCAGTGGCGCGCAGACGCGGGTGAACTCAATGAGCGCCTGGATGCACTGCGCGGTCGCGCCTGGCAACTGGCGCGGGCGATCCGGGACGCCCCCCCCGGTACGCGTTGATCAAAGGGCCTGCTGCCCCTTCAACATCGGATACGGATTGATCGATTCGCCTTTCCACCACTGCTTTTCCGGACCCAGTACATGGATCTCGAAATGCAGGTGGGGCGCCTCGGGACTGGCGTTGCCGGTGCTGCCGACATAGCCGATCACCTCACCGCGCTTGATCGTCTTCTTCTCGGCCAGCCCATCGGCGTAGCGGTCCAGATGCGCGTAGTAGTAGCAGTAGCGACCGCTTGGCTCGAACTGGTACACCGTCAGGCCGCCCCGCACGCTGTCGAACAGTTTTTCCACAGTCCCATCGGCGACGGCCAGTACCGGCGTCCCGTTCGGCGCCAGGATGTCGATCGCATCATGTACGCGGCCTTCGCTGCGCGCATCGGTGAAGGTGTCCTGCAGCTGATCGGCCCCGACGCCCTGCACGGGCAGCAGCAGCGCGCCCACCGCGCCGCTTGTCGGTGCGGGTGTCAAACCGCCCGCGTCCGGCGCGGGCGGTGTGGCTGAGGTGTCGGCGGGCACCGGCGTCGTGGCCGGCGTAGGTGGCGCCGGGGCATCAAGCGCAGCGCGGGCCGAACTCGTGGCCGATCCCACCTTGGCCGGTTCGGCAGCGCCGAGCCGGGCGGAAGGGCCGGGCCCCAAGAGCCAGTAGCCGACCACGCCGATCACCAGTCCTACTGCCAGCAGTCGAAAGGTCTTCATGGCTTACTCCTGCATCACGACCGGAACCGAGGCATCGACCGCAGCGGCGACCTGCAGCGCATCCCAGTTGGTCATGCGCACACAGCCGTGCGATTCGGTCTTGCCGACATGCCCGGGTTCGGGCGTGCCGTGCAGGCCGTAGTGGGGCTTGGAGATGTCGATCCAGACCACGCCGACCGGATTGTTCGGGCCCGGCGGCAGGACCGCCTTGCTGTCGCCCGCCTTGGCATCCCAGAACAGCTTGGGGTTGTAGTGGAAGGTGGGATCGCGGGAGATGCTCAGGATCTTCCATTTCCCGATCGGCAGCGGGTCATGCTTGCTGCCCGAGGACACCGGGAACTGCGCGTAGACTTTGCCGTCCGCATCGAACAGCCGCAGCGTGGAGTCGGATTTGTCGATCACCAGCTTGCTGGCCTTCGGCAGCGGGGCGGCCGCGATGTTCGGCACCTGGATCACGCTGCCGGCTTTGCCCAGGTCGACGCCCGGATTGAGCGTCTTCAACAGCTCGGGGGAGGCGTGGAAGCGCTCGCCCAGCGCTTCTTCAATCGAACCGAAGCCCAGGGTTTTCAGCTTGGCCTGCGCGGCCGGACCCTTGGGCACCGGCTGGAACGGACCGGCCACGTCTTCCGCGGTGAGCGTGTAGCGCACCAGCGGCGGGGCGGCATCCGGCTGCAGCGCCTGCCAGGTGGCATCGTCCAGTTCCCCACTGACCTTCAGCCCCCGTGCGGCCTGGAAGCCGGACACGGCGCGCTTCTGGTTGGAGCCGCGCTCCCCATCGATCTGGCCGGGGGAGAAGTGCGCGCGGTCCAGCAGCACCTGCGCATGCAGATCCGAGCGTGGCCCGGTCGCCAGCGGCGTCGCGTCGGCGTCCGGGATCGCGGCGGGCGCGGGTGCCGTCTGTGCGACCGCCCAGCCGGAGGAGGCCCCCAGGGCGAGGGCGAGCGCGGTGAGGCGGGCGATACGGTGCAGGCGAAGGGACATCGGCAACTCCAGCGGGAACGTGTTTCCACCATGCCTGCCGGGCGTGCGCACTTGCCGTGAAAAGCCTGACGGGGGGCTGAGCGGCGACGCGGGGGTAATGCCGGCGTTATGTGAATCCATTCACAGCGGGCTCACGGCCAGCGGTCAAGGCGCTGCGCCTGGCGCCGATACCAGCCCACCCCCCACGTTTTTCGGATGTCTCATGGAATTTTTGCGGAACGTCAGCGTTGTCTGGCGTCTAGGTATGGGCTTTGGCCTGTTGTTGCTGCTGGTCGCGGCCGTCGTCGCCACCGGCGCCACCGGGAGTGCGGTACAGAAGCGCGCGATGCAGCAGGTGGTCGAGGTCAACGTGGCCAAGGTGCGGCTGCTCTCGGACATGCTGGATGCCAACAACCAGATGATGGTCGTGCGCCGGGAGATGCTGATCCGCCAGGGCGACGGTCTGGCCGAGGATGAGGCGCGCATCGCCGCGCTGGTCGCGCGCTACGAAGCCAGCTGGGCCGCCTACCAGGCCTTGCCCGCACAGCCGGAAGACAAGGCCGTCGGTGACGCCATCGCGGCCGCCCGCGCGGTGGCGCGTCCGCTCAACAAGCAGATGAGCGAACAGCTGCAGCAGGGCGATTTTGCCGCTGCCACGGCCCTCACCCTGGGCGCCGTGCAGGCTGCTGCCAATGGCTGGAACCAGGCGCTCAGCGAGGGCGTGGTCTACGAGGAAAAGGAAAGCCGCGAGGCCGCTGCCGAAGCGATCCGGCTGGGCGAGCGGACCCTGCTGCAGCTGCTGGTGCTGGGCGCGATCGCGCTGGTGGTCGGCATCGCCGCCTCCGTGCTGATCGGGCGCAGCCTGACCGGTCCGCTGGCCCGCGCCGTCGGCCTGGCCACCCGGATGGCCAAGGGTGATCTGGCCCATGACGTCCATCTCGGCGGCCGCGATGAGATCACCCAGCTCGGCAACGCCATGGCCACGGTCCGCCAGAGCGTCCAGGGTGCGATCACCGCGCAGCTGGACATGGCCCGCCAGCATGAGGCCGGTGCCATCAGCCATCGCATGGACGAAACGGCCTTCCCGGGCGATTTCGGCCGGATGATCCGCGCCACCAACGAACTGGTCGGTTCGCACGTGGCCGTCGAGTTCCACATGGTCGAGGTGATGCAGCGCTACGCCATCGGCGACCTGAGCCGTGATCTGGACAGCTATCCGGGCGAGAAGGCCGTGCTGACCACCACCATGGCCACCGTCAAGGCCAGCCTGATGGCGATCAACCAGCAGATCGAGACACTGGCCTCGGCCGCGCGTGCCGGCGACTTCTCCGTGCGCGGCGACGAGCCGGCGTTCCAGTTCCAGTTCCGCGCGATGGTCGCCCAGCTCAACGGGATGATGGCCAGCTCGCAGGCCAGCATCGCGGACCTGTCGCAGGTGTTGCGCGCGATTTCCACCGGCGACCTGACCTCGCGCATGGACGGCCGGTACGAAGGTGTCTTTGCGCAGATGCGCGACGATGCCAACGCCACCGCGGTGCAGCTGACCGGCATCGTGCAGCAGATCCAGGGCGCGGCCGGCAGCATCAACGATGCCGCGCAGGAACTGGCGGCCGGCCACAATGACCTGTCGCGCCGTACCGAGCAGCAGGCAGCCAACCTGGAAGAAGCGGCGGCCTCGATGGAGGAGCTGACCTCCACGGTCCGGCAGAACGCCGAGCTGGCCAACCAGGCCGACCATGAAGCCCATGCGGCTGGTGCGGCGGTCAAGGCGACCGAGCAGGCGATCGCGCAGATGGCCGCGGTGATGAGTGAGATCGACCAGTCCTCGGCGCGTATCTCCGAGATTTCCTCGGTGATCGACGGCATCGCCTTCCAGACCAACATCCTCGCCCTGAACGCGGCCGTCGAAGCGGCCCGTGCCGGTGAGAACGGACGCGGCTTCGCGGTGGTGGCCACCGAGGTACGCACGCTGGCGCAGCGCGCCGGCACGGCGGCCAAGGAGATCAAGGACCTGATCGATGAGTCCAGCAGCAAGGTCAAGACCGGGCTGAGCGTCACCGTGCAGTCCGAAGCGGCGATCGCCCGCCTGACCCAGGCCAGCTCGCGTACCAATCAGCTGATGAGCGACATTGCCGCCGCGACCAAGGAACAGGCCGCCGGCATCGAGCAGGTCAACCAGGTGGTCGTGCAGATGGACCAGGTGACCCAGCAGAACGCGGCGCTGGTGGAGGAAGCCACCGCTGCCAGCCGCGCGCTGGAGCAGCAGGCGCACGCACTGACCGAATCGGTGGCGGTGTTCACGCTGGAGGACCCCGCTGCAGGCCTGCGCCGCCCGGCGTCACTGCAGGCCGCGTGACGGCACCTGCGCGCTGAGTTGGACGGAAAAGCCCCGCATCGGCGGGGCTTTTTTCATGCCGATCCAGCCGCCCGACGCAGCGGCGCGCCCCGCTCAGTCCTCGTTTTCTTCGGCGGCTTCGCGACCCTGCTGACGGATCAGCGCTTCTTCGCGCGCATCGTTGATGGCGTGGCGCACGCCGTCCAGGTCGATGGTGCTTTCATCCTGCTCGAACTCGCCGGTCAGCACGCTGTCCGGGAGCAGATCGCCGGCCTCGAACAGCGCCCACATCTCCTCGCCGTACCAGGTTTCCAGCAGCTCCGGCGCCCAGCGGCCGAGGTAGGCGGTGAGGTTGTTGACGTCGCGCAGCAGCATCGTGCGTGCGGCGTTGTTGCCTGCCGCGCTGACCACCTGCGGGAAATCGATCACCACCGGGCCTTCCGGGCCGACCAGTACGTTGTACGGCGACAGATCGCCGTGGATCAGCCCGCAGCACAGCATGCGCACGACCTGGCGGACCAGGATCTGGTGGAACGCGCGTGCCTGTTCCGGGCTCAGTTCGACCTCACCCAGGCGCGCGGCGGAATAGCCCTCGGCATCGGTGACCAGTTCCATCACCAGCACGCCGTGGAAATAGCCATACGGCTCGGGCACGCGCACGCCGGCATCGCGCAGCTGGTACAGCGCATCGACCTCGGTGTTCTTCCAGGCCGCTTCCTGCTGCTTGCGGCCGTAATTGCTGGCCTTGCCCACGGCGCGCGCTTCGCGGCTGCCACGGACCTTGCGGCCTTCCTGGTACTGCACGCGCTGCTGGAAGCTGCGCTGGGCCATGTCCTTGTAGACCTTGGCGCAGCGCACATCGTCGCCGCTGCGGACCACGTATACCGCTGCTTCCTTGCCGCTCTTGAGCGGGCGGAGCACTTCATCGATCACGCCGTCGTCGATCAGCGCCTGCAAGCCTTGGGGGGTCTTCACGGTATCTCGGGAATCGGCGGGCGCGGGGCCTGCCCTGGAGGGGGAGGGATTTTCGCATCTTCGGGCCGAGGGAGCCATCGACACGGCGCCCGGCGGCCGGGTTGTTCAGCTGTGTGCACGCCGGGGGCGGCTTGAAATCTGCTTCACATCCGCGCGGCAGGCTGGGGTCACTTCCCAAGGAGTGCCGCTCATGATGCTGTCCCTGCTGCGCCGCACCGGTGCCGTCCTGGCCCTGCTGCTGGCCGTCCCGACACTGCACGCCCGCCCCGCGACGTCCGATACGGTGTTGATCGTGGTCAGCGGCGAAGGACGGGATCACGGCAAGACCCGGCCTGGCTTCGAGATGGACGAGTTCGCCCAGGCCTACCTGATCTTCCGCGACAACGGCCTGGCCGTGCAGGTCGCCAGCCCGCGTGGCGGGCCGGTGGAAGCCGACAAATTCGATCCGAAGGAGCCGTTCAACGCGCGCGTCCTGGCCGATCCGGCGGCGACCGCGCTGCTGGCCGATACCCGCGCCACCGCGACGCTCAGCGCGGCCGACTACGCGGCGGTCTACGTGGTCGGCGGCAAGGGCGCGATGTTCGACCTGCCCACCGATGGCGCACTGCGCGCTCTGCTGGGCACGGTGCACGACCGCGGCGGCGTGGTCGCGGCGGTCTGCCATGGCCCGGCGGCGCTGGTGGAGGTGCGGCAGGCGGATGGATCCCGGCTGGTCGCCGGGCGCCGCATGACCGGCTTCACCAACGCGGAGGAGGGCGTGTTCGGCAAACGCTGGGCGAAGGAGTTCCCGTTCCTGCTGGAAACCGCGCTGCGCGAGCGCGGTGCGCACTGGGAACAGGCGCCGCTGATGATGCCCAAGCTGGTGGTGGACGGTCGGCTGATCACCGGGCAGAACCCGTACTCCACGCCGGCGGTCGCCGAAGCGATCGTGCGCGCCATCGGTCGCACCCCGGTCGCCCGCACGCCGTGGCGCGATGAAGCCAGCATGGCGCTGGTGCAGCGCCTGCTCGACGGCGAGGGCGACGCGGTCAGGCGCACGCTGGCCAGCGACCGCACCGGCTATCACGACCAGTTGATCGGAGTGCTCGGCTACTACCAGCTGCAGGCCGCGCAGGACGACGCCGCGGTGCGTGATGCGCTGGCGATCATGCAGTTGGCTGCGCCCTACATGAGCGAGCCGCAGCTGCCGCTGGGCATCGCACAGGCACATTGGCGGCTGGGTGAGGTGGCGCAGGCGCGCAGCGTGCTCGGCAAACTGCTGGAATCCCACCCGGACATGGCCGAAGCTAAGCAGCTCAAGGCCACGATCGAAGGCTGACCCCATGCACGACGGCCTGCACATCCTGGTCATCGAGGACAACCCGGCGCTGCGCGCCGGCATGGCCACGCTGCTGGAGGCGCGTGGTCATCGCGTGGCCTTTGCCGCGGATGGCCGCAGCGGCCTGCAGATGGCGCTGGACGAACCTCCCGATGTGCTGGTGCTGGATCTGACCCTGCCGGGCATGGACGGCCTGCGCGTGTGCAGTCATCTGCGCGAACAGGCCGACCGCCACATCCCCATCCTGATGCTGACCGCGCGCGATACGCTGGGCGACAAACTGATCGGCTTCCAGGCCGGTGCCGATGATTACCTGGTCAAGCCGTTCGCCGGCGAGGAACTGCTGGCGCGATGCCTGGCGCTGGCCCATCGGCACGGCCGACGCGACGGGCACGTGCTGCGCATCGGGTCGCTCGGCATCGACCGCCGTAGCGGCGCTGTGTGCCGCAGTGGGCAGACGATCGAGTTGCCACAGACGGCCTATCGGCTGCTGGTGCTGCTCGCCGACGCCTGGCCGCGCACGGTCACCCGCAGCGAGTTGATCCGCCGTCTCTGGGGTGATGAAGCGCCGCCATCGGATCCGCTGCGCTCGCACCTGTACCTGCTGCGCCAAGCCTTGGACAGGCCGTTCGAGCGGCCGATGCTCAAGACCGTGCACGATGTTGGCTTCAAGCTGGAGGCCGACGCATGACGGCACCGGTGCACCGCCTGCGCAACCGCTTGATGCTGGCCTTCGCGGTGTTCGCACTCGCGGTGGCCAGCCTGTTCGGCCTGTACGTGGCGGTGTTCGTGTACAGCGTGGAGGATCGCTTCTTCGAGGCGATGCTTGAACAGGAGGCACGGCAGCAGCTGGAGCAGCGGGCCACCCGTGGGACGTGGTCGCCGCCGCGCAATGCCTTCATGACCATGCACGACAGCCCTGCCACGTTCCCGGCGGACCTCAAGGTCGCCTTCAATGCCGAGCCGTGGCGCCGCGAGATCGCCGGCAACGAGGGGCGGCACTATCACCTGCGCGCGCTGCAGCCGGGCGGATCCGGTGCACCGGGGTGGCTGGTCGCCGAGGTCAGCCAGCAGCTGGTGGTCCGGCCGATGCGCCGCCAGATTCTGGCGTTGCTGGCCTGGTCCGGCGTGGCCGTGGTCGTGGTCGCGGTGCTGGCCGGTGCGTGGCTGGCGCGACGTACCACGCGGCCGTTGTCGAAACTCGCGGCACTGGTGGATGACATGGCACCGGCGCGTTTGCCGGTCGGGTTCGCGGCTGACTTCCCCGATGACGAGGTCGGTGTGCTGGCCCGTGGCCTGGACAGGCTGAGCGGGCAGGTGCGCGCCTTCGTTGCGCGCGAACATGCTTTCACCCGCGATGCCAGCCATGAGCTGCGCACGCCATTGGCCGTGATCCGCAGCGCGACCGAACAGCTGGCCCGCGAACGGGGACTGTCTGCGGCCGGGCGGTTGCAGCTCGACCATGTTCAACAATCCGCGCGTCACCTCGAACAGACCGTGATCACCCTGCTCACGCTGGCCCGCGAAGAGAACGTGGAACGGGACGCGACGCCGCTGGCGGTACTGCCGGTGCTGGAACAGGTGGTGGTCGAGCAGGCGGCGCTGCTGGAGGGCAAGCCGGTGGCGGTGCGGGTCGATGTGCCCGGCGACGCGCGCCTGACGGTGCCCGGGCCGGTCCTGCACATGCTGCTGGCCAATCTGGTGGGCAATGCATTCGCGCACACGCGGGCGGGGGAAGTGCACATCGATGTCGCGGCCGGACGGCTGCGCATCCGCAACACGGCGCCGGCAGGCGACCCCGACACGATCGTGCGGCCCTTCGCGAAAGGGGAGGGCAGTGCCGGCTTCGGGCTCGGCCTGGCGATCGTGCACCGGCTGTGCGACCGCTTCGCCATCGACCTGCGCATCGAGGGAACCGAGCACGCCACGGTCGCCAGTTTCAGCGTGCAGCAAGGCCGCGCTCACGGCTGCCCCACGCAGGGCGTGGCAACGGGGGCCGGCCCGCTTCCGTCGACCGCAAAAGTACGCGATGCTCTGCCGAACGGGGGAGGGGCGCATGGGAAACAGGGACGAGGGCAGTATCCACGGTGACGTACCGGCGGGCATCGCGACCACCGCTGGCGGTGAGTCGCGGGCACCGGTGGATGATCAGGCGCCGACCGACTGGTCGTTGCTGCCGGTCACGCACGGCAATGAAGATTCGATGGTCGCGGTGATCTGGCGCCTGCTGCGGCAGGAGCCGGCGCTGATGGTGAGCGCCGGCTACGTGTTCCTCTCCGTGCTGGGGTTGTGGTCGAGCTACTTCTTCTATTTCAAATTCCGGCTGTCGATCCTGGACTACCTGCAGGTCAGCGACTTCCTGGTCGCCGGGCTGCGCGATCCGGCCTACGTCCTGATCCTGCTGCTGGGCGCCCTGCTGGCAGTGCTGCTGGGCTGGCCGGAAACACTGCGGCGGCGCAACCCGGCCAAGGTGGCACGCCTGCGTGCGCGGCACTGGGGATGGCGGATGCTGTTCTCGGAGTCGCCGTGGATGAACTGGGAATTCTCCGGGCTGCGTCCGCTGACCGGTATGTGCATTGCGGTGGTCTGCTTCATGGCATTCGGCGCGGCGCTGTATGCCCTGAGCTCGGCCGAGAAGATCCTCGAGGGCAGGGGCGGTACGTCGGTGCAGGTCGTGCTCGGTGATGACGCGGCGGCGCTTCCGGGCACCGCGAAAATGCTGGGATCCAGCAGTGCCTTCGTGTTCCTGTGGTGGCCGGAGCAGCGGCGCGCCGAGGCAGTGCCGATCGGCTCGATCCGCCGGCTGCAGTCGATGCCCGTCCCCGTGAAGCCGGCGCCGGTGCCCACGCCGGCCCCGGCGGCCCCCGCGCCGCGCTGAGATCAGCACGGCGCACCGCGCACGGCTCAGGCGAGCGTGCGCACCTTCGGCTCGCGGGCCCACTGGCGGGTGGCGGCAGCCGCGAGGAACGCCTTGGCATCCTCGGCCTCGACCACGCCGGCATCGTTGCCGACGCGGGCCACCTTCAGCAGCGCCTGTGCCCCATCGTCGGCGGCGATTGCCTTCAGATGCGCCCAGGCGTCGCTGACGAAGTCGATCGCGGCCGACTCCCTGCTCAGCTTCTTGGCCGCGTCATTGCTGAGCACGACGGCGACCGCATCGAAGATCACCGACGGCGTGCCTGCAAGCTGGCCGTCCGCCGCCAGCGTCTTGCCGTCACTGAGCTTGGCGCCACCGATCTTCGGCGCCACCAGCTTGACGCTGGCGCCGGCCTTGTCGGCGGCCTTGCGCAGGTTGGCGATCAGCGCGGCATCGGAGCCCTCGTCGAACAGGATGCCGATGCAGCGGCCCTTGAGCAGGTCCTTGGTGCGGCCGATGATGCGCACCTCCGGTGCCTTCGGGAAATCCTGCGCCGGGGTCTGCGTGGCGGCCGGTTCGGGCAAGGCGGGCATCGCCAGACCGTCGGCCACGCGCTTGGCCAGCGTGTCGTCAATGTTGCGCAGGTGGCTCACGGTGCGCTCGCGCACCTTGACCGTCTCCACCTTGGACAGCTCGAACACCAGCGCCGAGGCCAGGTGCGCCTGCTCCGGGGCTTCCAGGCTGCGGAAGAACATCCGGGCCTGGCTGTAGTGATCGGCAAAGCTCTCCGCACGCACGCGGCCCTTGCGGCCATCATCCGGCGCGGTGGCGTGGCTGGGGAAGCCGTCGGGGGTTTCGCGCGGGGTGTCGCCCTGCAGGGAGCTGGGATCATAGGCAACCCGCCCCTTCGGGATGCTCATCTGCATATGACCATCGCGCTGGTGGTTGGCGAACGGGCACTTGGGGGCGTTGACCGGAATCTGGTGGAAGTTCGGACCGCCCAGGCGGCTGAGCTGGGTATCCAGATACGAGAACAGGCGCCCCTGCAGCAGCGGATCGTTGCTGAAATCAATGCCCGGCGGCACGTTGGCCGGGCAGTAGGCGACCTGCTCGGTCTCGGCGAAAAAGTTGTCCGGCCAGCGGTCCAGCACCATGCGTCCGATCACGGTCAGCGGGACCAGCGACTCGGGAATGATCTTGGTCGAATCCAGGTGGTCGAACGGGAACGACTCGGCCTGTTCCTCGGTGAACAGCTGCACGGCCAGCTCCCACTCGGGGAAGTCGCCGGCGGTGATCGCCTCGAACAGATCGCGCCGGTGGAAGTCGTTGTCCGCGCTCTGCAGCTTGACCGCCTCGTCCCATACCGTGGACTGGATGCCCAGCTTCGGCCGCCAGTGGAATTTGACGAAGGTCGATTCGCCGGCATCGTTGATGAGCCGGAAACTGTGGATGCCGAAGCCTTCGATGGTGCGCAGCGAGCGCGGGATCGTGCGGTCGCTCATCGCCCACATGATCATGTGCATCGACTCGGGCATCAGCGACACGAAGTCCCAGAAGGTGTCGTGCGCGCTGGCCGCCTGCGGGAAGGCGCGGTCCGGCTCCATCTTCACGGCATGGATCAGGTCCGGGAACTTGATCGCGTCCTGGATGAAGAACACCGGGATGTTGTTGCCGACCAGGTCCCAGTTGCCTTCCTTGGTATAGAACTTCACCGCGAAGCCGCGCACATCGCGCGGGGTGTCGACCGAACCGGCGCCGCCGGCCACGGTGGAGAAGCGGGTGAACAGCGGGGTGCGCACGCCCACTTCGCTGAGGATCCGGGCGCGGGTGTACTCGCCGAGCGAGCGGGTCAGCTCGAAGTAACCGTGCGCTGCGCTGCCGCGCGCATGCACGATGCGCTCGGGGATGCGCTCATGGTCGAAGTGGGTGATCTTCTCGCGCAGGATGAAGTCTTCCAGCAGGGTCGGCCCGCGCGGGGTGGCCCGCAGCGAGTTCTGGTTGTCAGCGACCGGGATGCCCTGGTTGGTGGTCAGCACCGGGTGGCCGTTGCCCGCACGCTGGTGCAGTTCATCCCCCTCGCCGCGGACATCGGTGGCAGGTGCAGGGGCGTTCTTCGTGCTTTTCTTGCTGGCGGCCATGAGGCGACTCCGGGAGCTGGCGGGAAGGGGATCGCCTCACACTGGCGGCCGGGGCGTTAATCGAGGGTGCGAATACGCGGCCCTGCTTGCACCCGCGCTTCACATGCCGCATCCGGCCGCTGTGTGGGCGGGGCCCGGGCAGGTATCCTTGGGCGCGTCTTCTCCTGTGTTTCCCAGCCGCATGCGCGTTGAACCCGCCGACATCGAAGCCCTGTTTGATGCGATCCCCGACGTCCTGTTCTTCATGAAGGACTGCGACGGGCGCTATACGCACATCAACCAGACCATGCTGCGCCGGCTCGGCCTGAAGTCGCGCAAGGAGGTGATCGGGCGCACCGCGGCGGAGATCTATCCCACCGGGCTGGGCGCGGATTACGCGACCCAGGACGAACAGGTGCTGGCCGGCAAGGTCATCGAGAACCTGATGGAACTGCACCTGTTCGCCAACCGCGAACCGGGCTGGTGCCTGACCTGCAAGCGGCCGCTGCTGGTCGACGGGCAGATCCGCGGGCTGATCGGAATCTCGCGCGACCTGGGGCAGAAGGACAGCCTGGGCACCCAGTACGAACAGCTGCGCCTGGCCCTTGCCCATCTGAATGCGCATTACGCGGAGAACGTGCGCATGCAGACTCTGCTCGACATCACCGGGTTCTCGCTGTCCAAGCTGGAGCGCACCTTCCGCAAGGTGTTCCAGATGACCCCGCAGCAGGTCCTGACCCGCCTGCGCATCCAGATGGCGGTGCACCTGCTGCATGGCCCGGACAGCATCGCCAGCATCGGCCAGGCCTGCGGCTTCACCGACCAGAGTGCCTTCACCCGCAAGTTCAAGGCCGAAGTCGGGCTGTCGCCCCGGGCCTACCGCGCCCAGATCGGCGAGCGCGCCGCCGCCTGAGGCGGGGAGGGGCTTCCGGCCTATGCCGCCGCGCGGCCGACAGGGTATGGTGTCGCACTTGTTGCCCGCCAATCGATTCCGATGCCCGCATCCCAGACTCCGGCTCCCGCCACTCCGCCCGCCGCTGCCCGCCTCGGGCACGCGCTGAAGCCCCGCCAGCTGATCATGATGGGCCTGGGCAGCGCGATCGGTGCCGGCCTGTTCCTCGGCTCCGGTGTGGGTGTCCAGGCCGCCGGCCCGGCGGTCCTGTTGTCGTACCTCGTCGCCGGCGCGCTGGTGATCATCGTGATGAACGCGCTGGGCGAAATGGCCGCGGCCAAGCCGACCAGCGGTGCGTTCTCGGTGTATGCCGCCGACGCGATGGGGGCGACCGCCGGCGCAACGGTGGGTTGGCTGTGGTGGGTGCAGCTGGTGATCGTGATCGCCGCCGAGGCGGTCGGTGCGGCCGGCCTGCTCGCCACGGTATGGCCGGCGATTCCGGTCCCGATGGCGGCGCTGGCGTTCATGCTGTTCTTCACCGCGATCAACCTGCTCGGGGTGAAGAACTTCGGCGAGTTCGAATTCTGGTTTGCGATCCTCAAAGTCGCCGCGATCGTCGGCTTCATCCTGATCGGCGTGGCGCTGCTGATGGGCTGGCTGCCGGACGTGGCCTCGCCGGGCCTGCGCAACTTCACCGAGCATGGCGGCTTCATGCCCAAGGGGCTGGCCGGCATCGGCGCGGCCCTGCTGGTGGTGATATTCGCCTTTGGCGGCACCGAGATCGTGGCGGTGGCCGCGGCCGAGACCGAGGATCCCGAGCGCAGCATCGCCCGGGCGATCCGCACCGTGGCCTGGCGCATCCTGGTGTTCTACATCGGCTCGTTGAGCGTGATCATCGCGGTGGTGCCGTGGACCAGCGAGGCGCTGAAGTCGCCGTTCGCGGCGGTGCTGGAAGCGGCCAAGATTCCGGGCGCGGCGACGGCGATCACGCTGATCGCGGTGATCGCGCTGTTGTCGGCGTTGAACGCCAATCTCTACGGTGCGTCGCGGATGATGTATTCGCTGGCGCAGCGTCGCGAGGCGCCGGCGGTGCTGGGCTGGGCCGACCCGCGCCAGGTGCCGATCATCGCGGTGCTGGCCAGTGTGCTGTTCGGTTTCGCGGCGACGGTGATGGAGCTGCTGTTCCCGGACAAGGTGCTGCCGGTGCTGCTCAATATCGTGGGTTCGACGTGTCTGCTGGTGTGGACGATTTCGTTGTTGTCCCAGTTGATCCTGCGCCATCGTGCGAACCGCGATGGGACGCGTCTGCCGTTCCGGATGGCGGGGTATCCGTATCTGACGGTGTTCGGGTTGGGGGTGCTGGCGCTGATCTTCGGTCTGTTGCTGTCCGAGGCGCACACGCGGGTGCAGTTCCTGTCGATGGCGGCGCTGACGGTGGTGATTGCGGCGAGCAGTGAGATCGCGCGTCGGGTGCGTGCTGCAGCCAACAGCTAACAGCTAACAGCTAACAGCGGCAGGTTTTGGGGTCCGCTGGTTGGGGCGGGCACGGGTGGGTTGTCGGGACCCGCCGCAAGTACGTCCCTGTAGGCTCGTGTGTTGCCATCCATGGCAACACACGGTCCCGCCAACCCACCCATGCCCACCCTTTGACAGGGGGCTGGTGGGCAATGGAAAGTCCAAAGCAGAAAGCAGAAAGCAGAAAGCAGCCGAGCTGGCGCTGCGCTGCTCGCTTCTCGAGTCTGATTGCTCACCGCTAAGCGCTCAGCGCTCAGCGCTCGGCACTCAGTACTCAACGCTCGACACCAGCACCAACACCAGCACCAGCGCCGGTGCCGATGCCGATGCGATTGGCTGAAAAGCAATGCGACGACCGCAGGGCGTGCCTAGGCTCGTCTCCGCCGCGCGGCATCTGCGTTTGTTTTCTCATAGGCGACCGACCCACTGTCGAGGGGCGGGGGGGTGTGGGTTGGCGGGACCATGAGCGCCATGGATGGCGCGACATGAGCCTCCATGGATGGATTCACGGCGTGTCCCGCGAACCCACACACCCCCGCCCAGCCTGCAGAATCTGAGGGCCGCTCTCCTCCAAAGCGCGCGGGAACCGGGAGTCGGGAGGCGGGAGGTGGGAGGTGGGGAGTCGGCAGCAGCCCATAACAAAAACGGCCCGCTTGCGCGGGCCGTCTGCTGTTGCCTCAGGGCAGGAGGGCTTAGACCTCCACGCCCTCGTCTTCCTTGTACGCATCGACCGGGATGCAGGCGCACATCACGTTCTTGTCGCCGTAGACGTTGTCCACGCGCGCCACCGGCGGCCAGTACTTCTGCTGGCGCAGGCTGGCCAGCGGGAAGGCCGCCAGTTCGCGCGGGTAGGCATGGGCCCACTCGCTGGCCGAGACCGCCGTGGCGGTGTGCGGGGCGTGCTTGAGCGGATTGTCCTCGCGATCCAGGCGGCCGTCTTCGATCGCGGCGATTTCCTCGCGGATCTGGATCATCGCGTTGATGAAGCGATCCAGCTCGTGCAGCGATTCGCTTTCGGTCGGTTCCACCATCAGCGTGCCGGCGACCGGGAAGCTCAGGGTCGGGGCGTGGAAGCCGAAGTCGATCAGGCGCTTGGCCACGTCCTCGGCGCCGATGCCGGAGGTCTTCTCCAGCGGACGCACGTCCAGGATGCACTCGTGTGCCACCAGCCCGTTGCGGCCGGTGTACAGGGTCTTGAAGTGCGGGGCCAGGCGCTTGGCGATGTAGTTGGCGTTGAGCAGCGCGACCTGGGTCGCCTTGCGCAGGCCGGCGGTGCCCATCAGGGTGATGTACATCCAGCTGATCGGCAGGATCGAGGCGCTGCCGAAGCTGGCCGCGCTGACCATGCCGACATCGCCTTCGCCGCCCAGCACCTTCGGCAGGAACGGCGCGAGGTGCGACTTGACCGCGCACGGGCCGACGCCCGGGCCGCCGCCGCCGTGCGGGATGCAGAAGGTCTTGTGCAGGTTGAGGTGCGACACGTCCGAGCCCCACTTGCCGGGCTTGGCCACGCCGACCAGGGCGTTCATGTTGGCGCCGTCGGTGTACACCTGGCCGCCGTGCTTGTGCACGATCTCGCAGATGTCCACCACCTCTTCCTCGAACACGCCATGCGTGGACGGGTAGGTGATCATCAGCGCGGCCAGGCGGTCGCTGTACTTCTCCGCATTGATGCGGATGTCGTCCAGGTCGACGTTGCCGTTGGCATCGGTCTTGGTCACCACGACCTTCATGCCGCACATCTGCGCCGAGGCCGGGTTGGTGCCGTGCGCCGAATCCGGGATCAGGCAGACGTCGCGGTGGCCTTCGCCGCGCGAGCGGTGGTAGGCGCGGATCGCCAGCAGGCCGGCGTATTCGCCCTGCGCGCCGGAGTTCGGCTGCAGGCTGACCGCGTCGTAGCCGGTGCACTCGACCAGCATCGCTTCGAGGCCGTCGATCAGTTCCTTGTAGCCGGTGGCCTGGTCGGCCGGGGCCAGCGGGTGGATGTTGGCGAACTCCGGCCAGGTCACCGGGATCATTTCGGCGGTGGCGTTGAGCTTCATGGTGCAGCTGCCCAGCGGGATCATGGTGCGATCCATGGCCAGGTCCTTGTCCGCCAGCGAACGCAGGTAACGCAGCAGTTCGTGTTCGCTGTGGTGGGTGTTGAACACCGGGTGAGTCAGGAAGGCGCTGGTGCGCACCAGATCGGCCGGCAGCGCATCGGCGGTGGCCGCATCCAGTGCGTCCACGTCGACGGTCGCACCGAACAGCTGGCCGAGCGCGACGATGTCGGCGCGGGTGGCGGTTTCATCCAGGCTGATGCCGACCGCATCGCTGTCGATCGCGCGCAGATTGATGCGCGCCGCGGCGGCCTTGGCGTGGATCGCCTTGGCGTCGATGTCCTTGACGTGCAGGGTGTCGAAGAAGTGCTCGCCCACGTTGACGCCGGCGCTGCGCAGGGCAGCGGCCAGGATCGCGGCCAGGCGGTGGGTGCGGCGGGCGATGCGGGTCAGGCCTTCCGGACCGTGGTACACGGCATACATCGAGGCCATCACCGCCAGCAGCACCTGGGCGGTACAGATGTTGGAGGTCGCCTTCTCGCGGCGGATGTGCTGCTCGCGGGTCTGCAGGGTCAGGCGGTAGGCGGCATTGCCCTGCGCATCGACCGAGACGCCGATCAGGCGGCCCGGCATCGAGCGCTTGTACGCATCGCGGCAGGCCATGAAGGCGGCGTGCGGGCCACCGAAGCCGAACGGCACGCCGAACCGCTGCGAGTTGCCGACCACGATGTCCGCGCCCCATTCGCCGGGAGCGGCGATCAGGGTCAGCGCGAGCAGGTCGGTCGCCACCGCGACCAGGCCGCCACGTGCGTGCACGGCATCGGCCAGCGCCTTGTAGTCGCCGATATGGCCGAAGGTATCCGGGTACTGCAGCAGCACGCCGTAAGCCTCGGCTTCCATCGCCTCGGCCGGGGTGCCCACGCGCAGCACGATGCCCATCGGCTCGGCGCGGGTGCGCAGCAGTTCCAGCGTCTGCGGGTGCACCGCGTCGTGCACGAAGAAGGTGTCGGACTTCGACTTGGCCGAGCGCTTGGCCAGCGTCATCGCTTCAGCGGCGGCGGTGGCTTCATCCAGCAGCGAGGCGTTGGCGATCTCCATGCCGGTCAGGTCGGCGCACAGGGTCTGGAAGTTGATCAGCGCTTCCATGCGGCCCTGCGAGATCTCGGCCTGGTACGGGGTGTAGGCGGTGTACCACGCCGGGTTTTCCAGCACGTTGCGCAGGATGACGTTCGGGGTCAGCGTGCCGTAGTAGCCCTGGCCGATGAAGGTGCGGAACACCTGGTTCTTGTCGGCGATGGCGCGGATCTTGGCCAGTGCCTGCACTTCGGTCAGCGACTCGGGCAGGTCCAGCGGTGCCGGCGACTTGATCCCGGCCGGGACGATCGCATCGGTCAGCGCATCCAGCGAGGCGTGGCCGACCACGTCGAGCATCTGCGCGATTTCGGCGTCGTTGGGGCCGATGTGGCGTTCGACGAACGCGTGGCTGTGTTCAAGCTCGCGCAGGGAGGGGGTGTTCTGGGACATGGCTGGCATCTCGGAGAGTGGGCACGCACGTTCGGAAGGCGGTCGGGCCAGGGCGCGTCGCGGGCGACAGCGATCCACCGGACCTTGCGGTCTTCCTGGGTGCCCCTCTGTCCTTTTGCCTGAGAGTTTAAAAGCGCGCATCTGCGTGCTCCGTGCCCCTTCGGCGCCGGCATTCGCCGGTCTCTCCAGAGTTTTGATGCGGGTGGTATCGGGCCTGAGCGATTACGGGCGTTGCGCCTTCGGCAGCGGGTGTCCGCTTCTCCCACCATGTAGCCCGGCGATTATAGCCCAGCGCTTTCGGCCGCTGGGCCTTTCCAGCACATGAATACGGGGCCGTCCGGACCCCGGAAACGTGCCCCCGGGCATGGTGCCGGGCGCGGCAAAGGCCTATGATCGCCGGATCCTCGTATTCATCTGGCGCCGCCCGTACCGGGCTGGCGCCCGCCGCGCATTGCGCACGGCCGCTGACGGAAGCCCGCATGACGCCCGCCTCACCCTCGACCCGCCGTCTGGCCCTGCTGCTCGCAGGCCTGGCGATGTTCGGTCCGTTCTCGATCGACACCATTTTCCCGGCCTTCCTGCTGCTGGGCGACCGCATGCAGGTGGACCAGGTCGCGGTGCAGCAGACCATCAGCGTGTACCTGCTGTTCTACGGCCTGATGAGCCTGGCGCACGGCCCGCTCTCGGATGCGTTCGGCCGCCGGCGGGTGATCATCGGCGGGCTGGTGCTGTTCATCGGCGCCTCGATTGGTTGTGCGCTGTCGCGCGACATGACCACGCTGCTGGTGTTCCGCGCGCTGCAGGGCGTGACCGCCGGTGTCGGCGTGATCGTGGGCCGCGCGGTGATCCGTGATCTGTACCACGGTGCCGATGCGCAGCGGTTGATGAGCCAGGTCTCGATGATCTTCGGTGTCGCGCCGGCGATCGCGCCGATCATCGGTGGCTGGATCCTGCTGGGCGGCGGCGACTGGCCGTTGATCTTCTGGTTCCTGGTGCTGTTCGGCGTGGTGCTGCTGCTGGCCACCAGCAAGTGGCTGCCCGAAACCCACCCGGTGGAAGCACGCACGCCGCTGTCGATGCGCGAACTGCTGCGCAGCTACGCGCGCATGGGCTCCAACCCGCGCCTGCTGCGCCTGGCCGCGGCCGGTGCGTTCAATTTCTCCGGCATCTTCCTGTACATCGCCTCGGCGCCGGTGTTCGTGATGCAGCACCTGCAACTGGGCGAGGGCGGCTTTGCGTGGCTGTTCATTCCGACCATCGGCGGCATGACCGTGGGCTCGTTCCTGTCCGGTCGCATGGCCGGGCGGATCGTGCCGCAGCGGCAGATCGCGATCGGCTTCGCGCTGTGCGCGGTCTCGGCGCTGCTGAACTTCGGCTACGTGGTGTCGGTGCCGCAGATCGCATTGCCGTGGGCGGTGATGCCGATCTTCCTGGGCGGTGTCGGCATGGCGCTGATCTTCCCGATCCTGGCGCTGGCCGTGCTGGACATGTATCCGCATCAGCGCGGCCTGGCCTCGTCCATGCAGATGTTCATCCAGCTGATGATCAACACGGTGGTGGCCGGCGTGGTCTCGCCGATGCTCAGCAGCAGCCCCCTGCATCTGGCCCTGGGCTACGCGGCGTTCTTCGCCATCGGTGGCAGTTTCTGGTACTGGGAGCGGCACGCCGAGCGCCGCCGTGAAGTGCTGACGCCCATCGAGTGATCCGCTTGCCGCACAGGCCTGCCAGGGTCCGTGCGGTATCCTTGGCGCTTTGACGCAGTCCGGATTTCCCCATGTCGACCACCTCCAAACTGCGCCGCGACATCCGCCGGCGCCGCGAAACCCAGGCCGCCAACCGCGAGCAGGCCGCCACCCCGCCGGTCGAGCCGCATGCCGAACTGCGTGACCAGCAGCGCACGCTGCTGGCCGGCATCGTCCGCCGGGACGGCGAGTGGGTGCTGGGCATGGATGGTCGCATCGCCGGCCAGACGCCGAGCGCGGCGCGGGTGCTGGCCCTGATCATGCAGGCCGCCGAACTGCACGAACGCCAGGGAACGCCGGTGCGCCTGGTGTATTCGGATGCACTGAAGGACGCCGCGCATGCCGAGGCGAAAGCGGACGGCATGGATTTCGAGCAGTTCAAGGTCGAGCTGGCGGCAGCCTTGAAACCGAAGTCATAACGCCGCGCCCTGCGCGGATGCGTTGCGTGGCCGTGCCTGTCCCCCGGCTGCAGCCCCGGATGTGCGCATGAAAAAAACCGGCCTTGCGGCCGGTTTTTCGTTTTACCGCTGTCGCCGGGAGGGCCCCGGCGGCAGCCGTTACGGTGCCTTGGGGGCCACCGGTGCAGCCGCGGCCGTCGGAGCCTGCCAGCCACACATCTGGCCCTGGTTCTGCTGCTTGAGCCACTCGTTGACCGGGGTGAAGTATTCGATCATCGGGCCGGCATCGAGCTTGTCGCCGCCGGTGATTTCCTTCAGCGTGGCCTGCCACGGCTGGCTGGCGCCCTTGCTCAGCATCGCCCAGAACTTCTGCCCGGCTTCCTTGTTGCCGTAGAAGCTGCACTGGTGCAGCGGGCCCTTGTAGCCGGACGCATCGCACAGGCCCTTGTAGAACTGGAACTGCAGGATGCGCGCCAGGAAGTAGCGGGTGTACGGGGTGTTGCCTGGCACGTGGTACTTGGCACCCGCGTCGAAGAACTCCTCACCGCGCGCGCTGGCCGGGGCCACGCCCTGGTACTTGGCCTTCAGGTCCCACCAGGCCTGGTTGTAATGGTCCGGGGTGATCGAACCGTCGAACACGCCCCAGCGCCAGCGGTCGATCATCAGGCCGAACGGCAGGAACGACACACCGCTCAGGGCCATGCGCATCTGCGCGTTGATGGTCGCCTCGCGGCTTTCCTGCGGCGTGTCGACCAGGCCGATCGAGTTGAGGTACTGCGGCGTCATCGCGAGCACGATGGTATCGCCGATGGCTTCGTGGAAGCCGTCGTTGGCGCCACCCTGGAACAACGGCGGCAGCGGGTTGTAGGCCAGGTCGTAATAGATATGGCCCAGCTCGTGGTAGATCGTGGTGAAGTTCTCTTCGTTGGGCTTGATGCACATCTTGGTGCGCACGTCGCCGTCCATGTTCATGTCCCACGCGCTGGCGTGGCAGACCACATCACGATCCAGCGGCTTGATGAACTGGGTCTTGTCCCAGTACGACTTCGGCAGGGCCGGCATGCCGAGCGAGACGTAGAAGTCCTGCGCGCGCTCGGTCATCTGCTTGGCGGTGCGCAGTTCGGCCTCACGCTGCGCCTTGTACAGCGTCTCCACGTTCGCGCCGCTGCCGGCCTTGGCCAGCGCGCCGCTGAGGTTGGTCTGGTACTGCTTTTCCAGTGCGGCGGTGATGTCCAGGTTGCCGGCGCCGGGATACGGTTCCAGCTGGTCCCACAGGTTGGACCAGTCCTGCTGCCACATGTTGCCGGTCAGGTGCGCGGCGATCAGGCCGCCGTTGACCTCGGCTTTGTCCTTGCCGTAGGTGGCGTCGAGCTTGGTACGCGCATAGCAGTGCAGCTGCTCGTACATCGGCTTGACCTGGTCCCACAGGCGGTCGGTTTCCGGTCCGATCTGGTCGGCGGGCATGTCGTAGCCGCTGCGCCACATCTGGCCGGCGTCGGCGAAGCCCATTTCCTTGGCGCCTTCATTGACCAGGCTGACGAAGCGTTCGTAATCGGCGCGCATCGGCTTGGTGGTGCCGTGCCAGCCCTGCCAGGCGTCGAGCTGCGTGTCGTAGTCGCGGCTGCGGGCGAGCACCTGCTCCAGGTCGCCGAGCTGGCGGCAGGTCTGCGGGTTGGCTTCGTCGGTGCAGTACTTGCCGGAGCCGTAGGCGCCTTCCATGCGGCTGGCGATGCGGGTCAGCTCGGAGAGCTTGGCCGGGTCGCGCGGGGCGGGCATGGAGGTCATCAGCTTGAGCAGGTGGATCTGGCGCTTGGTGTCTTCGCTCATGGGCTGGCCGTCGTACTGGCCGGCCTGGGTGATCCAGCCGTTGAGGACGGTGAGCCAGCGTTCGTTGGCCTTGGCCGCGACGCGCTCGGAATCGTCATTGATGTAGGTGGAGGACAGCCACTGCGCCGAGGTCATTTCCGGGTACATGGCCTTGTACTCGGCGTTGACGCGGGCGATGAACTGGTCCGCGGTTTCCTTGGACTGGGTGGCGCCCGCAGCCGGTGCATCGGCGGGGGACGGTTCCTTCTGGCAGGCCGCCAGCGTCAGTGCGGCAGCACTGACTGCCAGGGCCAGCAGGAGCGGGCGGTGGTTCACGGGCACATCCTTGGGTGGTGACAGACCGGCGAAGGCTAGTGAAGCGCCGGGCGCACCGCAAGGGGCAGGGCAGCAGGGGCCCCCACACCGCCCCGTCGACAGTGGGCCGGTGCGCATGGAAACCGCCTTGTCATCCCTCGCATGCCGCGAACAGATCCCGGTCACGCTCATACACCGACGTCTTGACCTGCATCAGCCCGAGGACCGACGGGAACAGATTGTCGTGGTCGGTGTACTTGCCCGCGCGCTCCCGCACGCAGGCCAGGTTGAGCCCACGGTTGGCGGCGAAGGACGGCGAGAACCACATCGTCATCGGCACGCGGGTCTGCTCCTGCGGGGCGATCGCGTACGGCACGCCGTGCAGGTACAGACCCTTCTCGCCCAGCGACTCGCCGTGATCGGAGAGGTAGATCATCGCCGTGTCGTAGTCGTTCATGCCCTTGAGGGTGCCGATCGTGCGCGAGAGCAGGTGATCGGTGTACAGCAGCGCGTTGTCGTAACTGTTGGTGATCTGCTCGCGGCTGCACTTGCCGAGGTCCGGTGTATCGCAGGTGGGGGTAAAGCGGCGGAAGCGTGCCGGATAGCGTTCGAAGTAGCTTGGCCCGTGGTTGCCCAGCTGATGCAGCACCACCACGCGGTCGCCGGGTCTGGCGCGGACCTGGGCGGCGAGGTCGTCGATCAGGATTTCATCCATGCAGCGCCCGTTGGTGCACAGGGTCGGGTGCTTGGCATCGTCCAGTGCCTGCATCTCCAGGCCCTCGCAGACGCCCTTGCAACCGGACTGGTTGTCGCGCCACAACGTGGCGATGCCGGCGTGGTCCAGCACGTGCAGCAGCGACTGGTGCGCGCGGATCTTCTTCTCGTCGTAGTCGTGGCGGCCGTAGGGCGAGAACAGGCAGGGCAGCGAGACTTCGGTGCTGGTGCCGCACGAATGCATGTCGGGGAAGTTGATCACCCCGGCCTGGGCCAGTTCCGGCGTGGTCTGCCTGGCGTAGCCGTTGAGCCCCCAGTTCTGCGCGCGCGCGGTTTCACCCATGACGATCACCAGCAGGCGCGGGCGGCTGCCGGCGGCACGCGGGGTCGCCTTGGCATCCATGCCGATCGGCAGCTTGGGGGCGCGCTGGATCGGATTGTCACCGCGCAGTGCCTTGGGCAGGCCGAGCAGGACGTTGCCGGGCGTGGCCAGGTAGCGCACTTCGCGTTGGTTGCGCATCAGCGACGACATTTCCTGGAAGGACAGCATCGCCCCGCCGAAGGCGATCAACGCCGAGAGCAGCAGAAAACCGATACGCCACAGCAGCGCCGCGCCCAGCGTGCGCCGGCGCAGCTGCACGCGCCACAGCAGCAGCATGGGTGCGAAGGCCAACAGCAGCAACGGCAGGATCAGGGTGGGCGTGATCAGTTCCCGGCTTTCCTTGTGGTCGGTCGCCAGCACGTTGCGCAGCATGTCCGCATCCAGATAGATGTGGTAACTGCCCATGTAGTGCGCAGCCAGTGCGGTGCAGATCAGCAGCACGCTGAGGACCACTTTGGCATTCCAGCGCCAGACCAGCAGCCCCATCAGCAGGCTGTGCGCGCCGACCAGGAACAGGAACAGCGAGAGTGCGAATCCAATGCTGCCCGGGTGGGTCGCCATCGCGCTGTGCCAGAACAGGCCGTTGCAGGCGACCGCGAAGAACACGCTGGTGAGCAGGATCAGGGTCTCGGTGGTGCACTGCGGGCGCCAGGCGCGCAGGGTGGCCAGCGCCGGGAAGCGTGTAGCACGCGGGAGGGCGGCGCTCATGCCACGTCTCCCTGCGCACGGACGGGCGCCGCGCTGCGTTCGAGCACGCGGATGCGTTCCACCAGCAGGTACAGGGCCAGCGACACCGACCAGCAGGTGGCCAGCGTCCACAGATCATGTGAGAGGAAATGCGCGCCACGCAGTTGCTGCGAGATCCCGAACACGCCGCCGGCCAGCAGGCCGACCGCGAGGCCGCGCCAGCGCCAGGCGGGGCGCACCATCAGGGCGAAGAAGTACAGGCTGATCCATGCAAAGCCTGCGCTGGAGTGCCCGCCCGGGAAGCACACCCCGCGCGGCATGCCCGGTGGGCGTGTGGCGAAGAGGCCGATGAACGCGCGGGTGCCGCCGTAGCGGGTCAGATCCCACGGGCAGTCCATGTTGGTCAATGACTTGAGCAGCGAGACCAGACCGGTGCCCAGCGCGACCGCCAGCACCAGGTACAGCAGCGGCCAGCGCCACCCGGCTGCACGCTCGCTGCGCCACGCGTGGAAGCACAGCACGATCGCCACGAGCGCCGCCACACTGCTGGCCCATTTGCCGGCCTGATGGATCAGATGCGTGGTGAACCAGGCGTTCTGCAGCGCCCACTGCTGGCCTTCCAGGCGATACCACTGGTCGGCCAGCCACTGGTCGCCCCTGGCGCCCATCAGCACCGCACTGGCGAGCAGGGTCAACGCCAGCGGAGCCCAGAGGTGGTCGCGGAGGAAACCCGGCGTGGCCGTGGCAACGGGCGCGGAGGAAAGAGCAACGGTGGACGCTGGGAACATGGACAAAGGGGCCGGCGGAGATTCCGGCGCCATGGTCGTCAGCGGGTTGTCGGAGAGCGGTCGGAGCGATGTTGGCCGCCGGTTAAGCGCGGCCTGCCGTTCAGTCTTCCTCGTCCTGCGCGGTGTCGGTCGCGGTCACCGCCGCGTGGCAGTCGGCCTGCCACGCGGTGCCCGGCAACAGCAGCCAGCGGTTGCGGTTCGCGCTGCCGATCTCGATCACGGCCGCGGGGTCCACGCAGGGACTGATCGCTTCATCCAGCACCAGCAGCCAGCGCTGCGCGGGCGCCTGCGCCAGCCACGGGCCGGCGGCCTGCCACTGCTGCTCCCACGGTGTCTTGAAACCGAAGTCGGTGACGGGGCGGTCGGCCTGCAGCAGGTTCTGCTCGCGCCAGGCGACCACGCCCAGTTCGGCCTGCGGGCCGATCCGCGCGCCCACCTGCCGCATCACGGCGGAGGCGGAGCTGTACGGATCCAGGGTCGGCATCAGCACCCAGCCATACAGATTCCAGAGCAGGAATGACGTCGCCACCACCAGCGCGCCGACACGGCGTGGCCGCCACCAGAGTGCCAAGGCCAGCAGCACCACGCCGAAGGCGAGCAGCCAGCCGCCGAGCACCGGCAGCAGGCTGTCGGGCATGGCGCGCCGTGCCAGTTGCGCATGCGCCCACGCACTGCCGTTCCAGAGCTGCAGGCCGATGTACAACCCGGCCGCGCCCAGCAGAACGACATAGGCCCACAGCAGCCAACGCAGCCCGCCACGACGCAGCAGACCGGGCAGCAGGGGCGCGGCGGCCAGGCACAGCGCGGGCAGCATCGGGAAGATGTAGACCTCGCGCTTGCCAGGGCTGGCGCTGAAGAAGGCCAGCACCAGCAGGGCCCAGCCCAGCAGCAGCCACCAGCGCCCGTCCAGGCGCTTGAGGCGCCGCCACCATGCAGGCATCAGCGCGGGCAGCAGCAGGCTGCCGGGCAGCCACAAGGTCGCCATCACCTGCAGGTAGTACCAGGCCGGCTTTACGTGGTGCCAGGCGTTGGCGTAGCGGGTGCCGGTCTGTTTGAACAACAGTTCACGCGCATACGCGTGCAGGGCCGGATCAGGCGAGTGCAGCAGTGCCACCCCCAACGGCGCCAGCCAGACCGCGGTGCCGAGCAGGAACGCCGGCAGCAGCCACCACAGATCGCGCGCGGTGCCCGGCGGCAGCGCCGTGGCACGGGTGCGCCAGCGCCAGAGGGCAAACGGCACCAGCACCAGCAGCGGCAGGAAGCCCACGCCCTTGGTCACCGTGCCGAGACCGGCCGCGAAGCCGGCCAGCCACAGCGCCGGCCGGTTGCGACCCTCCAGCAGGTGGCGCAGCAGGCCCCACAGCGACAGGGTGGTCATCGCCACCAACACCATGTCGATCTGGGCCCGTTTGGCCATCAGGCCGAACTGCAGGCAACTGAACAAGGCGAGCATGGCCCACCACCCGACGCGCCGGGTCCACAGCCGCCGACCCAGATCCCAGGTCAGCCACAGGGTCAGCAGGGCAGCCAGCAGCGAGGGCACCAGGAAGGCAAGGGCCCAGCCGCCGAACAGCTGGTGGCTGGCCGCCTGCATCCACATGAAAACAGGGGGTTTTTCCGCATACAGTTCGCTGCCGCGGTGGGGCAGCAGCCACTGGCCGGAGTCGACCATGGCACGGGCCGCCAGCACGAAACGCGGCTCATCCGGCGGCGAGGGCTGGCGCAGGCCGATGCCGGCCGCCAGCGCCAGCAGCAGGCCAAGGCAGACCAGCACACGCGGCCAGCGCCGCAGGAAGAAGGATTCGGTCACGCCCAGGCTCATCGGCAAAACAGCCACTGTCTCCCCGACAGCGTAGGAAAAGCGTCGTAACCACCCCATTGCGACCGGATTCCGACATGGTTCCCGCTACCATGCGCCCAACCGGTCAAGAGAGTGTCCCATGCGGCTGCTGGTCATTGAAGACAACCGTCAGCTGGTTGCCAATCTTTTCGACTACTTCGAATCCCGGGGCCATGTGCTCGATGTCGCGCCCGACGGCGTGACCGGGCTGCATCTGGCCGTGTCGCAGCCCTATGACGCGCTGATCCTGGACTGGATGCTGCCGCGCATGGAAGGCCCGGAAGTGCTGCGACGGCTGCGCGCCGACCACGGTTCCGAAGTGCCGGTGATCATGCTGACCGCCCGCGACGAGCTGCCGGACAAGATCGCCGGTTTCCGCGCCGGCGCCGATGATTACCTGACCAAGCCGTTCGCGCTGCCGGAGCTGGAAGTGCGCCTGGAAGCATTGATGGTGCGTGCCAACGGTCGCAACCCGCGCAAGGTGCTGGAGGTGGCCGATCTCAGGCTGGATCTGGCCACGCTGGAGGCGCAGCGCGACGGCAAGCCACTGCACCTGTATCCGGCCTGCCGCAAACTGCTGGAAGTGCTGATGCGCGCCAGCCCGGGGGCGGTCACCCGCCAGCAGCTGGAGTTCGCGCTGTGGGGCGACGAGCTGCCCGACGGCGACCTGCTGCGTTCGCATGTCTACGAGTTGCGCCGCAGCGTGGATGGCCCGTTCCAGCAGAAGCTGATCCATACCCTGCCGCGGGTGGGGTACCGCCTGGGCGTGTCGGCTGCGGACAGTTCCGATGCAGTGGCATAAGCGCGTGGCCAAGCCAGCGCCGATGCATCGGCGCATGGTGTGGTGGCTGCTGGGCTATCTGGCGCTGATCTCGCTGGCGGTGTTCAGCGTGGGCAACTATGTGCATGAACACGCCGAGCACTCGGCATGGCGCGCGCTGCTCAACTCCGAGCTGGACAGCATCGTCAACCACATCGAACACGAGCCGCACTACCGCTGGCAGGATTCGGACACACTGCGGCTGTTCTACATCAACGGCAGCCCTGCGGTGCCGGAGAGCCTGCGCACGCTGCACCCGGGCCTGCACGACGGGGTGATGGTCAATGACCGCCAGAGTGCGGTGATGATCCGCGAGACCCCGCAGCTGGGGCGGCTGGCGCTGGTGCTGGACATCAACGATTTCCATGAGCTGGAACAGTTCGCCACGCGCTGGGTGTTGCTGGCCGGCGTGCTGATGATCATCGTCACGGTGCTGATGGCGTCCTTCGGCGTCGGCCGGTTGGTGCGCCCGCTGAGCTCGCTGGCCAGGCGCATCGATGAGCTGCACCCGGGTGTTCCCGGGCAGCGGGTGGAGGTGGACCCGCGTGCCAGCTCGGAGCTGTACGTCATCGCCAATGCGCTCAATGACTACCTAGCGCGCAACGAACAGTTCGTCGAGCGCGAGCGCGTCTTCATCAGCACGGCCAGCCATGAGCTGCGTACGCCGATCGCGGTGATCACCGGGGCCTCGGAGCTGGCGCTCGGCCAGCCTGACATCCCTGAGCGTGCACGACAGCAGATGCAGCGCGTGCATCGCACGGCCCAGGGCGTGGAGCAGCTGATCCAGCTGCTGCTGGTGCTCGCGCGCGATCCTGCGCGGTTGGCCGCACTGGGCGAACGCATTCCCCTGGACCTGCTGGTACCGGACATCATCGAGGACCATCGTCACCTGATGGGCGACAAGGACCTGCGCATCGAGATCGATGGCCTGGCGCGGGTGGACATCATCGCGCCGCTGGGCGTGGTGCAGGCAGCGATCGGCAACCTGCTGCGCAACGCGATCGAGAACAGTGGCCGCGGCACCATCCACATCCAGGTCTCCGACCAGGCGGTGGTGACCCTGCAGGATCCGGGGCTCGGCATGAGCCCGGAAGAGATCGCGGCGGTGCACGCGCGCATGGCGCGGGGCGACCGCAACGAACAGAGCGGGATCGGCCTGGAGCTGATCGCCCGGCTCTGCGAACACCTGGGCTGGGCGCTGCAGATCCAGCCCTGCGTGCCGCGCGGAACCTGCGTGATTCTCGATCTGGGTGCTTCGCTGCCGGAGCGCAGTGACAGGGGCTCGCTGCCAGCGTCGTCACCGCCCTGATCGCTGCGCTGCAAAGTGTGGCCTCGTGAAGACAATGTTAAGCTCCGGAGGCGCCGCTCTATGCGGCGCTTTTTTTTATCCCTTCGATCGACAGAGGATGGCGTGATGCCGACCGAACCCAGTACTGCCCTGATCACCAATGACATCGTCGGCCTCGGCCTGATCGCCGCCACGCTTGCCGTGATTTTCTGGGCCGCCAGCGGCCCGACGCCGTTGCTCAAGAAGGTGTTCGCCTGGGTGCCGGCGCTGCTGCTGTGCTACTTCATCCCGGCCATCTACAACACCGCCGGCCTCATCGATGGCCACAACACCTCGCTCTACAACCCGATCGCCCGTGACGTGCTGCTGCCCGCCGCGCTGGTGCTGCTGACGCTCTCGATCGACCTGAAGGGCATCATGAAGCTCGGCCCGAAGCTGCTGGTGATGTTCTGCGCCGGCACGCTGGGTATCATCCTCGGCGCCATCGTGTCGTTCCAGGCGATGTCCTGGATCCACCCAGCCACCGTGGCCGGTGATACCTGGAAAGGCATGGCGGCGCTGGCCGGCAGCTGGATCGGCGGCGGCGCCAACATGGTGGCGATGCGTGAAGTGTTCGGCACCGATGCGACCACGTTCGGCCAGTTCGCCGTGGTCGACGTGGCCTGCGCGAGCCTGTGGATGGCGGTCCTGCTGTTCCTGGCCAACCGCGCCAAGCAGATCGATGCCCGCAGCGGGGCCGATACCCGCGCCATTGATGAGATGAAGGAGCGCATCTCGGCATACGAAGCCCAGAATGCCCGCATTCCCAGCCTGACCGACCTGATGGTGATCGTCGGTGTGGGGCTGGGCGGCGTCGGCCTGGCGCATGCCATCGCCGCGCCGCTGAGCGGGTGGTTCAAAGCCAACGTGAGCTGGGCCAGCCAGTTCAGCCTGGACAGCGCGTTCGTCTGGGTGGTGCTGTTGTCCACCGCGCTCGGCCTGGGCTTGAGCTTCACCCGCGCGCGGCGCCTGGAGTCGGCCGGTGCCTCGCGCCTGGGCACGCTGTTCCTGTACTTCCTGATCGCCTGCATCGGCATGCAGATGGATCTGCTCTCGCTGCTCGACCGTCCGTGGCTGTTCGCGCTCGGTGCGATCTGGATGCTCACGCACATCCTGGTGCTGTGGATCGCCGCCAAGCTGCTGCGTGCACCGCTGTTCTTCTTCGCGATCGGCTCGCAGGGCAACATCGGTGCAGCGGCATCGGCCCCGGTGGTCGCCGCGGCATTCCATCCGTCACTGGCCCCGGTCGGCGTGCTGCTGGGCACCGTGGGATATGCCACCGGTACCGGGCTGGCCTATGTGACCGGCCTGATCCTGAAGTGGATGGCCGGCGCGTAAGGCGGGATCGAGGCGCCACGACCCACGGTCGTGGCGGGTCCCGGGGCCCGGCCGCAGGGCGGCCCAACAAAAACGGCGGCGCTTTCGCGCCGCCGTTTTTTTGTAGCGGTGTCCCGATCAACGGTCGGGACCGTGCGGACACTGCGGCTTCAGCAGCACCGTCCCCCGTTCTTGCCGCTGTAACGCGCCTCCTGGCGCTCGCGGAAGAACGTCTTGTAGTCCATCGGCACGCGGTCCGGATGCTTTTCCAGCACATGCCGGACGTAGTTGTCGTAGTCGGGAATCCCGCAGCACAGCCGCGCGGTCTGCACCAGGCGCCGCCAGATGCGGCGGTGGGCCTGGTACTGACCGGCGGGGACGAGTTCGGTACTCATCACAGGTCCGCCATCTGGTGCGGCTCAAGTGCCACGTACGGGGTTTCCCTGTCGGTCCGCTGCGGGGTGCGGCGGGCCATGAAGATGGTCTTGATCGCGTAGAACAGGATCGAGAACACCACGAACAGGAACAGCACGGTCAGGCCGGTGTTGACGTAGGCGTTGACCACGATCTGGTGCATCTGGCCGACGGTCTTGGCCGGCGCGGTCAGGGTGCCGGTGGCGATCGCGTCCTGGTACTTGTGTGCCTGGGCCAGGAAGCCCTGTGCCGGGTTGCTGTCGAAGATCTTGATCAGGCCCGCATAGGTGGTGCAGATCAGCAGCCACACCGCCGGTACGCCGGTCACCCAGGCGAAGCGGTCACGCTTCATCTTGAACAGCACCACGGTGCCGAGCATCAGTGCGATACCCGCCAGCATCTGGTTGGAGATGCCGAACAGCGGCCACAGGGTCTGGATACCACCGAAGGGATCGACCACGCCCGTATAGAGCAGGTAGCCCCACAGCGCCACGCAGCCGGCGGTGGCGATGATGTTGGCGGTCCACGATTCGGTCTTCTTCAGGGCCGGGATGAAGTTGCCCAGCAGGTCCTGCAGCATGAAGCGACCGGCACGGGTACCGGCATCGACCGCAGTGAGGATGAACAAGGCTTCGAACAGGATCGCGAAGTGGTACCAGAACGCCATCATCGCGTTGCTGCCGCTTGGGATCGCCTCGTGCAGGATCTGCGCGATGCCCACCGCCAGCGTCGGTGCGCCACCGGCGCGGTGCAGGATGGTCGGCTCGCCGATGGCGGCGGCCGTAGCCTCCAGCTGCTCGGGGGTGATGATGAAGCCCCACGTATTGCTGATGTAGGCCGCAGCGGAGACCGCATCCGGACCGATCACGGCGGCCGGCGCGTTCATGGCGAAGTAGATGCCCGGATCGATGATCGAGGCGGCCACCAGCGCCATCACCGCGACGAACGATTCCATCAGCATGCCGCCGTAGCCGATGTAGCGCATGTGGCGCTCATTGGCGAGCAGCTTGGGCGTGGTGCCCGAGGCGATCAGCGCATGGAAACCGGACACCGCGCCGCAGGCGATGGTGATGAACAGGAACGGGAACATCCCGCCTTTCCAGACCGGGCCGTCGCCAGTGGCGGCGAACTGGGTCAGTGCCGGCATCTTCAGTTCCGGCATGACGATCAGGATGCCGATCGCCAGCGCCACGATGGTGCCGATCTTGAGGAAGGTGGACAGGTAATCGCGCGGCGCCAGCAGCAGCCACACCGGCAGCACCGAGGCGACGAAGCCGTAGCCGATCAGCATCCAGGTGATCTGGATGCCGGTGAAGGTGAAGGCCGGGCCCCAGACCGGATCGGCGGCGACCTTGCCACCGAACCAGATCGCGGCCAGCAGCAGGATCAGGCCGACCACGGAAATCTCACCGATCTTGCCCGGGCGGATGTAGCGCATGTACACGCCCATCAGGATCGCGATCGGCATGGTCGCGATGACCGTGAACATGCCCCAGGGGCTTTCGGCCAGCGCCTTGACCACCACCATCGCCAGCACGGCCAGGATGATGATCATGATCAGGAAGGCACCGAACAAGGCGATGGTGCCGGGCACCGGCCCCATTTCCTCGCGCACCAGATCGCCCAGCGAGCGACCGTTGCGACGGCTGGACAGGAACAGGATCATGAAATCCTGCACCGCGCCGGCCACGACCACGCCCACCACCAGCCAGAGCAGGCCGGGCAGGTAGCCCATCTGCGCGGCCAGCACCGGCCCGACCAGCGGGCCCGCACCGGCGATGGCGGCGAAGTGGTGGCCGAACAGCACGTGCTTGTTGGTCGGAACGTAGTCCAGGCCATCGTTGTTGATCACCGCGGGCGTGGCCCGGGTCGGATCGAGCTGCATCACCTTGTCGGCGATGAACAGGCTGTAGAAGCGATACGCGATGAGATAGATGGAGACCGCAGCGACGACGATCCACAGCGCATTGATGGGTTCACCGCGGCGCAGCGCGACGGTGCCTAGACAGAATGCGCCAAGCAGTGCGATGACTGCCCAACCCAGTTTCGAAAAACCTTTCATGAGATTGCGTCTCCCTGGAGATCGTCGTAAGAGTCCGCCTTGGCACTGACGGGGTCAATGCAATGGCGGGGGCTTGCCGCTAGTACTTTGGTCGTAGGGTGGGTGTGGGGCGTGCCCGTGCACGTCATCGGAACATCACGCTTGGAACAATCGGTTGCGGGCATGACGGTTGGCCGGCGGGGCCGGCGAGGCCATCTTGTCGATAGATCACCGACCCTGGAGTCACCATGAGCAGCCCAACCCCGGTGCGCGTGCTGCGCACCATCCGTGGCATGGCCACCTCCGATGGCGCCGGCGTCCGCCTGACGCGGGTCATCGGTGGGCCGTCGCTGCCCGACCTGGATCCGTTCCTGCTGCTGGATGAATTCGGCACGGACCGTGCCGAGGACTACATCGCCGGCTTCCCCAGCCATCCGCACCGTGGGTTCGAGACCGTCACCTACATGCTCGACGGCCGGATGCGGCACAAGGACAACCACGGCAACGAGGGCCTGCTCACGCCGGGCAGCGTGCAGTGGATGACCGCCGGACGCGGCCTGATCCACTCGGAGATGCCCGAGCAGGAATCCGGCCAGATGCGCGGTTTCCAGCTGTGGGTGAACCTCCCGGCGCGCGACAAGATGACGGATCCGAAATACCAGGAGTTCGCGCCGGACCATATCCCGGTGACGGCGCCGGCCGAGGGCGTGCAGGTCAAGGTGATCGCCGGGCAGGTGGGTGACACCGTCGGGCCGATCGTGCAGCCGGCCACCGACCCGGTGTATCTGGACATCACCCTGGAGGCGCGCGCGGGCTGGAGCTACACGCTGCCCGATGGCCACAACGCGTTTGCCTACGTGTTCGAAGGGGGACTGGAGATCGGCGAGGGCGACGATGCGCGCCCGGTAGCAAAGCAGGAAATGGCGGTGCTGGGCGGCGGTGAGCAGTTGGCGCTGCGCGCAGGCGAAACCGGTGCGCGGCTGATCCTGGTGGCGGGCCGCCCGCTGCGCGAGCCGGTCATGCGGCACGGTCCGTTCGTGATGAACACCAAGCAGGAGCTGATGCAGGCCTTCGTGGATTTCCAGGAAGGCCGCTTCTGAGGCACGTGGGCGCCGGTCGCAGGCCGGCAACCGCATGACACCTGACGGTGTAGGAGGCGCCGGCCAGCGGCCGGCGCTGCCATGGAGGACGGGATGAGGGCGGTGCACCGTCCCGTCCTCTTCCTCAGCGCCCGGCGGCGACAGCCGAGGGCGTCAGGTTCATGCCCTGCGCAAGCGACTGCAGCGAACCCAGTTCGCTCCTGTCGCCCGCGTACAACGCAATCTGCGCGAAGCGGTTCTTGTCGAACTTCACCACGGTAATGCGGCGGGTGTCGTAGCCCGGCGGTTTCTGGCCGCCCAGGTCGGGCTGGTACCAGTACAGCGTTTCACCCGCGAAGCTGCCTTTTTCCTGGCGCAGCGCGCGGTTCAACGGCAGCTCGGGGTTGCGGGCGCTCATGGTGAGGCTGAGCACTTCACGCCCATCGGCGGTCCTGGCCTTGCACAGGATCAGATCCCGCTGGGCCAGTTCCTGCCACTGCAGGCCGCTGCTGGCGGGCAGGGACGGACATTCGCTGGTGGATTGCGCCGCAACGGCGCCGGCAGACATCGACAGACACACACACACGACAGCGCGCAGGACGTTCATGGTTCCCCCAGGGTCGATGATCGCGTCCATCGCTGACAGGCATTCCGGCGGCCGTTGACAACCCAGGCCGTGGTGGCGCATTCCCCGCGCGCGTACCGGATGACTCGCTGCCGTCAGTGTCGGACGAGTGACCCGGACCTTAACGGAATGTGACTCAGTGTACAAATAACGGTTTCTGGTGAATCTTTCTCCACCGGGGTGCCGGGCAGCGCGCGGCCGCCCGGCCGGATCCTCAGCGGGGTGCGGCCCCCATCCATTTGTAGACGATGCCGCCGATCAGGCCGCCCAGCAGCGGCGCCAGCCAGAACAGCCAGAGCTGGCTCAGCGCACCGCTGCCCGCGAACAGGGCCACGGCGGTGGAGCGGGCCGGGTTGACCGAGGTATTGGTGACCGGAATGCTGATCAGGTGGATCAGGGTCAGGGCCAGGCCGATCGCGATCGGAGCAAAGCCCGCCGGTGCGTTGCCGTGGGTCGAGCCCATGATGACGATCAGGAAGAAGGCGGTCAGCACCACTTCGCACAGGAACGCGGCCGCGACGCTGTAGCCTCCCGGTGAGAGTGCGCCATACCCGTTGCTGGCGAATGCGCCGGCCTGGCTGCCATCGATCTGGAAGCCGGGCGCGCCGGAGGCGATCTGCAGCAGGATGAAGCCGGCCAGCGCACCGCCGAGCACCTGCGCGACGATGTAGGGAAGCAGGTCACGGGCCGGGAAGCGGCCGCCGGCCCACAGGCCGACGCTGACCGCTGGATTGAAGTGCGCGCCGGAGACATGCCCGAACGCATAGGCGCCGGTCAGCACGGTCAGGCCGAAGGCCAGCGCGACGCCCACGAAACCGATCCCCAGCGGATTGCCGTCGCCGCCGAACCTGGCGGCCAGCACCGCGCTGCCACACCCACCCAATACCAACCAGAACGTGCCCAGGAACTCGGCGGCCAGACGCTTGCCCATGCTCATCGATGTGCTCCACGTTATGCCCGGGGTGGGCAGGCGCAACGTAGCTGAATCGGGGTTCATCGGGGTGACGACCACGTCAAGACCCGACGAACGGTTGGCCGCCGGGTGTGCGGCTCAGTACGCGGGCAGCGGAATGAACTCTTTGTCGTCGCCCGGAATCGTGCCGAAGCGGCCGGATTCCCAGTCGTGCTTGGCCTGCTCGATCCGCTCGGTGGAGCTGGAGACGAAGTTCCACCAGAGATGGCGCGGGCCATCGAGTGGCTCGCCGCCCATCAGCATCGCCTTGATCGGGGTCTTGGCGCGCAGGCGGCCGCGGGCGCCGGGTTCGGGAATGATCAGGTGCTGGGCGGGAACGTCCACGCCATCGAGCTGGGCCTGGCCTTCGAGGATGTACAGCGAACGCTCGGCGTGGCCGGTATCCAGGTCGATCTCCGCATCGGCGTCGAGATCGATGGCGACGTTGAGGGTATCGGCGAACACCTTGACCGGGGATTCTTCGCCGTACGCGCGGCCGGCGATGACGCGCAGCCACGCACCGTTGCGGCGCTGCTGGGGCAGGGTGTCGGCGGCATGGTGGTAGAACGCGGGATCGGTCTCTTCGGCACTCTTCGGCAGCGCCAGCCAGGTCTGCATGCCGTGCAGCGGATGGTCGTGTTCGCGCTCGAGGGCAGGCGTGCGTTCGGAGTGGGCGATGCCGCGGCCGGCGGTCATCCAGTTGACGTCGCCGGGGCGGATGACCTGGTCCGAGCCGAGCGTGTCGCGGTGGCCGATGGCGCCGGACCACAGGAAGGTGACGGTGGCCAGGCCGATGTGCGGGTGCGGGCGCACGTCGATGCCGGTGCCGGGGGAGAGCACGGCCGGGCCCATCTGGTCGACGAAGACGAAGGGGCCGACGCTGCGCGCCTGCAGGGTCGGCACGGCGCGGCGCACCTGCAGGCCACCGATGTCATGGATGCGGGGGGCGATGATGGTCGTCATGCGGGCGGTCTCGCTGGCGGGGACAGAGCGGGAGGATCGCATGCGGGGTGTGGGGGTGGGAGGCCTGTATCGGTAACAGGGTGTTCTGGTTGCACGCCGGCGGCGGAAACAACAACGCCACCCTGCGGTGGCGTCGTCGTTTCAGGTCACGGCGATCCTCAGATCACCGGTTCGCGCAGTACCGGCGAATCCCAGCCCGGGCGGGGCGCGAAACGGTCGCCATGGCGCTGCTGCAGGACCTTGAGCCGTTCGAGCAGGGCGTCGGCACCGGTGGCGCGGATGTACTGGATCGGGCCGCCGCGGAACGGGGCGAAACCGGTGCCGAAGATCACGCCGGCATCGAGCAGGTCGGCATCGGCGACGACGCCGTCGTGCAGGCAGGCCACCGCTTCGTTGAGCAGCGGCAGGATCAGGCGGTCCTCCAGATCGGCCGGCACCTCGTAGTTGGCGGGGACGTCCGGCTTCTGCGCGCGGCCGTTCTCCCACTTGTACAGGCCCTGGCCGTCCTTCTTGCCGCGCTTGCCCTGTTCCACGGTCGCCAGTGCGGCCGGCACCTGCAGGCCGAGGAACGGCGCCAGTTCCTTGCCCACGCCGGCCGCCACATCCAGGCCGACGGTGTCGAGCAGTTCGATCGGGCCCATCGGCATGCCGAACTTGACCGCGGCCTTGTCCAGCACCGGGCCCGGGACGCCTTCGGCATACGCGGTGGCGGCTTCAAGCATGTACGGGAACAGCACGCGGTTGACCAGGAAGCCGGGCGTGCCGGCGACCGGTACCGGGAACTTGCCCAGCGCCTTGCAGAACGAGGCCAGGCGGCGCTCGGTCTCCGGCGCCATGCCGTCGTGATGGATGATTTCCACCAGCGGCATCTGCGCGACCGGATTGAAGTAATGCAGGCCGGCGAACTGCGCCGGACGCTGGATGTGGTCGCGCAGTTCGTCCAGCGGGATCGAGGAAGTGTTGGTGGTCAGCAGCGCATCGGCCTTCATCTTCGGCTCCAGCGACTGGTACAACTCGCGCTTGGCCTCCGGGTTCTCGATGATGGCTTCGATCACCAGATCCGCCTGGGCCACGCCCTCGCCGGCAAGATCCGCCTTCAGGCGTGCCGCCACGGCCGGGCGCTTGCTGTCGTCCTTCACCCGCTTGGCGAACAGCGCCTGCGCGCGTTCCATGGCCGGGTCGATGAAGCGCTGCTCGCGGTCCTGCAGGGTCACGTTGAAGCCCTTGTAGGCCGACCACGCCGCGATGTCACCGCCCATCACACCGGCACCGACGACGTGCACGTGCTGGATGCCGTGGTCCTTGCCGCCGAGGGCCTTCAGGCGTTCGGTCAGGAAGAAGATGCGGATCAGGTTGCGGGCGGTCGGGGTGCCGGCCAGCTTGACCACGGCACGGCGTTCGGCATCCAGACGGGTCTGGATCGGGCTGCCGCCGGTGCGTGCCCAGGTGTTGATCAGCGCGTACGGCGCCGGGTAATGCTCCTTGCGCGCCTTGCGGGCGACCTGCTTGGCCATCTGCGGGGCGAGCAGCCTGCGGGCCAGCCAGGTATTGGTGATCCAGGCGGTCGCGCGCTGTTTGAACGGGCGGGTGGTGCCCTTCAGCGCGAGCGACACGGCGGTATCGAGCAGCACGGCCGGTGCGACGACCTTGTCGACCAGGCCGATGTTGCGTGCGGCTGAGGCCGACAGGTTGCGGCCGGTCAGCATCATGTCCATCGCGGCCGGTGCGCCGACCAGCTGCGGCAGGCGCGAGCTGCCGCCCCAGCCCGGGAAGATGCCCAGCTGGGTCTCCGGCAGGCCGATCCGGGTGGAGGGATCGTTGGATGCCACGCGGTAACGACAGGCCAGGGCCAGCTCGGTGCCGCCGCCCAGGCAATGGCCGTGGATCGCGGCGACGGTCGGGCAGGGCAGCTCGGCCAGCTTCTGGTAGGTGCTCTGGCCACGGCGGATTGCGTCATTGACGGTGCCGCGGCGGTCGAATTCCTGGAATTCCTTCAGGTCCGCTCCGGCGATGAAGCCGGCCGCCTTGATCGACTGGATCACCACCGCCTTGGGCGGGTCCATCGCGATCCGCTCGATCAGGTCGCCCAGTTCGAGCAGCACGTCCTGCGACATGGCATTGACGCTGCTGTCCTGGCGGTCGAGGCTGAGCACGACGACGCCATCGTCACGGATCTGCGGGTGCCAATGCGAGAAGCGGAGCCCATCGAAGCCTGAGAGCATGGGAACGTTCCATCCGGTTGTGTATGGAGAAGGGGGCTATGATCCAGAGGTTGTTTCCTCCCCGTCAAATCCCTATAGCTGGGGGAGAGAAGCCGTCGATCCATTGCCTGGATCGGAAACCTTAACGGAACGGTGGTTAAAAGCTGGTGCGGCGCGGTGTGATCGCGCGCTGAACTTTTCCCGGGATTGGCAGTCTCATTGCCCGACGTCGGTTGGGCTGACAGGAGTGCGGCCCCCCATGGCCGAGGTTGAAACACCACAGGAGCTGGACCTGGAACTGGTCCGACGTGTGCAGCGTGGCGAGAGCGCGGCGTTCGATGTCCTGGTACGCAAGTACCAGCATCGGATCATCGCGCTGATCGGGCGCTACATCGCGGACTGGAGTGAATGTCAGGACGTGGCCCAGGACACTTTCGTCCGCGCGTATCGCGCGATCGGCAGTTTCCGGGGCGACGCCCAGTTCTATACCTGGCTGCACAGGATCGCCGTGAACACTGCCAAGAACCATCTCGCCGCCCACAACCGCCGCCCGCCCACCGATGACATCGAGATCGGGGACGCCGAGCAGTACGACAGCGGCACGCGCCTGCGCGACACCGACACGCCCGAGCGCGAGTTGATGCGCCAGGAGCTGGAGCAGACGGTGATGAAGGCGGTCTCCGCACTGCCTGAAGAACTGCGCTCGGCCATCACCATGCGCGAGGTGGAGGGCCTGAGTTATGACGAAATCGCGCAGAAGATGGGGTGCCCGATCGGCACCGTGCGGTCGCGGATCTTCCGTGCCCGCGAGGCGATCGACACTGAACTCCGGCCGCTGCTCGATGTGGGCAGCGCCACCCGCGAGAAGAGCCGCGCATGAGCCACGATATGTCCAATGATGCTTCCCGGGGCGCGTCCCCCGATAAATTCGACGCCCATTACCGGCAGCAGTTGTCGTCGTTGATCGACGGTGAGCTGTCGGCCGATGAAGCCCGTTTCATGCTGCGTCGGCTGGAACACGATGAGTCCCTGTCGAGCTGCAACGAACGCTGGCAGATGCTCGGCGATGTGCTGCGCGGGCAGGCCTGCGCGCCGGCCCCGGTGGATTTCGCCGACCGTGTGCGCGCCTCCGTTGCGTCGGAGCCGGCCCCGGTAATGCAGGCCAGGGTCGAGCGCGGCCCGGACCGCCAGGAACGTCGCGGCGGATGGCGACGCTGGGGTGGCGGTGCGGCGTTGGCCGCCTCCGTCGCGGCCGTGGCGATGTTCATGACCCGCGAGCAGTTGCCGGCGCCGGCACCACTGGACGCGCCGACCACCATCATCGCCAGCCAGGCCGAATTGCCTGCGGCGCCGGTGACCGAGGCGTCGGCCGCCGGACAGGCACTCGCCGTGGCGGCAGTGCCGGCCGCGGCCGTGGCGGCGGCCAGCCGCCGCCAGGACGTGGCAACTGCACGCCGCGCCAGCGCCAGCGCCACGCGTACCCAGCAGGCCGCGCGCAGCGCCGCCGAGCGCAGTGCCGAACCGCAGCGGGCGGTCGCCAGCCAGGCGCCGTTGACCCCGGCCGTGCCGGCAGCCACCGCGCGGCAGTTCCCGTTCGGTGAGGTCGGCAGCCTGCAGGCCAAGCCTTGGCCGCGGTCCAGCCTGGCCCCTGCCGCGGGTGGCGCGCTCAACGCGAGCTTCTCCACGCAGGCCCCGCAGGCCGCGTTCTATCCGTTCGAGCCGCGTCTGCAGGAGTCGGCCGAGTCGGCCGAACCCGCGCGCCGGCACCGCGACTGAGCATCGTCGCCCTGACGTTCCGCTCCGGCCTGTGCGCCGGAGCGTTCTCCCCTTTGTTCCCTGACCCGGAGGTTCGTGTCTGATGACCGCCCGTATCCGTACCCACGCCCTGGCGCTGGTCGCCATGACGCTCCCGCTGGTGGCCTGCGCCCAGTCGCCGTCGCCGGCCACCGCAGCCGCCCCGGCGGCGGCCGCTGCACCGCGCGCGCCTGCACCGCAGCTGGTCAGCGGCCTGCCGGACTTCACCAACCTGGTCGAACAGGTGGGCCCGGGGGTCGTCAATGTCGAGACCACCATCGTGCGCAGCAACCGCCAGGCCCGCATGGCCGGGCCGGCCGACCAGGACATGCCCGAGTTCTTCCGCCGTTTCTTCGGCCCGGACTTCCAGATGCCGGGGCAGGGCGCGGACGGCCCCGATGACGGCACCCCGAGCATCCGCGGTCGCGGCATGGGCTCGGGCTTCATCATCTCCGCCGACGGCTACGTGTTGACCAATCACCACGTCGTGGCCGATGCCAGCGAGGTGAAGGTCAAGCTCGGTGATCGTCGTGAGTTCACCGCCAAGGTGGTCGGCAGCGACCAGCAGTACGACGTGGCCCTGCTCAAGATTGACGGCAAGAATCTGCCGACGGTGCGCGTGGGTGATTCCAATACGCTCAAGCCGGGTCAGTGGGTGGTCGCGATCGGCTCGCCGTTCGGACTGGACCACTCGGTCACCGCCGGCGTGGTCAGCGCGGTCGGCCGCAGCACCGGCGGCCCGGACCAGCGCTATGTGCCCTTCATCCAGACCGACGTGGCGATCAACCAGGGCAACTCCGGCGGCCCGCTGCTCAACACCCGCGGTGAAGTGGTCGGCATCAACTCGCAGATCTTCTCCGCTTCAGGCGGGTACATGGGCATCAGCTTCGCGATCCCGATCGACCTGGCCATGGGTGCGGTCGAACAGATCAAGAAGACCGGCCGGGTCAGCCGCGGCCAGCTCGGCGCGGCGGTCGGCCCCATCGATGGCCTGAAGGCCCAGGGGCTGGGCCTGCCGGACAGCCGCGGCGCGCTGGTCAACGAAGTGGTCGCAGGCAGCGCGGCGCTCAAGGCCGGTATCGAGCCGGGGGACGTGATCCGCTCGGTCAACGGCAGCCCGATCAATACCTTCAGCGATCTGCCGCCGGCCATCGGCGCGCTGCCGCCGGGCAGCAAGGTGCGCCTGAGCGTGCTGCGCGATGGCAAGGAGCGGGAGATCACCGCCACCCTCACCGAGCTGGCCGAAGACGCCGAGCGCGGTCCGGCCCGTCCGGCCGCGGAAACGGCCAAGCCGGAGACCGGTGCCAATGCCCTGCTGGGGGTGGAGGTGGCCGATCTGACCGCCCCGCAGCGCCAGCAGTTGGGCCTGTCGGCGGGCGAGGGCGTGCGCATCACCCGGGTCAATGGCCAGTCGGCGCGTGACGCCGGGCTGTCGCCGGGCCTGGTGGTGCTGCAGGTCGGCCGGACCCCGGTCGGCAGCGTGGCCGCGCTGAACAAGGCGTTGGGCGGCTACTCCAAGGGCGATGTGGTCATGCTGCTGATCCGCGCCAACGGCAACAGCGCCTTCGTGGCGGTCAAGGCCGGGCAGTAAGCCCCGCCCCGCCTGCGTTTCCGGGCCCGCTTCGGCGGGCCCGGTCGTTTCTGGCGGGCCGATCACGCCAATCGCGGGCGGCCGCACGCGGGACCGGGCCGGCCATGCGATAATCCGCAGTCATCCTGACGACGCGACGCGCCGCCGCCACCTATGTCTTCTGATTCGATGCGGTTCATCCGCAACTTCTCCATCATCGCCCACGTCGACCACGGCAAGTCCACGCTGGCCGATCGCATCATCCAGCTTTGCGGCGGCCTCCAGGCCCGTGAGATGGAGGCGCAGGTGCTCGACTCGAACCCGATCGAGCGCGAGCGTGGCATCACCATCAAGGCCCAGTCGGTCTCGCTGCCGTATGTCGCCAAAGATGGCCACACCTACCACCTGAACTTCATCGATACCCCCGGGCATGTCGACTTCTCCTATGAAGTCAGCCGCTCGCTGGCCGCCTGCGAAGGCGCGCTGCTGGTGGTCGATGCGGCCCAGGGCGTGGAAGCGCAGTCCGTGGCCAACTGCTACACGGCCGTCGAACAGGGGCTGGAAGTGGTGCCGGTCATCAACAAGATCGACCTGCCCACCGCCGACATCGACCGTGCCAAGGCCGAGATCGAGGCCGTGATCGGCATCGATGCCACCGACGCCGTGGCGGTCAGCGCCAAGACCGGCCTGAACGTGGGCGACGTGCTGGAAGCGATCGTGCATCGCATCCCGCCGCCGGTGCCGCGCGATACCGACAAGCTGCAGGCGCTGATCATCGACTCGTGGTTCGACAACTACCTGGGCGTGGTCTCGCTGGTGCGCGTGATGCAGGGCCAGATCAAGGCCGGCGACAAGCTGCAGGTGATGTCCACCGGCCGCAATCACCAGGTCGACAACGTCGGCGTGTTCACCCCCAAGCGCAAGGTGATGCCGGCACTGAACGCCGGTGAGGTGGGCTGGGTGACGGCCAGCATCAAGGACGTGCACGGTGCGCCGGTCGGCGACACCCTGACCCTGGCCGCCGATCCGGCCGCCAAGCCGCTGCCGGGCTTCCAGGAAATGCAGCCGCGCGTGTTCGCCGGCCTGTTCCCGGTCGATGCCGAGGATTACCCGGACCTGCGCGAAGCGCTGGACAAGCTGCGCCTGAACGATGCCGCGCTGCGCTTCGAGCCGGAAAGCTCCGAAGCGATGGGCTTCGGCTTCCGCTGCGGCTTCCTGGGCATGCTGCACATGGAAATCGTGCAGGAGCGCCTGGAGCGCGAGTACAACCTGGACCTGATCAGCACTGCGCCGACCGTGGTCTATGAAGTGCTCAAGACCGACGGCACCATCATCAACATGGACAACCCGGCCAAGCTGCCGCCGGTGAACATGGTCGATGAGATCCGCGAGCCGATCATCCGCGCCAACGTACTCACCCCCGAGGAGTACATCGGCAACATCATCAAGCTGTGCGAAGAAAAGCGCGGCAGCCAGATCGGCATCAACTACCTGGGCAGCCAGGTGCAGATCAGCTATGAGCTGCCGATGGCCGAAGTGGTGCTGGACTTCTTCGACAAGCTCAAGTCGGTCAGCCGTGGCTATGCCTCGCTGGACTATCACTTCGTGCGCTTCGATGCTGGCCCGTTCGTCCGCGTGGACGTGCTGATCAACGGCGACAAGGTCGATGCGCTGTCGCTGATCGTGCACCGCAGCCATGCCGACCGCCGCGGCCGCGAGCTGTGCGAGAAGATGAAGGAACTGATCCCGCGCCAGCAGTTCGACGTGGCGATCCAGGCCGCCGTCGGCTCGCAGATCATCTCGCGCACCACGGTCAAGGCGATGCGCAAGAACGTGCTGGCCAAGTGCTATGGTGGCGACGTTTCGCGCAAGAAGAAGCTGCTCGAGAAACAGAAGGAAGGCAAGAAGCGCATGAAGCAGGTCGGCCGCGTGGAAATCCCGCAGGAAGCCTTCCTGGCCGTGCTGCAGATGGACAAGTAAGGCCGGATGGCTTTCCCGGCAGCGGCGGGCGGCACCGGATCGGTGTCGCCGGACGCGCAGGGGCACACCACACCGCTGCAATCGTTCCCAAGGACACTGCATGAAATTGTTTGAGCTCCTCCTGGTCGTACTGACGTTGGCCTCGGGCCTGATCCTGCTGGCCGAAAAGCTGTACTTCGCCAAGCGCCGCGCCCAGCGCGCCGGCCTGCTGGACACCGAGCCGGTGATGGTCGATTACGCGCGGGCGTTCTTCCCGGTGCTGGCGATCGTGCTGGTGGTGCGCAGCTTCATCGCCGAACCGTACAAGATCCCGTCCAGCTCGATGATGCCCAACCTGCTGATCGGCGATTTCATCCTGGTCAACAAGTTCTCCTATGGCCTGCGCCTGCCGCTGAACAATGCCAAGGTGATCCCGTTCGGCGAGCCCAAGCGCGGCGACGTGGTGGTGTTCCACTTCCCGGGCCATTCGGACAACGATCCGGCCAAGGGCGAGAACTTCATCAAGCGCGTGATCGGCGTGCCGGGCGACCAGATCGAGTTCCAGGGCAACGGCCTGATCCTCAATGGCGAACCGGTCAAATACGACAACAAGGGCCTGTACGCCGGCCACAACGGCCAAGGCGAAGGCAGTTCGCTGCTGGTCGAGCATCTGCCGGGCCGCACGCATACCGTGCTGGAGACCGATTACGCCCGCGGCGAAGGGCAGTGGACCGTCCCGGCCGGCAGGTATCTGGTGATGGGCGACAATCGCGACAACAGTGACGACGGCCGTTTCTGGGGCCTGCTGCCGGAAGAGAACCTCCGCGGCAAGGCATTCCTGATCTGGCTGAACTGCTCGGGCTGGTTCTGCAAGGACGGCTTCGAACCGTCGCGGATCGGCACGGCCATCCATTGATTCATGGCACACGCGTATCTGGGGAGAACGCAATGAAGAACAGGACATCGCAGCGCGGCATCACCTTGACCTCGTTCCTGGTGGTGCTCATCGTGGTCGCCTTCGGCCTGTACATCGGCATGAAGCTGTTCCCGATGTATCAGGAGTATTACGCCGTGCGTACGGCGCTGAAGAGCCTGGCCAAGGAGCCGGGCGTGGCCAACATGGAGCCGGCACGGGTCCAGGAGCTGTTCTTCAAGCGCATTCACATGAGCTACTCCGAAAACCTCAAGCCCTCTGATATCAAGTTCGATCGCATCGATGGCGGTTGGAACTTGAAGGTCAACTACGAAGTACGTCGTCCGTTGATCGGCAACCTTGATGTCGTGGGCAAATTTGACACAAACCAGGATCTGACTCTCCGCGGTGCCGACTAAGACCTTCCAACGCGGTGACCTGATCGGTCACGCCTTCAACGATCCGGGCCTGCTCCAGCAGGCGCTGACGCATCGCAGCGCCGGCACGCCCAATAATGAGCGGCTGGAATTCCTCGGCGACAGCATCGTCAACATGATGGTGGCCCAGGCGCTCTACGAACGTTGGCCCAAGGCCGACGAGGGCGCGCTGACCCGTGCCCGCGCCGAGCTGGTGCGTGAAGGCGCGCTGGCGGTGATCGCGCGCGAGCTGCAGCTGGGCGAGCGGCTGATCCTGGGGCCCGGCGAGATGAAGACCGGCGGCCACCGCCGCGACTCCATACTGGCCGACGCTCTGGAGGCGGTCGTCGCCGCGATCTACCTCGATGCCGGGTTTGCCGCCTGCCGCACGGTGGTGCTGCCCTGGTTCAGTGCCTCGATGCAGGCCCTGCCGGCCACCGGCAAGCCCGAGAAAGACCCCAAGACGCGGCTGCAGGAATGGCTGCAGGCCCGACAGAAGGCGCTGCCGCTGTACGAGCTGGTGTCAGAATCGGGTGACGATCATGCCAAGACCTTCCGGGTACGCTGCGGCGTAACCGACCCCGCTGTCAGCACCGAAGGCGAAGGTGCCTCGCGACGGCTGGCCGAACAACAAGCGGCTGCCGCCGCCCTTGAGCAACTGGATTCCAAGTGAACGAAGCAACCCCCCATCGTTCCGGCAGCGTGGCCGTCATCGGTCGCCCCAACGTCGGCAAATCCACCCTGACCAACGCCCTGGTGGGCGCCAAGGTCAGCATCGTCTCCAACCGCCCGCAGACCACGCGGCACCGGTTGCTGGGCATTGCCAGCTACCCGGACGGCCAGATCGTGCTGGTCGACACCCCCGGCCTGCACCGTGCGCAGAAGCGCGCCATGAACCGGGTGATGAACCGCGCCGCGCGCGGCTCGCTCGAGGGCGTGGACGCCGGCATGCTGGTGATCGAAGCCGGCCGCTGGGATGACGAAGACACCCTGGCCTTCAACGTGCTCAGCGACTCGGGCATCCCGGTGGTGCTGGTGGTCAACAAGATCGACCGCCTGAAGGACAAGGGCGCCCTGCTGCCGTTCCTGCAGCAGGTCACCGAAGGCCGCACGTTCGCGGCCGTGCATCCGATCTCCGCGCAGAAGCGCAACGGCCTGGAGTCGCTGGTCCGCGACCTGATGAAGCTGTTGCCGGAAGCCCCGCCGATGTTCGGCGAGGACGAGATCACCGACCGCAGCCAGCGTTTCCTGGCCGGTGAACTGGTGCGCGAGCAGCTGATGCGCCAGCTCGGTGAGGAACTGCCCTATGCGACCACGGTCGAGATCGAGCGCTTCGTCGAAGACGGCAACCTGCTGCGCATCGGCGCGGTGATCTGGGTCGAGCGCGAAGGCCAGAAGGCGATCGTGATCGGCAAGGCCGGCACCCGCCTGAAGGAAATCGGGGCCAAGTCGCGCCTGCAGATGGAGCGCCTGTTCGGGGCCAAGGTCTTCCTGGAAACCTGGGTCCGCGTGCGCGAAGGCTGGTCGGACGACGAAGCCGCGCTCAAGGCGTTCGGCTACGAGTAATGCCTCCCTTCGCGGGCGGTTGAGTCATGCGCATCGACGATGAGCCGGCGTTCGTACTGCATGCCCGGGCGTGGCGGGAGACCAGCCTGCTGGTTGAAGTGCTGACCGAGCAGTACGGCCGGATCGGGGTGCTCGCCCGGGGTGTCTCCAGCCCGCGCAGCCAGGCGCTGCGCGCGGCCCTGCAGCCGTTGCAGTGGATCCGCCTGACCGCCGTGCAGCGGGGCGAACTGGCCCAGCTGCGTGGGGCCGAAGCGCTCGATGCCGCGCCGCGGCTGACCGGCGAGGCGATGCTGGCCGGGTTCTACATCAACGAACTGATGATGCGGCTGGCACCCCGCCAGGACCCGCTGCCCGAGCTCTACGACCACTACGCGCAGGTGCGTGCGCGGTTGCGCGATGGCGAGCCCTTGGCCTGGACCCTGCGGCGTTTCGAGCGCGATCTGCTGGAGGCACTGGGTTTCGGCTTCGATCTGCTGCACGGTAGCGACGACGAGCCGGTCGACCCGGCCGCGCGCTACGAACTGGACCCGCAGGAGGGGCCGCGTCGGCTGCTCAGCGACCGCGGTGTCGATCAGCGCCGCGGCACGGCGACTGGCAGCGCCTTGCTGGCGCTGGCCGCCGATGCGATGCCCGGGCCCGAGGATCTGGGCAGCCTGCGCCGGCCGATGCGCGCGGTGCTGATGCACCACCTGGGCGGACGCGGTTTGAAATCCTGGGAAATGCTCGAGGATCTGGCCCGGCGCCGCCCGTAGCGCCGGGGATCTACTGCAGCAGCGCGTCGACCGCGACGCGGAAGCGGCCCTGGGCACCGGTGGATTCCGGGGCCTGGTGCAGCTGGCGGACCGCTCGCGCCAGGCGTGCGGCGCCGACGAACCCGCAGCTGGCCTGCAGCCGATGCAGCTGCCCACGCAGGGCCCGTACATCGTCCTCGCGCAGGGCCTGGGCCACGGCGTCGCGTACCCCCGGCAACTCGGCCAGGAACAGTTCGCGCAGGGCGATCAGGTGGTGGCGCTGCCCATTCAGCGCAGCCAGGGCGGTGGTCTCGTCCCAATCCTGGCGCAGGCTGTCGGCATCGTCCGCGTCGAGCGGGGCCGACAGGCTGCCGGCGGTATGCACCAGCGCACGACGGACCGCCTTGAGCAGGTGCTCGCGGCTCAGCGGCTTGACCAGGGTTTCGCTGAAGCCGGCGTCGCGCAGGCGCGAATGGATCGAAGTATCGCCATCGGCAGTGTGCGCCAGCGCCGGGGTGTCCGGCCGCGAGCGGCGCAGCTCCTGCAGCAGCTGGGTGCCGTTGCCGTCGGGCAGGTTGACGTCGATCAGCCACAGGTCATGCTGGCTGCCGCGGGCGCGGTCCATGGCCGTGGCCAGTGAATCGGCGGTATCGACCTGGGCCGGCAGGGTTTCCAGCGCGGCCTTGAAGAAGCCGCGGCTGATGGTGTCGTCCTCGACGAGCAGGAATCGGGGCATGGGATCCCTCGGGGTCATCTGCATATGGGCTGCCTCCATGTCAGCTGCCTCCATAGTAAACGCGAAGGCTCCGCCTGCAAGCGGTTTCAGCGGGCGGCAAGTCAGTTGGCAGTTGGTATCTGCGACAATACGCACCCTTTTTGCCCGCAGCCTGTTGCCACGTGGCCCGAACCCGCTCCCGCCTCGACCGTACCCCCTTCCAGACCGACATCCTCGACCTCAGCCATGACGGCCGTGGCGTTGCCCGCCGCGACGGCGAGGGTGGCAAGGTCACCTTCATCACCGGCGCGCTGCCGGGCGAGGTGGTGACCGCCGAACCGACCGCGCGCAACCGCCATTTCGATGAAGCCCGGACCCTCGAGGTGGTACAGGCCTCGCCGCAGCGGGTGACCCCGCGCTGCCCGCATTTCGGCGTCTGCGCCGGCTGCGTGCTGCAGCACCTGGAGGAGTCGCAGCAGATCGTGGCCAAGCAGCGCGTGCTGATCGACAACCTGACCCGGATCGGCCACGTCAGCCCCGGCACCGTGCTGCCGCCGCTGGTCGGCGACAGCTGGGGCTACCGCCGCAAGGGCCGCTTCTCGGTGCGCCGCGTCGAGAAGAAAGACAAGACCCTGGTCGGCTTCCGCGAGCTGGATCCGCGTTTCGTCGCGGACCTGAGCCAGTGCCTGACGGTCATTCCCGAGATCGGCATGAAGGTCGGCGTGCTGTCCGAGTTCATCGAAACGCTCGATGGCAAACGCGATATCCCTCAGATCGAATTCATCGCCGGCGATGACGCGATCGTCCTGACCATCCGCCACATGCAGCCGCTCAGCGACGCTGACCGCGCGGCCTGGACCGCCTTCGGGCAGGAGCACGGCTTCGCGATCTCGCTGCAGCCCGGTGGCGTGGAGTCCGTGCATCCGCTGTGGCCGGCCGAAGTACCGCTGTCGTTCAAGCTGGCCCCGTGGGACGTCGAGCTGGCGTTCCGCCCGCTGGACTTCATCCAGGTCAACGCCAAGCTCAACGTGCAGATGATCGCGCACGCGCTCGCGCTGCTCGATGCCGGCCCTGACGAGCGCGTGCTCGATCTGTTCTGTGGCCTGGGCAACTTCACCCTGCCGCTGGCGCGTACCGTGCGCAACGTGGTCGGCGTGGAAGGCGATCCCGGCCTGGTGGCGCGTGCCAAAGAGAATGCCGTGCGCAACGGCCTGGAGAATGCCGAGTTCCATGCCGCCGACCTGACCCAGGACCAGCGCCAGGCGTCGTGGATGCGCCAGGGCTTCGACAAGCTGCTGCTGGATCCGCCGCGCTCGGGTGCGATCGAAGTGCTGCAGCAGCTGCCGCTGAAGCAGTTCAAGCGGATCGTCTACGTGAGCTGCCATCCGGGCTCGCTGGCGCGCGACGCCGGCTACCTGGTCAACGAGCAGGGTTTCACCCTGGTCTCGGCCGGCGCGATGGACATGTTCCCGCACACCGCGCACGTGGAAAGCATCGCGGTGTTCGAAAAGCGCTGACCGCGTTCGGGCTCAGCGGCGGTCTTCCGGCGCGGCGTTCTGCCACTCGCCCTGTGCATCGAACACATAGGTCTGCGGGTCGGTACCGCGCTCGGTGCCGTCCCCGGCGGTGACGTCGCAACGGATTTCCGGCGCCTGCATGGAGTGCAGTTCGCAGTCCTCGATCGCCAGGATCTGCAGGCCCTGCTGGAAGGCGCGCAGTTCCTCGCGGGCAGCGGCATCGTCGATGGCCGCGGCACGATGATCGAGCTGCTCGATGAGCAGTTCGCGGACACGCTCACGCGGAGGAACCGGCGCGTCGACATCGGCGCGCTGCATCGCCCAGCCCAGCCCCTGCGGGACGAAGCGCAGCATCCGGTAGCGGTTCTTGAGGCCGATCTCCATGCCGACCAGGCACTCGTACGCGCCGGTCACCGTCGTGCTCGCGAAGCACGGCCCGTGGTCGAATCCGCGCGGCGTGAACATCGACTGCAGCACCAGATCCTGGGCGGAGGCGGCCGGTTTCTTCTCGGCCTCGATCATGGCCATGATGGCCGCTTCGATCTGCGCGTGCGTGGGAGGCGTGGCGGCGGACACGCCCAGCGGCAGCAACGACAGCAGCAGGGTGGGGAACAGGGGTTTCATCGGGCGTCCTTGCAGGGCAGCCGACCAGTATAGAAGCAGCGCGTGGCCGCCGTGCCGGGATCGCCGCATACTGTGCGCATGGGCATCGAAATCGAACGCAAATACCTTGTCACCGGTGAAGGCTGGCGCACCGCCGCACACGCGGTGATTCCGATGGCGCAGGGCTATCTCAACGACACCGCCTCGCTCGACAGTGGCGCACAGAAGGCCTCCGTGCGCGTGCGCATCCAGGGCGAGCAGGCCTTCCTCAACATGAAATCGCGCGAGATCGGGCATACCCGGCAGGAGTTCGATTACCCGATCCCGGTGGACGACGCGCGCGCGCTGCTGGCGCTGTGTGTCGGCGGGCTGATCGACAAGCGCCGGCATCTGGTCGAGCACGAAGGGCTGCTCTGGGAAGTGGACGAGTTCCTGGGCGAGAACGCCGGGCTGGTGGTGGCCGAAGTCGAGCTCGAGCACGCCGATCAGGCGATCACGCTGCCCGACTGGGCCGGTGCTGAAGTGACCGACGAGGTCCGTTATTACAATCTGGCGCTGGCCGCGCACCCGTTTTCACGCTGGTCCAGCGCTGAACGCGGCTGACCGCCAGACCTTGTAAACGCCCCGCGGCACCCACAATCTGGCCAGATGAAAATCGATATCTGGTCGGATGTGGTGTGCCCCTGGTGCTGGATCGGCAAGCACCGGTTCCAGCAGGGCCTGGCGTTGCTGGGCGATGACGCGCCCGAGGTGGAGGTGCACTGGCACCCGTTCCTGCTCGACCCCGATGCGGGAACCACGCCCGTTCCACTCCGCGAGGCCTACGCGGCCAAGTTCGGCAGCGCCGAGCGCACCGAACAGATCCTGACCCAGACCCAGACCGCGGCGCGCGCCGAAGGCCTGCCGATGGACTTCGACCAGGGCCAGGTCCGGGTCACCACGCTGCCGGCGCACCGTCTGATGTGGCTGGCCGGGCGTGAGGGCGTCCAGGCGGCGGTCGGCGAGGCGCTGTTCCGCGCGCATTTCGTCGAAGGCCGCAACCTGGCCGACCCGCAGACCCTGATCGCCGCCGGCGCTGCCGGTGGTCTCGACGCGGGGCGCATCGCTGCGCTGCTGGCGGGCGAGGAGGGGCTGCAAGAGATCCAGGCCCAGCTGGCACAGGCGCAGCGGTTTGGCATTCAGTCGGTGCCCACCTTTGTGATCGACGACAAGTACGCCATCCAGGGCGCCCAGCCGCCGGAGGCCTTCGCCCAGGCACTGCGCCAGATCGCGGCGGAGAGCTCGCCCGCAGGGGCTGCCGGGCAGGGCGATGGCTGCGGCCCGGACGGCTGCGAGGTCTGACGCTGCGCGCGGGTTCTGCGACAATGCGGCGGTGCGCCATGGTGGCGCCCCGTATTGGAGACACCCCATGCTCGTGATCGGCGTTGCCGGGACCGAACTTACCGCCCAGGAACGCGAATGGCTGCAGCACGACGCCGTGGCCGGCGTCATCCTGTTCAAGCGCAACTTCGCCTCGCGCGAGCAGGTGGCCGAGCTGTCGGCGGCGATCCGTGCCGCCGCGCCGCGCCCGCAGCTGATCTGCGTGGACCAGGAAGGCGGACGCGTGCAGCGCTTCCGTGAGGGCTACAGCGCCCTGCCGCCGCTGCAGGGCTTCGATGCCCTGTATGCCACCGATCCGCAGGCCGCGCTGGCCCTGGCCGAGCAGCACGCCTGGCTGATGGCCAGCGAAGTGCGCGCCAGCGGCGTGGACCTCAGCTTCGCCCCCGTGGTCGATCTGGGTCGCGGCAATCGGGCCATCGGCGATCGCGCCTTCAGCGCAGATCCGCAGGTGGTGGCTGCGTTCACCGCGGCCTATGTGCGCGGGATGCACAGCGTCGGCATGGCCGCCACGCTCAAGCATTTCCCGGGCCACGGCACCGTGCTGGAAGACACCCATTTCGACGACGCCAGCGACCCGCGCACGCTCGATGAACTGCGCGCGCTGGACCTGATCCCGTTCGCGGCCGGCATCCGCGCCGGCGCCGATGCGGTGATGATGGCCCACGTGGTCTACCCGCAGGTCGCGCCGGAGCCGGCCGGCTACTCGCCGCGCTGGATCCAGCAGATCCTGCGCGAGGAGATGGGCTTCCGCGGCGTGGTCTTCTCCGATGACATCGGCATGGCGGCCTCGTTCTCGGCCGGTGGCGTCAAGGCGCGCGTGGATGCGCATCTGGACGCCGGCTGCGACGTGGTGCTGGTCTGCCACCCCGAACTGGTGGAAGAATCGCTGCGCGCGGTCGAAGGCCGCACCCTCAACACTGCTGCGCTGCTCGGCCTGATCGGTCGCGGCGCGCTGGGCTGGGACGGCCTGCTGGCCGATTCCCGCCATGGCACCACCCAATCCCGTTTGCTTGACACCCTTGGAAGAACCGTCTGATGCCCAACCTCACCATTTCCCAGGCCCTGGCCCAGGCCGACCTGCTGGTCGACCGTCCCACCATCGACAAGGCCATCGCTGGCATCGCCGACGCCATCGCGCGCGATTACAAGGGCGAGGTCCCGCTGTTCCTGTCGATCATGCATGGCGCGCTGCCGTTCGCCGGCCAGCTCGCGCTGGAACTGGGCGCACGTGGCCAGGATGTGCAGTTCGATTACCTGCACGCCACCCGCTACCGCGGTGAAACCACCGGCGGCGACCTGGTCTGGAAGCACAAGCCGGCCACCGCGCTGTTCGGCCGCCGCGTGCTGCTGGTCGATGACATCCTCGACGAGGGCTACACGCTGCAGGGCGTGCGCACCTGGTGCCTGGAGCAGGGCGCGACCGACGTGCGCATCGCCGCGCTGACGGTCAAGCTGCACGACCGCGCGCTGCCGGACGTCAAGGCCGACTACGCCGGCATCGACCTGCCGGACCGCTATGTGTTCGGTTTCGGCATGGACGTCAACGAGACGCTGCGCTGCGTGCCGGCCATCTACGCGATGAAGGAATGATGGAACACATTTCCCTCGCCGTCATCGGCGGCACCGGCGTCTACAAGCTGGCCCAGCTCGACGACGTGAGCAGCCACCAGGTCGAGACCCGTTACGGCACGCCGTCCGGTCCGATCCGCGTCGGCACGCTGCTGGGCCAGCGCGTGGCCTTCCTCGCGCGCCATGGCGAAGGCCATTCGCTGCCGCCGCACAAGATCAACTACCGCGCCAATCTCGCTGCGCTCCAGCAGATCGGCGCGCAGCGCGTGCTTGCGCTCAACACGGTCGGCGGGATCACCGAGCACTTCGGCCCGCGCGTGCTGGCCTGCCCGGACCAGCTGATCGACTACACCTGGGGTCGCATCTCGACCCTGTGCGAAGAGCCGGGTACCGACGTGCTGCATGTCGATTTCGGCCATCCGTACACGCCGATGCTGCGCAGCAAGGTACTGGCCGCGGCGAAAGTCACCGGCGTGCGCCTGCAGGACGGGGGCTGCTACGGCGCCACCCAGGGCCCGCGGCTGGAAACCAATGCGGAAATCGCGCGCATGCGCCGTGATGGCTGCGATCTGGTCGGCATGACCGGCATGCCCGAAGCCAGCCTGGCCCGCGAGCTTGGGCTGGACTACGCCTGCCTGGCGATCGTGGCCAACTGGGCCGCCGGCTGTGGCGATGGTGATGAGATCACGATGGCCGAAGTGCTGGCCAATGTGGACGCTGCCTCCTCCGGCCTGCCCGAATTGATCGGTGAATTGGCACGGGGGTGATTGTCATTCCGGTACAAGGTTTGCATACTCCGCCAGTGCGCTGGTTGAGCGTACACCACCCATTCATAGAAGAAGGTCTCGCATCACCATGCCGAACGGTACCGTCAAGTGGTTCAACGACGCCAAGGGATTTGGCTTTATCTCGCCGGAGGACGGCAGCGCCGACGTCTTCGCGCACTTCTCCGCGATCAACTCCAAGGGCTTCCGCAGTCTGCAGGAAGGCCAGAAGGTCACCTATGACGTGACCCAGGGCCCGAAGGGCGCCCAAGCCTCGAACATCGTGCCGGCTGAGTGATTTTTTCAGCTGCGCATTGAAAACCCCGCTTCGGCGGGGTTTTTTTTATCAGTGAGTCCGCGCATGACCCCTCGTCGCACCATCGCCATCGTCGGCTACGGCACGGCTGGCCAAGCCTTGTCGATCCTGCTTTCACGTGACCATCACGACGTGCACGTGTTCGAGCGTGCCACCACGCCCGGTCCGGTCGGGGCGGGGTTCCTGCTCCAGCCCAGCGGCCTGGACGTGCTCTGGCAGATGGAGCTGCTGCCGGCGGTGCTCCGTCATGGCGCCGCCGTGCGCCGGCTGTACGGCGAGACCCCGTGCGGACGCGCGGTGATGGACATGCGCTATGCCGACCTGGATCCATCGCTGCACGGGGTGGGGATGCAGCGCGGCGCGCTGTTCTCGCTGCTGGCCGACGCGTGGGAGCAGCCGGGCAACCTGCAGGCCGACACCGCCATCGTCGCGGTGGACGCCGCACAGGGGCGCCTGCGCGACGCACGCGGGCACTGGCATGGCCCTTACGATCTGGTGATCGCCGCCGATGGCGCCGCCTCGTCGCTGCGCGCGCAGGTGCAGGGCACGGTGCTGGACCGCGAGTACCCGTGGGGCGCGCTGTGGTGCCTGCTGCCGCGCGCCGATTGGCCGCACATCGATGAACTGCGGCAGCGCTACGTGGCCGCGCGCAGGATGATCGGCCTGCTGCCGGTGGGGACGCGACCGGGCAACGACACGCCGCAGCTGAGTTTCTTCTGGAGCCTGCCCCGCGACCGGTTCGCGCAATGGGAGCGTGACGGCATGGCGCGCTGGCTCGATGAGGTCGCCGCGCTGTGGCCGCAGGCGCATGAGCGCCTCGCCGGCGTGACCGGACCGGCGCAACTGGCCCGCGCCGGCTATCGCGATGCGGTGCTCTCGCGTTGGCATCGCGAGCGGCTGGTGCTGGTCGGCGATGCCGCCCACGCGATGAGTCCGCAGCTGGGGCAGGGCGTGAACATGGCCCTGATGGACGCGATGGCCCTGCGCGATGCGCTGCGCACGCATGCCGATCGCGACGCCGCGCTGCAGGCCTACCAGGCGCAGCGCCGCGCCCACGTCGCGATCTACCAGTACTGGAGCCGCTGGCTGACGCCGTTGTTCCAGTCCGAGCGCGACGGCTGGGCGCGCGCACGCGATCTGTTGTTCCAGCCGATGGGCCGCGTGCCCGGCGGGCGCGGGCACATGCTCCGCGTGCTCAGCGGAACGCAGCACGGCTGGCTCGGCAGACTGCCGTTGTCGCCCGGCTTCGCGCAGGCGATGCGCGCGTTGCACGCACCCGATGGCATCAGCTGATAACGCGGCGTAGCGGTGCCTGCGCGCCGATGTGAGGACGTGAATAACATTCATTGACGGTGGACTCACCGTCGGCATGGGACAACAGCGTGGCAAACGCAGCGTACGCGGCTTTTCTTCCTGCGCCCCGTGCTGCTCACGCCGAAGCGGTGTCCGATTCCTGATCGCTTGGAGGCCCCCGACTGACGGGTGGTAGGGTGGTGCTGCGTTTGCGACCTACGGTCCGGTGGACCGATCGCAACCCAAGGAGATTGAAATGCTGTTCTCGGCCGAAACTCTGGAAAGTGAAATCCGCAAACTGCGCGGACTACTGCAGATGCTGCATGAGGATCAGCCGGACGTGATGGAAGACGTGTTCGAGTTCCATGTGACCAGCCTCATCACGCACGCCGCGCCGGAGCACCATCCGCGCATCCGTGCCGCCGCCCACGAGATGTTGACCGCGATCCAGCGGCAACCGGTGCGGCCCAATCCGCACGCGCCGGATATCCGGCTGATGCCGGACCTGCTGGTCTCGGCGGCCTGATCCACACACGTTGACTGAGTGACTGTTGTCGCGCGCTGCTCGACCTAGCGCGCCGGCAACGCGATGGCCTGGTCTTCGACGCAGGCCACCAGTCTTTCGCCCGTGCCCAGCACCGGCGCGATACCCGCGGTGAATCCTGAGAAGGCGGGCAGGATCGTCATTCCCTCGCGAAGCCAGAACGATGGCCAGCGCCGCTGCATGCCCGGCAGCCTGGCCAGTGGATGCAGGTGGCCGCACAGCACGTGCAGGCCGGGGTGACGCTGCGGTGCGTGACGCAGCAGGAACGGTCCCTCCTGGACACGTTCACCCAGCAGCTCGATGCCGAGATCGGCTTTGGGCAGCACCCGGTCATGATTGCCCTCCAGCGCGCCGATCCAGAGCCGTGGATGCTGTTCACGCCAGCCCTGCCATTGCCGGTACCACGCGGCGCGGTGTGCAGCGCCATGCAGTACATCGCCGAGTATCCACAGCTGGCGCACCGCGTACTGCTGCACCATCGTGCCCAAGCGCTGCAGATCATCGGAGGTGCCCCCGCTGGGCAGGCCGATGCCCGAGCGCCGGAACAGGTCCGCCTTGCCCAGATGCAGATCGGCGATCAGCAGGCCCTGCCGCGCGGGCCAATGCAGCGCACGCGCGCCAAGCAGCTGGACGGTTTCGCCGGCGAGGGTGATCGGCAGTTCAGGCGCCATGGCGTTTCTCCAGTTGCTGTGCGGCGCGCAGGACGCGGGTCTTCCAGTCTTCGTTGCTGAGCTGGCCGCGCAGTCGTTCGGCCCACAACGGGAAGGACAGCGGGCCCAGGCTGGTGGGGTGCTGCAGGCTCAACGTGCGAGCCTGGCAGGACGCCAACGCACGGGCCAGGCTGTCGAGATCGAGTTGATCGTGCAGCACCTCGTGTTCGGCCAGCGTCAGCAGGATGTGATCCGGATCATGCTGGCGCAGCACGTCGTACAGCAGCCCGCTGGAGGCCTGCAGCTGGCGCAGGCTGCGTGGCGTACGGCCAGGCAGTGCCGGCACCAGCATGCCGGACACGCGCGCGATGTCGCGGAACTGGCGTCGCGCCAGTTCGCCCAGGTTGAGGCTCTCGCGCAGATCCGTGAGCAGTCCTTCCGGTTCCAGCAGGGTGCGCACGCGCGCGGCATCGATTTCGACAGCACGGGCTGGCGCCAGCACGAACCCATAGTCGTTGGCCGCGTAGCCGAACGTATTGGTCTGCAGGCGCGTCCAGCGCATCGCCATCAACGCGGCCAGCCCTTCATTGACCTGGCGGCCGGCGAAGGGGTACACGAACACGAACTGACCGTCGCGGCGGCGGACGTGTTCCACCAGCAGCAGTTCGGGCGCGGGCAACGCGGACAGGCGCGCCTGCAGCGACAACAACGGCGCCAGCCACTGCATCTCCGGGCTCTCCGGCGGGCGGGCCAGCACCGCTTCCATTTCATGCCCCAGCGCCTCGGAGAGCGGCAGGCGCCCGCCCTGCCAACGAGGCACCACACCGTCGCCGCCGCGCGCCAGTCGCACGTACGCGGTCAGATTCTCCAGGCGCACCAGTTCGAGCAGGCGCCCGGCGAACTGGAAGCGATCCCCCGGGCGCAGCCGGCTGAGGAACTGTTCCTCCACCGCGCCGAGCCGGCCGCCGCGCAGGAACTGCACCATGACGCTGCCATCGCTGGTGATGGTGCCGATCGACAAACGATGTCGCAGCGCGACGCGACGGTCATGCACGCGGTAGATGCCATCGTCATCGCGCACGACTTTGTGGAAATCCGGATACTGCGACAGCGCGCGACCGCCCTGCACGATGAACTCCAGCACGCCCTCCCAGTGCGCGTGGTCCAGTGCGGCGAAGGCATGCGTGCGTCGCACCTGCGCGAACAGCGCCTCGGGATCGAAGCCACCGCCGAGCGCGCAGCTCACCGCGTGCTGCGCCAGGACGTCCAGGGACAGCCGCAGCGGCCGGCGGGCCTCGATATGGCCCTGGGCCAGCGCACGTCGCGCCGCGGCGTACTCGACCAGCTCCAGCGCATGCGAGGGCACGCACACGATGTGCCCGGATTCGCCGGGGCGATGTCTGGCGCGGCCGGCACGTTGCAGCAGCCGGGCAATGCCCTTGGGGCTGCCGATCTGCAGGACCTGGTCGACACTGGGGAAATCGACGCCGAGATCGAGGCTGGACGTGGCGACCACGCAGCGCAACCGGCCTTCACGCAGGCCTTGTTCCGCGGCGCGGCGCAGGGCCGGGTCGAGCGAGCCGTGATGCAGGGCGAGGGTATCCGGATCTTCCGGCCACACCGCCGACAGTGCCTGGTGCCACAGTTCGGCGTGGGCGCGCGTGTTGGTGAACAGCAGGCTGGTGCGCACCGCCAGCAGTTTTTCCAGGACACGCTGCAGCTGCGACAGGCCCAGATGACCGGCCCACGGGAAACGCTCGCCCTGGGCCGGCAGCAGCGTCTCCACGCTGACCGGGCGCGGCCGCGCGCCGGCCACCAGCGGCGCGTCGGGCACGTCGGGCAACAGCACCTCGCGCGCCTCGTCCAGGTTGCCGAGCGTCGCCGAGAGCCCCCACACCTGCAGGGTGGGCAGCGCATCGCGCAGCCGGCGCAGGTTCAACTGCAGCAGTACGCCGCGCTTGTTGCCCAACAGTTCGTGCCACTCATCCACGACCACGCAGCGCAGGTGCTGCAGGCGCGCCATCGTGTCGGGATAGCTCAGCAGCAACGCCAGCGACTCCGGGGTGGTCACCAGCACATCGAGCCGTCCCTCGCGCGCCAGGCGCTTGTCGCGCGCGCTGGCATCGCCGGTGCGCAGGCCCACCTGCCAGTCCAGCCCGAGCGCGTCCAGCGGCTCGCGCAGCGCGCGCGCGGTGTCGGCGGCCAGCGCACGCAGCGGCGTGATCCACAGGACCTGCAGGACCGGCACCGGTGTCTTTGCACGGCCGCGGGTCGTCCGTGGCGGCGGATCGTGCAGCGCCTGCAGCAGCGGACCGCCGAACATCGCCAGTGTCTTGCCGCTGCCGGTCGGTGTGTGCAGCAGGCCGGACTCGCCGGCGAGATAGTGCCGCCACATCGCTTTCTGGAAGGGCAGCGGCGCCCAGCCCCGGCTGGCGAACCACGCCGTCAGGCGGGCCATGGCCTCCCGTCGCGTCACCGCGCCAGCGCCTGCAGCTGGGCCAGGGTGTCGGCCTCGCTGGCCGGCTTGTCGTGTCGCCAGCGCAGGATGCGGGGGAAGCGCACCGCAATGCCGGACTTGTGGCGCTTGCTGCGGTTCACCGCTTCAAAGCCGAGTTCGAACACCTGCTCGCCACGGACGCTGCGCACCGGCCCGAACCGTTCGATCGTGTTCGCGCGGATCCAGCGGTCCAGCGCGAGGATTTCCTTGTCGTCCAGGCCCGAGTACGCCTTGGCCACCGGCACCAGGGTCTCGCCATCCCACACCCCGAAGGTGTAATCGGTGTACAGCGTGCTGCGCCGGCCATGACCGGACTGCGCATAGATCATCACCGCATCGATGGTCAGTGGATCGATTTTCCATTTCCACCAGTCGCCGCGCCGGCGTCCCGCCTGGTAGACCGAATCGCGTCGCTTGAGCATCAACCCTTCCACACCACGCTCGCGGGCGAGATCGCGGTGCAGGGCGGCGGCGCTCCAGTCCGCGACGCTGACCTCCGGCGACAGCATCAGGCGCGGGTCGTCCAGCGTGGCGAGTACGTCGGCCAGGCGCGCACGCCGTTGCGCGAGCGGCAGCGCGCGCAGGTCTTCACCGCCCAGCTCGAGCAGGTCGTAGGCGAGCACGCGCACCGGCGTATCGCGCAGTGTCTTCGGCCCGGGCTTCAGCCGCTGGATGCGGGTCTGCAGCGCGGTGAACGGCAGCGGCAATGCGTCGCCGTCGGCCCAGGCCAGCAGCTCGCCATCGATCACGCAGCCATCGGGCAACGCCATCGCCGCCGCGTCGATTTCGGGGAAGCGGCCATCCAGCCGTTCTTCGCCGCGCGACCACAGCGCGACCTCGCCCTGGCGGCGCAGCACCTGCAGGCGGATGCCGTCCCACTTCCACTCCAGCAGCCAGTCTTCGATCGGACCGAGCGTGTCGACCTCCGCCTCCAGCGGCGAGGCCAGGAAGAACGGGTAGGGCTGCTGGCGATCTTCAGGGCGCTCTTCGGGTGACAGCAGGGCCGCCAGCAATCCGGGCGTCGGCACCCAGCTGCCGAGCATGCGCTGGGCGATGCGCGCGATATCGATCCCCGACCACTCCGCCAGTGCCTGCTGCACCAGCCGCTGTGAGACGCCCACGCGCAGCGCACCCGTCAGCAGCTTGTTGAACACCAGCCGCTCGTCGAAGGCGAGCTGTTGCCACGCCCCGGTGATGGCCGCGTGGCGTACCGGTTCGGGCTGATTGGCGACCGGCAGCAGTTTCTGCTCGATCCAGTCGGCCAGCGCGATATCCGCGCCGACCTGCAGCGGATCGTCCATCAGCAGGGTCAGCGTCTCGGCCAGGTCGCCCACCTGGTCGTAGCTGTCGTCCACCAGCCAGGCCGGCGTGTCGGAGAGCTCCGCGACCCACGCGCGCAGCTCGGCGTTGCCGGCGATCTTCCGGCGCGCGCTGGTGACCTTGCCGCCGGCCAGCAGGAACAGCGCCCACGCCGCGTCGTGCGGGGGCGCCTGCTGGAAGTAGCGCACCAGCGCGGCGCGCTTGTCGCCGGTGGCAGTGCTGCGGTCGAGTTCACTGTAGAGCGCGGCGAAGCGTTTCATTCTTCGTCCCCGTAGCCGGTGGCGAAGGCCTCGGCGGCGACGCCGCGCTCGCGCAGGAAACGGATCAGCGCGTCGGTGTTGCCATGGGTGGCGATGACGCGGCGGGCACCGGTCTCGGCGATGGTGCGCAGCAGGTCGGGCCAGTCGGCATGATCGGAGACGACGAAGCCACGGTCGTAGTTGCGGCGGCGGCGGTTGCCGCGCACCCGCATCCATCCCGACGCGAAACCAAGCTGCGCGCGTTTGAAGCGGCGCATCCACGCACTCCCCGCCGCCGAGGGCGGGGCCAGGATCAGCTTGCCGGCGAACTCCGCACCGCGCGCCTGCTCGCTGACCGGCTCGGTGGCGAGCATCGGAATCCCGGCCTCGCGGTAGACCGCCACGCCGGTAGCGATCGCGCCATGCAGCAGCGCCGGCTGCGTATCCAGCGGCAGCAGTTCGGCCAGGATCCGCTGTGCTTTGCCCAGCGCGTAGCAGAGCAGCACGGCCGCCTCGCCGCGCGCTTCGCATTCGCGCCGCCACGCCACGATGTCCGCCGCGACCTGCGACGTGTCCGGCCAGCGGTACACCGGCAGGCCGAAGGTCGCCTCGGTGATGAAGGTGTCGCAGGGCACCACCTCGAACGGGTCGCAGCTCGGATCGTGCTGCCGCTTGTAGTCGCCGGAGGCGACCCAGACCCGCCCCGCATGCGCGATCCGTACCTGGGCCGAGCCGAGCACGTGCCCGGCCGAATGCAGGGAGACCTCGGTGTTGCCCAGGGTGAAGCGTTCACCATAGGCGTGCGCGCTGCAGTCCACATCGCCCAGGCGCCAGCGCAGGATCGGCAGGGTCTGTGTGGTGCAGTGGTAGTGGCCCATGCCGTTGCGCGCGTGATCGCCATGGCCGTGCGTGATCACCGCCCGCGGCACCGGTCGCCACGGGTCGATATGGAAATCACCGGCGGGGCAGTACAGCCCCTCGGGCCGGAGCACCACCAGGTCGTCGTTGTCGGCATCCGCGTTCATGCCTGCACTGTGCCGCCGCGCTCGTGCAGGAGGTGAGAATCCGCATGAACGGCGGCCTGCAGGGGGATGCGGCAGAATCGGTGCATCTGTCTGCAAGGAGCTTGCCGTGATGACGTCAGCACTGCCCGCGTTCGAAACGCACGAGGTGAGCAACCAGCCGCCACCTTTCGGGGGGCGCAATCTGTGGGCCGACGACGTCGCACTGGCCGAGGCAGTGCAGCGCGAAGGAGGCGCCGCGTTCGCGGGCCAGCTGGCGCGCTATGGCGGCCTCGCCGGCGATGAGCTGTACCGGATCGGCTTCGACGCCAATCGCGATCGGCCGCGCCTGCGCACCCACGATGCGCAGGGACATCGCATCGATACGGTCGAGTTCCATCCGGCGTACCACCAGCTGATGACGACGGCGAAGACGCACGGCGTAGCCGGGCTGTCCTGGCACGATGGTGGGCCGGGTGCGCATGTCGCGCGCGCGGCGTTGAGTTATCTGCATCACCAGGCCGAGGCGGGGACCAGTTGTCCGCTGACGATGACCCACGCCGCCGTCGCCGTGCTGCTCCAGGATCCGTCACTCGCCGCCTGGGCGGACAAGGCGGCGGCCCCGCATTACGACCCGCGTGACGTGCCGATCGCGGACAAGGCCGGGATCACCCTGGGCATGGGCATGACCGAGAAGCAGGGCGGCTCGGACGTGCGCAGCAACACCACGCGGGCCGAGCCCCAGGCCGATGGCAGCTATGCGTTGGTCGGCCACAAGTGGTTCTTCTCCGCGCCGATGTCCGATGGTTTCCTGGTGCTGGCGCAGGCGCCGGGAGGCCTGAGTTGCTTCCTGATGCCGCGACGCCTGCCCGATGGCAACCGCAACGCGTTCCGGCTGATGCGCTTGAAAGACAAGCTTGGCGACTGGTCCAACGCCTCCAGCGAGGTGGAGCTGTGCGGTGCCTGGGCGCAGCGTGTCGGCGAAGAAGGGCGCGGGGTGGCCACCATCATCGGCATGGTCATGATGACGCGGCTGGACTGCATGCTCGGTGCCGCCGCCGAGATGCGCATGGCCCTGGCCCAGGCGCTGCACCACACACGGCACCGCAGCAGCTTCGGCACCCGGCTGAGCGAGCAGCCGCTGATGGCCAACGTCCTGGCCGATCTGGCGATCGAATCCGAAGCGGCCACGGTGTTCGCCATGCGTGTGGCACGCGCGGTGGACCAGGCCGCGGCCGATCCGCAGCAGGCCGCGTTCGCGCGCATCGCCACGGCCGTGGGCAAGTACTGGGTGTGCAAGCGCGCGGCCGTGTTCGTCAATGAAGCGCAGGAGTGCCTCGGCGGCGCGGGCTATGTGGAGGAGTCGATGCTGCCGCGGCTTTACCGGCAGGCGCCGTTGAATTCGATCTGGGAAGGCAGCGGCAACATCCAGTGCCTGGACGTACTGCGTGCCTTGTCACGCGAACCGCAGGTGCTGCACGCGCTGGATGCGGAATTGAATGCGGTGGCCGGTGCCGATGCGATCTATGACGCCGCACTGCGTGCGTTGCGCGCCCAGCTCGCGGCCACGCCGGAGCAGGCACAGGCCCGGCGCATCACCGAACGCCTGGCGCTGCTGCTGCAGGCCGCGGTCCTGCTGCGGGCGCAGAGTCCGAACACATCCGCCTTCATCCGTTCACGGCTCGGCGCCGAGCACGGGATGGCCTTCGGCACGTTGCCGGCGGATATCGATGTCGGCGCCGTGCTGGGCCGCGCACTGCCATAACGCAGACGCCCCCTCCAAGGGAGGGGGCGTCGTGACCCACGTGATGCCCTTGAAGGGGCGGCCGGACTCAGCGCTTGGCTTCGTTGGCGTTCTTGTTGGCATCGTCCGCGACGTCGCGCGCCTTGTCGGCGACCTTCTGCGCGGCATCGGCGGTGGACTCGCTGGCGTGGGCAGCCGCATCCTTGGCGGCGACCTTGGCTTCGCCGGCAGCCTCGGAGGTGGCCGCAGCAGCGCGGTCGAGTGCCTGCTGGGTATCGGCGGCAGCGCGCTCGGAGGCGGCCGCGGCATCATCGGCAGCACTGCGGGTGGCCGCAGCGGCCTTGTCGACGGCTTCGCGCGCGGCGGCATTGGTGCTGTCGGCGGCCTGCGCGGCGTCACGGCGGGCCTGTTCGGCCTCCGGGCCCTTGCACGCGGCCAGGCCGAGCAGCAGGGAAGCGGCCAGCAGGGAGGTGGTCAGCGGACGAATCTTCATGTGGCGCTCCAGAACGGCGATGGATGGGAGGCCAGCCTATTCATGCGCCTGTGAAGACGCGGTGCGCGCGGCAGCGCGGCAAAGAACACCCAAAGAAAAAGCCGCTGGCGAACCAGCGGCTTCTTCAGACTTGCTTGAAGAAAGAAGTGATTACTTCTTGGCTTCTTCAGCAGCGTCCTTGGCCTGCTCAGCGGTGTTTTCCGCAGTCTTGGCAGCGTCCTTCGCCTGCTCAGCAGCAGCGTCGGTGGCAGCGCCAGCAGCCTGGGCAGCGGCATCAGCCGAAGCGTCAGCAGCGGTGGTGGCGGTGTCAGCAGCAGCCTGGGCAGCGTCAGCAGCCGGGGCGCCAGCAGCAGCGGCCTGGTCAGCAGCGGCCTGGGCGTCAGCGGCGGCTTCGTTGGCCGAAGCGGCGGCGTCAGCAGCCTGCTCCTGCTTCGAGCAGGCGGTCAGAGCCAGGCCCAGGGCCATTGCGATCAGCAGCTTGTTGATGCTCATTGTTGTGAATCCTCGTCGTTAGATTAGGCAACGCGCTATTGCGCGCCCGGCAACATGATGACAAGCCACGATTGGCTGTCAAGCGATCGCGCATTCAGTTTTGAGAAATGCGCGTTAAACCAAATCAAATCAATTCGATAGCGATGGCGGTTGCTTCGCCGCCGCCAATGCACAGGGTAGCAATTCCGCGCTTGGCGTCGCGCTTGCGCAACGCGTTCACCAGCGTGACCACCAAGCGTGCACCCGACGCACCGATGGGATGACCCAATGCGCAGGCACCGCCATTGACGTTGACCTTGTCATGCGGAATGCCCAGCTCGCGGATCGGCGCCATCGCGACCACGGCGAAGGCTTCGTTGATCTCGAACAGGTCCACCTGGTCCAGCGTCCAGCCGGTCTTTTCCAGAAGCTTGTGGATCGCACCGATCGGCGCGGTGGTGAACCACTCCGGCGCCTGCGAATGGGTGGCGTGGCCGACGATGCGGGCCAGCGGCTTCAGGCCGCGGGCGGCGGCGTCTTCCTCGGTGAGCAGCACGACCGCGGCGGCGCCGTCGGAGATGCTCGAGGAGCTGGCGGCGGTGACAGTGCCGTCCTTCTTGAACGCCGGGCGCAGGGTCGGGATCTTGGCGATGTCCGAGCGGCTCGGCTGTTCGTCCTGTGCGTACTCGACCTCACCCTTGCGGGTGCTGACCTTCACCGGCACGATTTCTCCGTCGAAGGCGCCATTGGCCTGCGCGGCCTGCGCGCGGCGGACCGATTCGATGGCGAAGGCATCCTGGTCCTCGCGGCTGACCTGGTACTTCTCCACCGTGCATTCGGCGAACTCGCCCATGGCCTTGCCGTCGTAGGCATTGACCAGGCCGTCGTGCGCCATGTGGTCGATCACCTGGAAGTTGCCGAAGCGGTTGCCGGTGCGCGAGTTGGGGATCATGTGCGGGGCGTTGGACATCGACTCCATGCCGCCGGCGACCACGACGCTGGCCGAGCCGGCCTTGATCAGGTCATGCCCCAGCATGATGGCCTTCATGCCCGAGCCGCACACCTTGTTGAGGGTGGTGGCGCCGGTGGAGACCGGAATCCCGGCGGCGATCGCGGCCTGGCGGGCCGGCGCCTGGCCGAGGTTGGCCGGCAGCACGCAGCCCATGATCACTTCGGAAACGTCCGCAGCCGGTACTCCGGACTGCTCCAGGGCTGCTGCGATCACGGTGGCCCCCAGGGTCGGGGACGGCACGCCGTTGAACTGGCCCAGGAAGGAGCCGATGGCGGTGCGCTTGGCGGCGGCGATGACGATGTTGGACATGTGCAATCTCTTTGGTGCGTGAGCGAAGAGCGGAATGGGAACGCGGGCGTTGGAAGCCGACGCATTTCCCGGCAGACTGCGTGGGGGTCGGTCCAGTATAGAGGGTCGGCATTGACCGCCGGTGTCTGCCCGGGAGGCAGGCAGGTGGGGAAGGTCCATTCACAAGGGGAGCAGGGATGAAGCAGGTTGTGATCGGCAGGTCGGCCTTGGCCGCGGCATTGGCGTTGGCACTGAGTGCCTGCGGAGGCGGAGGCAGCAATGTCCGCGGGGATCTGGAGCCGTCGCCGCCTCCGACCCAGCCCCCGTCGCCGCCCCCCACCACGCCACCTTCTCCACCGCCGACCACGGCGCCGACGCCGCAGCCGGCGATCGACGCGCACCTGGCCATCGTCCAGGCGGGGCCAGCGCAGTCCGCCGGCTGGACCGGTGCCGGCGTGCGCATCGGCATCGTCGATTCGGGCGTGAACCGTGAGCATCCCGCGCTCAGCGGGCGGGTGCTGGCGAACTACACCTACGTCGATCCGCGCGTGAACAACGTCAATGTGGACGACGTGGTCGGCCACGGCACCGTCGTCGCCGAACTGGCCGCCGGTCGCCGTGTAGGCAGCTGGCCGGGCGGCGTTGCCAGCGAAGCGCAGATCGTCTCGGCGCGCATCATCGCCGACAAGCGTCCCGTCGATGACGGCTCGGGCAGTGGCAACGAAGTGACCGGTGCGATCGGCCTGGACGGCGTGCATCAGGACCTGATCGCGGCCGGCGTCAAGATCATGAACAACTCGTGGGGTGGCCTGTACTGGACCAACCCGTCGGCCACCGCGCCGATCGCCCAGGAATACCGGCCCTTCATCATCAGCAACGGCGGCCTGGTGGTGTTCGCCACCGGCAACGAGAGCAAGCCCAATCCCTCCAGCATGGCGGCGCTGCCCAGCCAGGTCGGTCCGGGCGGCAGCCTGCCCGCCGCGGATCTGGAACGCGGCTGGCTGAGCGTGACCGCGGTCGATACCGCAGACCCGGGCAAGCTGGCTTCGTATGCCAACGCCTGCGGCGTCGCGGCGCAGTATTGCCTCGCCGCACCGGGCACGGTGGCGTATGTCGATCCGGCCAACAAGGGCGGCACGCCGGAGTACTACTATGGCTCGGGCACGTCCTATGCGGCGCCGCTGGTCTCCGGCGCGGCGGCGCTGGTGTGGCAGAAATATCCGTATTTCACCAACGACCTGGTGCGCCAGACGCTGCTGGGCACCGCGACCGATCTCGGCGCGGCCGGCGTGGACCGGACGTTCGGCTACGGCCTGCTCAACATCGCCAAGGCGATCAATGGTCCGGCCAGGCTGGACTGGGGCGATGTGACGGTCAATGTCGCCACGGTGGGCCTGGATTCGGTGTGGAGCAACGACATCAGCGGCGACGGCGGGCTGACCAAGCAGGGTGCGGGTGCGTTGACCCTGGCCGGCACCAATACCTACACCGGTGACACCATCATCGAGCGCGGCACCCTCGCGCTGCGCGGCGGTGCGTCGCTGCGGTCCAACGTGGTCATCGCGCCGCAGGCGGGTAATCCCAATGCTGCGGCGCTGCAGTTCATGAACGGCACGACGCGGGTCAGCGGCAACGTGGACAACGGCGCCAGCGTGATCCTGCGCAGCGACAACATCGATGCGGTCATCGAAGGCAACTACATCCAGCGTGCCAGCGCGCAACTGGTGGTCGCACTGGGTGCCAACCCGCTCATGGTGAACGGCAGCGCCACGCTGGCCGGCACGGTGCGCGTGGACAGCATCATCAGCGGCTACGTGCCCCAGGACGGACGCACGCAGCCGCTGCTGCATGCCGATGGTGGGGTGACCGGCACCTTCGCCAGCGTCACCAACGGGCTGGCGCCCGGCACCCTGCTCCAGGCCAGCCTGCTGCATGCGAACAACGACGTCACCCTGGTCACCGACCGCATCAACGTGACCAGCGCGAGCCTGCAGGCCGGCCTCGGTGGAACCGCCCTGGCGTCGGCGGCGCGCGTGGAATCCGCGTTCGAGGTGCTCGATGGCAAGGGGGCGGCGCTGGACGGGTTCGCGGACGCGGCCGGCCAGCTGCAGCAGGTCGACGGGGCCAACGCCTTGCAGGCGAGCCTGGACAGCCTGTCCGGCAAGGCGCATGCGCTGGCGACGGCGGCGACCTTCGACAGCATCGACATGAACCGTCGTGCGCTGTCGGCACGGGTCGGTGACGTGCAGGCCGCGCCGCGCCTGCGCGGTGCCTGGCAGAGCGCGTTGGGCGAGGCCGGCCAGGGCAGCTTCGCCGGCAACGGGGTGGCGACCCGGGGCTGGATGATGGGCCAGGACATGGCGCTGGGCAGCCACGGCATGCTCGGTTTCGCGTTCGGCGAAACCCGCAGCTACGGCAGCCGCGAGTGGGGCAGTGACCGCGGCCGCGACCGTCAATCGCAGGCGCAGGTCTATGCGGGCTGGGGGACCGGCCGTGCGTATGCGATGGGCCAGATCGGCGCCGGCCAGTTCACCCGTGAGATCGATCGCCAACTGCTGCTGGGTGCCGGCCAGTACGGGGTCAATGCGCGCTACGGCGGCAGCTTCAGCGCGGCCAGCGTGGAGTCGGGTTACCGCTTCGGCAGCGCCACGGCATCGCTGACGCCTTACCTGGGCGCCGAGTACGCCCGGGTGGACAGCGACGGCTTCAGCGAAGCGGGCGGCATGGGTTTTGGCCTGCGCGCGCACGATGCCGCGAGCACGCGCAGCCAGGCCCTGGCCGGTCTGCGCGCCGAGCGTCGCTGGGGCGGCTGGTCGCTGCGCGGCTATGCCGAGTGGCAACAGCATCTCGCCAGCGACGGCCTGGCCTTGGACGCCAGCTTCGTCGGGGTCGAGGCCTGGGCACCGGTGGCCGGGTTGCAGCCGGCCCGCTCGGGCGGTCTGTTCGGGCTCTCGGTGGAGTCGTGGCTGAGCCGCACCAGCCGCCTGGCGTTCGGCTACGACCAGCGCTTCGGCCCGCGGGGCGATCTGCGCCAGGTGCAGCTGCGCTATTCGGCCGGGTTCTGACAGCCGGTCTCACTGCGACGTGTGTAAAAAAAGAGGGCGCGATCGATGATCGCGCCCTCTTTCGTTGTATCGCCCCACGGCTCAGTTGCCGCGCAGGGTGCCCCGGCGCGGCGTGCTGGGACCCAGCGGCATCTTCAGTTTGCCGATCGACAGGATGCGCGATTCGGCGATCTGGTCGGCGGCGCGCTGCGGGGCGATGCCCTCGATCTGCGACAGCGCGAAGATGCGGCCGAGGTTGTGGTAAATGCTGCGGATCAGGCGCATCGCACGCTCGCGGTTGTAGCCGTCGATCTCGAGCGAGACGTTCATGACACCGCCGGCATTGACCGCGTAATCCGGCGCGTAGAGGATGCCGCGGGCATGCAGTTCGTCACCCACTTCCAGGCTCGAGAGCTGGTTGTTGGCAGTGCCGCAGACGATCTTGCACTTCAGCCGCGGCAGCGTATCCGGATTGATCGCGCCTTCCAGCGCGCACGGCGCGAAGATGTCCGCGTTGACGTCGTAGATATCCTCCGGCTTGACCGCTTCGGCACCGTATTCGGTGACCGCACGCTCAACGCGCGCGCTGTCCAGGTCGCTGACGTACAGCTTGGCGCCGCGGTCGCGCAGCAGCTTCACCAGTTCCATGCCGATGTGGCCCAGCCCCTGCACCGCGATGCTGGCCTTGCCGACTTCCTCATGGCCGAGCTTGTGCTGCATCGACGCCATCAAGGCCTGCAGGGCGCCATACGCCGTGAACGGCGCCGGATCGCCGGAGCCGCCATGCACCTGGTGTACGCCGGTGACGTACTCGCTCTCCAGGTAGATGTTCTCCATGTCGTTGACATCGGTGCCGACGTCCTCGGCGGTGATGTAGCGGCCGCCCAGCGAATCCACGTAACGGCCGAACGCGCGGAACAGCACCTCGGACTTGTCGCGCTTCGGGTCGCCGATGATCACCGCCTTGCCGCCGCCCACGTTCAGACCGGCCAGCGCGTTCTTGTAGGTCATGGTGCGGCTCAGCCGCAGCGCGTCGGCCAGGGCCTCGTCGGTGCTGGCGTAGGGACGCATGCGCACACCGCCCAGGGCCGGGCCGAGCGTGGTGTTGTGGATGGCGATGATCGCCCTCAGACCGGCGTCGCGGCTGTGGCAGAACACCACTTGTTCGTGACCGGTGGTTTCGAGGGTTTCAAATAACATGGTGGCTCCGATGGTGCGAACGGTGGCGAACAGCGGCGAACGCGCCAGCAAAAGGTGGGTTGTAAAACAAAAAAAGCGACGTCGTCGGGTCTCGGACGGGTCGCGCGGCGCCATTCTAGTGCATTCCGGCGGAGGGTGTTGTCAGGGGTCTCCCGCCGCGTCGCCATTAAAGTTGCTGAAGCGCAGGCCGATGCCGTGGCAACGGTGTGGATGGCCGGTCATCGCAGGAAGGATCACGTGGGCGCAGTCGCAACAAGGCAAGTGCGGGATCCGGCGTATGCAGGGCCGTGGGCGTGATCGGCGTGATGCTCGTTGGCGCCGCCGTGCTGGCGTTGCTGGGGGTGATCGGCCTGGTCCGCCACCGGCGTGCCGTGGCGCAGCCATCGAGGGGCCGTGCCGCCGCCGAGCAGGCGGGGGCGACGGCAGTGCCTGCCGCCGCTCTGTCGCCGGGCACCGATCCGGTCGCAGTGCTGCAGGCCGGGCTGCACACGCTCGCGCTGGTCCCCCGCAGTGGCGATGCCGCCGATGCCGCGGCCCCGCACACGGTGGAGCTGCGCGATGCCGTCACGGCGTCGCTGCTGGCCCGTGACTGGTCGGCCAAGCACCTGCCACGCCGGCCGCAGCTGCTGCCGCAGCTGATCCAGACCGTCAACGACAGCGATGCATCGGCACGTGCGATGGCCGCGATCATCAGCCAGGATCCGGTGCTGACCGGCAACCTGCTGCGCATCGCCAACAGCCCGGTCTACCGGGTGCAGGCGCGCCCGGTGGAGACGCTGCAGCGCGCGGTCACCCTGGTGGGGACCGATGGCATCCGCCAGATCATCAGCGCCGTGCTGGTGCAGCCGGTGATGCAGCTGCAGTGCGATGCGTTTCCGCAGTTCAGTGCGGTGATCTGGGAACACGCGCTGCTGGCCTCGCGCGCGGCCGCCGACCATGCCCGGACGGTGACCCACGAAGATGGCTTCGCCGCGCAGTGGCTGGGCCTGACCCAGGGACTGGGCGCGGCGCTGGTGATGCGCCACCTGCTCGATGCCTGTGCGCAGCAGTCGGTGGCCGCGCCGCCGCGTGCGCTGGCGGCGGACCTGCTCGACAGCTGGACCCTGCCGGTCGCCAGCCGCATCGCGGCGGCATGGGAGCTGCCCAAGGCCGTGCACGACGCCTTGATCCGCCAGAGCGGCAGTGGACTGGCGGCGAGCCTGCGTTTCGCCCGCGCGGCGGCGGCGGCCAGCCTGCTGTGCCGGCACGGCCAGATCGGCCAGGTCCAGGCGCTGGCCCTGCTGGAACAACTGGACGGCACGCCGCCGCATGCGCTGCAGTGGATCTGGCGGCGCGTGCACGGGCGCGCGGTGGAGACCCTGGACGGTGAAGAGGCCGAGCTCGAGGTCGCCGGGGCCGGCTGAGCTACAGCTGCGATTCCAGCGGCAGCCAGCTGATCGCGCGCGCGCTGGCCCGCAACCAGAACCCGGTATCCGGCTCGGTATACAGCCACTGCGGTGGCTGGGCATCGCGTTCCAGCCAGCGGACGTCACCGTCCGGCCCCAGCGCCACCCAGTAGCTCTGGCTCGGGCTGGCCAGGCGCAGGTACTCCTGGCGCAACTGCCCGGCCAGCACGGGGTCGTCGAACAGCACGCCCATCTCGGTGTTGAGATAGGCCGAACGCGGGTCGAGGTTGAACGAGCCCACGAAGCCCCGCCGGTCATCGACCATGAAGGCCTTGGTGTGCAGGCTGGCGCCGCTGCTGCCGAACAGGCCGCCGCCATCGACGTTGCCGCGCGATTTGAGCTCGTACAGCTGCACGCCACTGCGCAGCAGCGGCGCCCGGTAGTGCATGTAGCCACTGTGCACGGCGGCCACGTCATTGGCGGCCAGTGAGTTGGTGATCACTCCGACCTGGGCACCGCGCGCGACCATCGCGCCCAGCCCTTCGGTGCCGTCCTCGCCGGGCACGAAGTAGGGCGAGATCAGCAGCGCCTTGTGCTGTGCGCTTTCCAGTTCCTCGACCAGGCGCGTCACCAGCCAGCCGGCCTGATCGTCGCGGCGATGCTTCATCGGCGGATCCGAGGCGATCTCCACGTTGGGCGTCCAGTGCAGGTCGAGCGCATCGCGGTAATACGAGTGCTCCGCCTGCGAACGGGCCACGCGTGCCAGGTACGGCTTGGCACTGTCCAGCCGCGCCTCGTGTTCGCTTTCGCGGATCAGCAGGCGCAGCTGCGGTTCGGTGTAGAACGCCAGGGCGCGGATCGGCACCGCGGTGTCGCTGTTCCAGTAGTCGTCGAAGATCGTGTTGGCCTGCTGCACCGCCTCGCCGGCCACCAGCAGGTCCAGGTCGCGGAAGTTCACGTCGGGGCGGGCGCTGAAATATTCCTCGCCGATGTTGCGGCCGCCGACGATCGCCACGCGTCCGTCGGCGATCCATGACTTGTTGTGCATGCGGTGGTTGACGCTGAAAACGCGCTGCACCATCTCGACCAGGCGCCAGAGCCCGCTGCGGTTGCGGAACGGGTTGTACAGGCGGATCTCGATGTTGGGATGCGCATCGAGCGCCATCATCAGCGCGTCCTTGTCCTGCGCGTTCATGTCGTCGAGCAGGATCCGCACGCGCACGCCGCGCTCGGCCGCGCGGTACAGCTCGTTGGCCATGAGGTGGCCGATCAGATCGTCGTGCCAGATGTAGTACTGCAGGTCCAGGCTGCGGCCGGCGTGCTGGGTGATCACCGCGCGCGCGGCGTAGGCGTCCAGTCCGTCGGACAGGAAGGCGACGCCGCTCTGGCCGGGGTGTTCGGCCTGCAGGCGGACCAGCTCTCGATCGATCGCGGTCTGGTCGGCCTGCGTGGGCAGCACCGTGGAACGCTCGCCCACGGCCTGCGGGGTCAGGTGATCGGCCAGCAGCAGGCCGCTGAGCACCAGCAGGATCAGCAGGGCGACAACGATTCCCAGCCAGCGCAGCAGCCGGCGCCAGAGCGGTTTTTTCTCGGTCATGCCCCGATCGTAAGCGGCAGGGGCGTGCAGCGCGAGGGGTGCGGGGGCTTAGAAGCGCTCGTCCGGCGCCAGGTAACGCCACTGGCCCGGCACCAGCTTGCCCATCGCCACGCGGCCGATGCGCAGGCGGCGGATGCTGATGACCTCCAGCCCGACCTGGGCGCACATGTCGCGCAGCTGGCCCGGATGCACCGGCTTGATCGCAAAGCGCAGGCGGGTTTCGTTCTGCCAGCTCACCTTGCACGGTGGCAACGGCCAGCTGCGGAAGCTCAGGCCGTGCGCGAGCCGCTTCATGCCGTAGGGCGCCAGCTCGCCACTGACTTCGACCAGGTATTCCTGCTCCAGCGTCGCACCGCGATCCTTCAGGTGCGAGATCACGCGTCCGTCCTGGCTGACCACCACCAGGCCGCTCTCGTCGTCGGACAGCGGCATCACCAGCTGCAGCGCGTGGAAATGCCGCTGCAGCAGGGTCACGCCGGTGGCATCGAGGTCGCTGCGGCTCTCCGGGGTGACCAGCGCGCACAGTTCGTCCGAGCGCATGCCGGCCGGCTTGTGCAGCAGCATGCTCACGGTTTCGGTACGGGTCGCTTCGGCGTTCTCGCGCAGCACGATCGTCTCGTCGGTGACCATCGTCTGCGGCTGTTCGACGACCTGGCCGTTGACGGTCACCCAGCCGCCCTCGATATAGCGCTGGGCGTCGCCACGGGAGCAGCCGATCAGGCTGGTCAGGCGTTTGTCGAGTCGGATCGGGTCGGTCATCGGGCAGGCAACATAAAACGGGAAGCGGGCGGGGAGTGTACTGGCTGGGGCCCGGCGCTGCGCGATGACGGCCGCCGCGGCTCAGCCCGGCGTGCGTTCCAGGTGGGTCAGGTAGAGGCGCAGGTCGAACTCCAGCTGGTGGTAGTCCGCTTCCATGTGGGTGCACAACTGGTAGAAGGCCTTGTTGTGGTCCGATTCCTTCAGGTGGGCCAGTTCATGCACCACGATCATCTTCAGGAACGGGGCCGGGGCCTCGCGGAAGACGGTGGCGATGCGGATTTCGCGGCTGGCCTTGAGCCGGCTGCCCTGCACCCGCGAGACCGTGGTGTGGGTGCCCAGCGCGTGTTTGAGGACCTGGAGCCTGCTGTCGTAGATCACCTTGGACAGGGGCGCGGACTGGCGCAGGTAGCGCTCTTTCAGGCCCTGGGTGTAGTCGTACAGCTGGCGGTCGTTGCGCACCGTGTGCAGCTCGGCGTAGCGGCGTTCCAGCCATGGCCCCAGCCGGTCGCCCGCGATCAGCTCGCGCACCTGCTGCTGCAGGGCGTCGGGATAGCCGGCGAGGTACTTCAGGGCGGTCATGCAGGCGGTTGGGGCGGGGCGGGCAGACCAGTATGATGGGCTCCGGAATCCCGCAACAACAGATGCTAGGCGTATGGCGAAGGCAAATCCCCTGCAGGAGCAGCTGCTCAAGGCTGGGCTGGTCAAGAAATCCCAGGTCTCCCAGGCCGCCCGTGAACAGGTGAAAGCCCGCCACGGCAAGGCCCCGGTCGCGCCCAGCGAGAGCCAGCGCGAGGCCGAACGCCTGCGCGCGGAGAAGGCCGAGCGCGATCGCGCGCTGGAAGCCGACCGCAAGGCCAAGGCCCACGCCCAGGAACTGCAGGCCCAGGTCCGCCAGATCATCGAGGCGCACAAGGTCAAGCGGGACGGCGAGAGCGAGTACCGCTTCAACGATGGCACGCTGATCCGCACCCTGCTGGTCAACAACGTGCTGCGCCGCCAGCTGGCTTCGGGCAGCCTGGTGATCGCGCGCCATGGCGAGGGCTTCGAACTGCTGCCGCGTGCCGCCGCCGAGAAGGTCCGCGAGCGCGATGCCAGCGTGATCGTGCTCGACAACAGCCAGCCCGGCAGCGAACCGAGCACCGGCAACGCCGAGGACGATGCGTACTACGCCCAGTTCCAGGTGCCGGACGACCTGGTCTGGTAAGCCTCGCCTGAAGCGTTCACCCGGCGCCGCGCGCGTTCAGCCCTACGTCGGCTGGGCACCGGGGCCCGGGTCTATGCTGGAGACCTGACACCGGCATGGGAGATACATCATGGCGACAGGTTGGGCAGGCGACGGCGCGGTCCAGGATCAGATCGACGCCACCGTCGATGACGCCATCCAGCGGGCGCGCGCACAACTGCGCGACGGCCCCGGGCTGACCCACTGCGAACAGTGCGAGGCACCCATTCCCGAGGCGCGGCGCAAGGCCGTCCCCGGCGTTCGCCTGTGCGTGCGCTGCCAGGAAGAAGAAGACGCCGCCCAGCACGAAGGCAGCGGCTACAACCGTCGCGGCAGCAAGGACAGCCAGCTTCGGTAGGTGCCGGCCGTTGGTCGGCACGCAATAACGCATACCGACCAACGGTCGGTATCTACAACCGGCGTGGCACGCTCCCTCAACCGTCCCCCTGGATCCCGCCGGGTGCCTGCGAGGGATCTCGCCACCGGCGTACCGTGCGCTGGAAGAACATGTTGTTCGGCATCTGCAGCACCGTGCCTTCATGGCCGTTGCCGGTTTCCTGCAGCGTGGTGTAGATCAGGTTGATGTCGATCACCCGGCCCTTGAGCCCGGGCTTCTCGCCGTTCTCCAGCAGCTCGATGTAGTCGTGCAGGCGGAACGGACGTGTGGTGAAGATCAGCAACGTGCAGAAGATGTTGGACAGCACGCTCCACGCGGCGAAGAACGCTACGGCACCGACGGCGGCGAAACCGGTGAAGGCAGTCCACAGCACCGAGGCCGATGCGCCGACGATGCTCAGCACGATCAGCACCGCACCGAAATTGATCACGAAGCTGCTGATGCGGCGCGCGCCCATCACCATTTCCGGCGGCAGGGTGTAGTGCTCGCCGAGGCGTCGGATCAGCCTGCGCGCGATCAGGCGCAGCAGCCAGGCCACCAGCACGGTCACCAGGATCTGCAGGGCAGGGACACCGTATTGCAGCCAGTCGTGGGTCCAGGCGGGCAGATGGTCTTTCATGGGGGCGGAATTCCTTTGCAGCGATAGTGCCGATCCCGCCATGGTAATGCCGATGCGCGTCAGCGCATCGTGGTGCCCGCTTACTGCACGGGCCTGCCGTACACGTCGAACGCAGCGATCATGGTGGAGGCGCACAGCGGCGCATTCTGTGCGTACTGCACACAGACATCCGGCGCTTCGGGCGCCAGCGTGACCCGGATCTGCAGCGGACTCCACGGCAGCGTGCAGCCGGTGGCCAGTGAGAGCAGCACGGCCAGGCAACTGGATGACATGGGGATACTCCTTGGCGGGCGCCGGTAGTGACAAGGGATTGGATGCAGCGCCGGCCAGGAAGGTTTAAAGGCCGCGCAGAAAAAGAAATCCACCGGCGGCTTAAACCTTTTCCATGCCCCCCGCATCCAACGGATATGCTCGACACGACCATGCCCACTTCCAGCGCTCCGACCGAGGCCGATGCCGCCGATGACCACGCCCTGGTGCGTGCCGCGGCGGCCGGTGACGTCGCGGCGTACGAGCGCATCTACCGGCGGCATTCGCCGCGGGTGTACGCCGTGCTGTGGCGCCTGTGTGGCGGCCATGCGGCCCGCGCCGAGGATGCCCTGCAGGAGGCCTTCCTGCAGGCATGGCGCGCGCTGCCGGGCTTCCGTTTCGAAAGCAGCCTGGGCACCTGGCTGCACCGCCTGGGCGTCAACGCCGCGCTGATGGAGCTGCGTGCCAACGCCACCGGCGATGCACGCGATGCCGGCGAGGAGGGCTGGGAGTCACTGGCGATGCTGCCGGCCCAGGACCGCTGCGCCGGCACCTCGATGGACCTGGAGCGGGCGCTGGAAACATTGCCGCCACGGGCCCGGGCGGTCCTGGTCCTGCATGACATCGAAGGGTGGAAACACCAGGAAATCGCCGACCAGCTGCAGATGGCCGTCGGCAGTTCCAAAGCACAGTTGCACCGTGCGCGCGGCCTGCTGCGTGCGCGCCTAGGAGAAACCGCATGAACCCCCATGATTCCGATCACGACGAGCTGACTGCACGCCTGCATGCCCTGCCGGCCGAGCGCGTCCCGCCGGCGCGGGTGTGGCAGGCCATCGCCGCCCAACTGCCGGCCCAGAGCGCGGCCCCGTCCCCGGCGGCGACCGTGCCCACGTTGTCAACGCGTCACCGGCGTCGGCGCTGGCCGCTGCGCATCGGGCTCGGCCTGGCGGCCGCGCTGGCGGTGCTGATGGTGGTGCCGACCCCGGTCCCGCATACGCCGGCACCGTCGCTGCTGCAGCGCCAGGCCGATGCGATGGCCGGCGAGTACCAGCAGGCCATCGCGGCCCTGCCCAATGCCGAGGTCACCGAGGAATGGCGCCCGGCCCTGCACGAACTCGACGCCAGTGCGGACAACATCCGTGCGGCCATCGCTGAAAATCCCCGCTCGCGCTATCTGCTCGGGCAACTGCAGCGTACCTATGCGCTGCGGCTGGAACTGACCCAGCAGGCGGTGTTGTCCACCGGCCTGCCCACCTGAAGGAGAACCCCATGCGTATTCCTCTGTCCCTGGTCGCTGCGCTCGCCCTGTGCCTGCCGCTGGTCGCCCAGGCCGCTACCAGCATCAACGAGCGCCATCCCCTGGGCGCTGGCGGGCGCGTGGAAATCAGCAACATCTCCGGCAAGGTCACTGTCCGTGGCTGGGATCGCAGTGACGTGGCGCTGACCGGCTCATTGGCCGACGGGCTCACCCTCAAGCAGGACAAGAGCAGCAACCGCGTGCGCTGGGAAGTGGAGTATCCGCGCGGACGCAGCAACGGCGGGGCGACCCTGGAGCTGCGCGTGCCGCGTTCGGTGGAAGTGCAGCTGGGCACCATCAGCGCGGACATCGACGTGGCCGACATCGACGTACGCCGCCTGCAGGCCAACAGTGTCAGCGGCAGCATCACCGCGGCCGGGCGCAGTGGCGAGACCACGTTGAACACGGTCAGCGGCAGCATCCGTTCGCAGCTGCAGACCGCACGGCTGGATGCGCGCACGGTCAGCGGCCAGCTGCTGGCCGGCGGTGGCGCATCGGGGGAAGTGGCGGCCGAATCGGTCTCCGGCCGGGTCAATGTCAATGCCGGGCGGATCCAGCGGCTGGCGGTGGAAACCGTCTCGGGCAGCCTGGACGTGAGCGCGACCGGCATGGCGCCGGGCGGCAAGGTGACGATGCAGACGGTCAGCGGTTCGGTCGCGCTGAAGCTGCCGGTGAACGTATCGGCGCAGTTGAACGTCAAGACGTTCAGTGGCGGGATCCAGTCCGATGCCGGGCAGGTGGAGAAGCCGCGCTATGGCCCGGGCAGCAGCCTGGATGCGCGTCTTGGCTCGGGCGATGGGGATATTTCGATCAACTCCCATTCCGGGAGCGTGCGGGTCAGCCTGGGCCGCTGAGTGCGGCCACCGCACCGGCCGATGCCGGTGCGGTCGGCAGCAATGTCAGCCGGCTTTTTTCAGTGCCAGGGTATTGCCCAGCACTTCGATCTTGCCGCCACCCTTGCGGAAGGCAGCCAGATCCGCAGCGATGCTCTGGCTGCTGACGGCGGAATTGGACCCTTGCTTGCGGTCGACGCGAACGGTGTTGCTTGCCTTGGGGGAGGTCTTTGGCGTACGAGCCATGGATGCTCCTGCTATGGATGAAGCGTGGAAGAAAACGTCGACAGATCCTGCTGTTGTCGACGGTAGTCCTGCCGCACGAGGCGGCAATCATCGCCGCCCATGTCGAACTGGCGGCAGATCGCGGGTCGCTGCGAGTAGATCGTGCAGCGCAGGTGATAGGGGTCGATCGCGGCGCACCAGCCTTCTTCGTTGCGTGCCATCACCGTGCCGCCACGCGCATCGGTGTCCAGCAGATAGCCGGGCACGTTGTCGTCGGGCATCACGGTGACGGTGAGCCGGCAACACACCGCATCGCAACGACGGCAGTCGATGGGGTCGGGCTCGGACGATGTAAGGAGTGCAGCCAGGCGTTCGCCCAATCTGAGTGTCTCTTTGGCGGCTCGGGGTGAAGCATGCTGTGAACGAGCCGGATCACAGCGATGAGCGATCCCGGCACCGCGGACAGGCCGACGGTGGCAGTATCGAAGAGGACGGTGGCCAGTCAGGCCCGGAAGACGATGCTGGGTGCGTCAAGCGCATTGCGCTTTGAAGCCGAAAGATGATAGCGCTTTCGGCGTAACGTTTTGTTAATAAGGCCTTTCACGCCTCTTCAGGCCTTGTGGGACAAGGCCTGGCGCAACAGCGGGGTCAGTGGGCGGCGGCCAGTGCCAGCCCGTGGACCACACCGAAGGACGGATTGCCGCGGACCAGGGTCGAGCCCGGGAAGGCGTTGGCCACCGCCTGCTGAAGATAGCCGGCGCGCGACATGCCGCCGGTCAGGAACACGGCGGCCGGGTCGTGGCCGATATCGCTGCGCACCTGCTCCAGCAGGGCGGTCAGCTCGCCGAGGTAGCCGCCGGCGGCGGTTTCCAGCCGCGCGGCGTCGATCTGCACCTGCAGGCCACGCTCGATGAAGTCCAGCGCACTGTCGTGGCGGGTCACGCTGCTCAGGGCGATCTTGCAGCGCTCGACCTCGCGGTACAGGCGCGCGGTATTGCCGGTGTCCTGCAGGGCGGTCAGGCGCGGACCGAACGGCGCATCCACGTCGCGGTAGGTGTGCTGGCGGAAATCGCGCTGGCGGGTCATGTCCTGGACCATCGCCGCCTCCACGTAATGGTGGGCCGGCACCCGGGTGATGCCGCGGCCGAACAGCGGCATGTAGCCACCCAGGCTGAGGGCCAGGTCGATATCGGTACCGCCGCGGGCGATGCCCCAGGCGCGGTGGATGGTCGGGGCCTGGCCACCGCCGACGCGGGCATGCGCGACGTCGGTGGTACCACCGCCGATGTCCACCACCACGGCGTCGTGCTCCTGCGGGCTCTCGGCGTGGTAATGCATCGCGGCGGCCGCCGGCTCTTCGAGGAAGTCGATGCTGTCGAAGCCGGCCGCGATCGCCGCGCCATGCAGGATGTCCAGCGCCTGTGCGTTGCCGGCCTCGCCGATCGAGCTGCGGAACTGCACCGGGCGGCCCAGCGTGGCGGTGCGGATGGGGGTGTCCAGCTGGCGCGAGGCGGTCAGGCGGATGTGCTCGAGGATGTGCGTGGCGATGCCGGCGATGGTCTGGCGCGCGCGCGGGTGCAGGTTGTAGCCGAGCATCGACTTGGGGCTCTGCACCAGGTTGCCTTCGTTCTCTTCGAAGTAGGCTTCCAGCGCGTCGTCGCCGTAGACCGCGTTCTGCAGCAGGGTGGTGGAGCTGAGCGGCGCGCGCATCTGCTCTTCCATCCACTGCCGGCGCACCACGCGCAGGGCCTCGCGGCGCAGTGCATCGGGCGTGCGCTCCTGGCCGGCGGCGCGGGCATCGCGCGCGGCCGCATCGACCAGCCGGGCCAGATCGTGCTCCAGCGCCGGGGTCAGTTCGAAGTCGTTCGGGTCGCGCATCACCTCGGGGAAATACACGGTGGTGCGGAACTGTTCGGCCTGGCCGAACTGGATCGGCACGACCTTGCCGTCGATCACCACGGCGGCGGCGGAGTTGCTGGTGCCAAAGTCGATGCCGAGTTTCATGCGCGGGCCGGGCCGGTGGTCAGGGGGCGCGCACTTTGCGGCAACGGGACCGCCGACGCAAGGGCAGGGGGTAACGGGCGGTTACAATGGCGGCCGTTTCGTTACCGAAGAGCTGTCGATGTCCGCGATTCCCGCCTGCCCGCAGTGCACCCTGGAAAACACCTATGCCGATGGCGCGCTGTTCATCTGCGCGGACTGCGGCCACGAGTGGGCGGCCGGTGATGGCGGCGGCGAGGCCCTGGTGGTACGCGACAGCAACGGCAACGTGCTGGCCGCCGGGGACACCGTCACCGTGATCAAGGACCTGAAGGTGAAGGGCTCCTCGATCCCGCTGAAGCAGGGCACCGTGATCCGCAACATCCGCCTGGTCGAGGACGATGCCGAGCACATCGAAGGCAACTCGGAAAAGATCAAGGGGCTGGTCCTGAAGACCTGCTTCCTCAAGAAGGCCTGATCGGCCTCAGTCGGCGTGGGCGCCCCACTGGCGCCAGCGCTGCAGGCTGTCCAGCTTGGCCTGGTAGCGGGATTGGAGCGCATCGCCGTTTTCCGCGGCCAGGTCACGCGCGCGCTGCATCTCCTGCGAGGCGCGGTTCGGGTTGCCGGCCAGGAAGTAGGCGCGGGCGAGGGCGAAGTGGAACGGGTGGGCCGTGTCATACAGGCGCACCGCGCGGCGGTAGAAGCGGACGGCCCCCGCATAATCGCGCCGCTGTTCCGCCCGTGCCCCGAGGATGTACTGCGCGAAAGGGTCGTTGCGCTGCACCCGGGCCAGACGGTCGTCCAGCCGCTCGGCCTCCCGGGTATCGCCCAGCCGACGGTAGAGCACGCTGGCGTTGCTCAGGCTGGCACCGTGCCGTGGCTGCAGCCGCAGGGCGGTTTCATAGTCCCTGCGGGCCTGGGCGGTGTCGCCAATGCGCGCATCGAGCACGCCGAGATTGTTCCAGCTCCCCACGAAGTCCGGCGCCATGCGCAGCGCGGCCTGGAAGTTGGCGCGCGCGCCGGCGGCATCCCCGGCGGCCATCCGGTCGGCCCCCCGGTTATTGTAGAAGTGGGCCAGTGCCCGCTGCCGGTTGATCTTCTGCGGCCCGTAGCGGTCATACAGCACGTTGTGGTCCAGATCGACGGTGCCGCTGCGCCCGTCCAGCACGATGCCGGCATTGACGTGGCCAACGCTGTAGATCACCCCGGAGGCCTGGTACCAGCTCACCACCTGGGCCACCTCCTGCACATGCGCGTCGATGCCGGCGAGGTTGGCCAGGGTGACGAACAGCAGGGTGAACGACAGGCAGTTGGCGCGCCGTGTCTGCCATGTCTCGCCGATCGTGTGGGTTGCATCGGCGTCGTAGGCCAGGTGCAGTCCCTGCGCGTCGAAGATCATCTCGACCAGACGCTGCAGGCGGCGCTCGCGCGAGTAACCGGGATCGATGACCCGCTCGTGCAGCAGGGTCAGCAGCGGGGCCGGCACGTCCAGAATCTGCGCCGGCGTGGGCAGGGCGGTGGTGCCCGGTTCGGCGGCGATGGACGGCGGCGTGGTGTCGGCCGCCCAGACCGGCGCGGCGGCCAGGGCCATCCACAGGATCAGTACTCTGCATGCGGTCATCGCCGTCACCTCGCGGGGCGCTGGAGTCCGTCGGGCCCAGTCTAGGCGCGTTGTCGGTGGGCGGCGTGCCGTTCATCGGCTGTCCGCGCCATCCACAGAGGATGTGGACCAGCGGTCGACAAACATGTGGATAACCGTGCGCAGCCACTGCGCGGCAACGGGTCTGTGAAGGTGGTCAAAAAAACACCGCCCGGCTTGCCAGCGCCGCCGCGACGGCCAATCATGGCGGCATGCACTTTGAACCCATCCCCCTCCCTGCCGGGCAGCTCGCCGCGCTGGAAACCGCCTACGCCGTGCCGCCGCGGGCGTACCACAACTGGTCGCACGTGCAGGCCGTGCTGCAGCACTGCCGCACGGTCGCCGAGGCCGGGCCGGGCTGGAGCCGTCCGCGCGAGGTGCAGCTGGCTGCGCTCTACCACGACGCCATCTATGACGCGGGCCGTGGTGACAACGAAGCGCGCTCGGCGGCCATGGCACGCGAGGCCATCGCGCGCTGGCTCCCTGATGCCGGGATCGATGCGGCGCGCGTGGTCGAGCTGATCGAACTGACCGCGCGCCACAGCAGACTCGCGCCTGGCGATGTGGACCCCGAGGCCGCGCTGTTCCTGGACTGCGACATGGCCATTCTGGGTGCGCCGGCGGCGGTGTTCGATGCCTACGACCGGGGCATCGCGGAGGAATACGCCGGCCACGTGCCGGGCTTCCTGTTCCGGTTGAATCGACGACGCTTCTTGAAGCAGGTGCTGGGGCAACCGCGCATCTTCCTGAGCGACTTCTTCCACCAACGCCTGGATGCGGCGGCGCGCGACAATCTGCGTCGCCGGGTTGAGCGCTGAACCACGCCCGCTACACTGTGCGCGCTGTTTTTCCTTCCGTGTGTGGCCATGTCCGTGTCCGTTCCAGATTCCGATCCGCGTCCGCAGCCGCCGGAAGAACCCGGCCCCAACGAGTGCTGCGGCAGCGGCTGCCCGCTGTGCGTGCTGGATCTGTACAGCGATGAGCTGCAGCGCTACCGCGCTGCGCTGGCGGCGTGGAAACAGCGCCACCCCGAGGCCACCGACTGAGCAAAGGTGCTGCGATGTCGCTTCCCCTGCCACGCCCCTCCCGCTGGCCGCCGACGCATCACGGACGGGTCGCCCTGGCCACGCTGCTGGCCTTGGGACTGTTCATCGCCACCGCGCTGTGGACGCAATGGGCACGGGATGACCTGGACTGGGTGCAGGCCACGCTGAGCCTGTACCTGCACGGGCCGTGGGGGCTGGCGTTGCGCAGCGCCTACTGTGTCCTGGCGCTGGCGATCATGCTGCTGGCCCTGTCCCTGCATGCCAACAGCCGTTCACCGCGCCGCAGTGCGGCCGCACCGCTGCTGTTCTCGGTCGCCGCGCTGGGGCTGATGGGGGTGGCGATCGGCGACAGCTGGTTGCCCGGGCGCGCGCCCCTGCTGGCACCGCTGGTGCACGGGGTGTCGGCGAATACCGCCTTCCTGTGCGTGAGCGTGGCGATGCTGCTGCAGAGCTGGTACCTGCGCGCCGACCCCCGCTGGCGCGACTGGGCCGGTCCGGCGTGGTGGTGGGCCTGGCTGTGCTTCGTGCTGTTGTGGCTGCACGTGCTCTGGCGCGGGCCGCCGCGCGGCGCCGGCCAGAAGCTGGTGATCGCAGTGGTGCTGGTCTGGCTGGTGTCGGTGGCCTGGCAGCTGTGGCGGCAGGCACGCCGCGACGCGCGCTGAGCCTCCGGCCACGCTGTGTACATGCCCTTGGCAGGGCAGGGGCGTATCGTTGGCGCACTAGTCATGGGATGCGCGACGATGCGGCGAGCCGGTTGGGGGATGATGCTGGGTGTGGTGCTGGCGGGGATGTCCGGACAGGCGCTGGCCGCGCCGCCACAGCAGCTCAGTCATGGGCGTTTCGAGAACGTGCCGGTGTATCTGCCGGACGGTCGCCCGCAACGGGTGGTGGTGTGGTTCGACGGCACCGCCGGCCATGCCGACAGCCAACAGCGCATCGATGCACTGCGTGCCGAGGGCGCCCTGGTCGCCCAGATCGATGTCGCGCATCTGCGCCAGGTGCTGGCCCGCGAGAAGAGTGGTGACTGCGCATTCGGGGCCGGTGATGTGGAGAATTTCTCGCGCTGGTTCCAGGCCTACCTGCACGTGCCGGGCTACCACCTGCCGCTGATCGGCGGCGATGGCGAGGGCGCCGCGCTGGCCTATGCCGTGGCCGCCCAGGCCGACACCCAGGTGTTCGCCGGGCTGCTCACCACCGGCTTCTGCCCATCGGGGGTACGCGAGCGCAAGGTCTGCGGCGCCGGCAGCAGCCATGGCCGCCTGCAGCCGGCCGAACTGAATTTCCCGTGGTTGAACGCGGCCGGCGATGTGCATTGCCCGGCCGGCGAGTCGGCCGCGTTCGTGCGCAGGGTCGGCATGGGGCGCCAGTTCGAGCGCACCGCACGAGGCGACGCGTTGCCCGGCCTGTTGGCCGCGGCAAAGGTGATCGGGGCGCAGAAGGGCGTCAGCCTGGCGCCGCCGCCGGATGATCTCAAAGGCTTGCCGGTGGTCGACGTGCCCTCGAGCAAGGCCGGCGATACCTTCGCCATCTTCGTTTCCGGCGACGGCGGCTGGGCAGGCCTGGACAAAGAGGTGGCCGCCTCGTTGAGCGAGGCCGGGGTGCCGGTGGTCGGCGTGGATTCGCTGCGCTACTTCTGGACCGCACGCACCCCCGAAGGCTTCGCGCGCGACCTGGAGCGCATCGCCAATCACTACAGCCGCCAATGGCAGCGCCGCAACGTGGTGCTGGTCGGTTTCTCGCAGGGGGCCGATGTACTGCCGGCGGCGATCAATCAGCTGTCACCGGCCACGCGGGAGTCGGTGTCGATGATTGCGCTGTTGTCGGTCGGCAAGACCGCGGACTACGAATTCCATGTGAGCAACTGGCTCGGCGGCGGCGGCGATGGCCTGCCGATCGCGCCGGAGGTGGCCCGGCTTCCGGCCGGCAGGACGCTGTGCGTGTACGGCCAGGACGATGGCGACGCGCTCTGCCCGTCGCTCCCGCCCGGCGGCAACGCGCAGATCATCGCGCTGCCCGGCGATCACCATTTCAAGGGCGATTACGATCGTCTCGCGGACACCATCGTGCAGCATCTGCCCGCGCGTTGAGCGCCAGCGCCAGCGGTCAGCACCGACGCTGGGTGCCGGCACGGGATCAATCGTGCCGGCGCGGGTCCAGCGAGATCAACCGGGTTGCATCGAGCAGGGCGGCAGGCAGGTGCACGCCGCCCGGCGCGGCCAGGTAACGGGCCCGCCAGACCGGCGCGAACTTCGACTTGAAGCGACGCAGTCCGCTGAATCCATAGAAGCGTTCGCCGTGCCGTGCCACCACGTTGGCGAAGCGGTTCCAGCGCCCGGCCAGGCGATGCTGGGCGAGCCCGGACAGCGGTGCCATGCCCAGCGAGAACCGGTGGAAGCCCTGTTGGCGCCCCCACAGGAACAGCTCGATGAACAGGAAATCCATGGTGCCCTTGGGCGCGTCATCGACATGCCGCATCAGGTCGACCGACAGTTCGTTTCCGGCCGGCGCCTGCCACAGATTGGCGAAGGCCACGATACGGCCCTCGGCTTCGACCAGCGCCACCGGGAAGCGTGACAGGTAGGCAGCATCGAAACTGCCCAGCGAGAAGCCCTTTTCATCGCCGGCCTTGTCGTCCAGCCATTGCTGGGAGACCACCGACAATGCCGGCAGCAATGCCGGTACTTCCTCGGGCGTCGCAACCCGGAAGCTCAGGCCACCGCGCTTGCCGCGGTTCCAGGCTTGGCGCAGATCCGCGCGATCGCGGCCCTCCAGCGTGAACTCCTGCAGCGGCACCATCGCCTCTTCGCCAAGCTTGACCAGGGTCAGGCCCAGGTCGAGATAGGTCTGCCAGTGCGCCTCACCGACCTGGTAGAACACCGGGCGCAGGCCGAGCCGATCGGCTTCCTCACGGAAGCGCCAGATCAGCGCGCGCACCACCTCCGGTGGGCCGACCGGATCGCCCATCGCGATCAGTGAGCCGCCGTAGCGCTGCATCATCACGAAGCCCAGTTGCGCCTCATCACGCAGCACCGCCTTGTCCGCGGTGAGCACCAGGCAGGCCTGGGTGTCCTCGGCGGCGGCCAGGATCGGGGCAAGCGCGTCCAGCGTGGACGCATCGGCGGCTGGCAGCGGGCTGCGCGTGCTGTGCAGCAACCGCGCCAGGCCGAAGATGGTCAGCGCGATCGCCACCAGCAGCAACGCACGCAACGCACGTGGCGCGTTGCCCTGCAGCGCGAACTGCCACCACAGCTCGTTCTGGTATTCCACGTGGCTGTAGACGAAGAACAGCAGCCAGATCACGGCGACCAAGACCAGCCCTAGGTTGCGGATCCACGGCCATGACCAGGCTTCATCCAGCAACGCGCCCTGGCGGTAGAACTCGCGGCGCGAGGCCCACAGCGCCGTGGCCACCAGCAGCGCGGACAGCGCGATCAATACCTGCCCCCCGCGCAGCCAGATCGGCAAGGGGGAGAGCACGCAGATGCCGAGTGCAAGCATCCACGCGGCATGGCTGCGTCGCTGCAGGCCCTGGCCGATCAGCAGCAGCGCGACACCCGCCAGACTGCCGAGCAGGTGCGAGGTTTCCAGGATCGGCAGCGAGGCGGTAACCAGGTGCCGGCGCGGCGTCGGCAGGGTGCCGTCGATCACCAGTGCGGCACCGACGCTGAACACCGCCAGCGCGATGATCTGGGGCAGCCACGGGCGCAGCGCGGTCCAGCCGACCCGGGTCGCCCCGGCACCGGCACGCAGCGGGCGCCGCAGCGCCGGCGCGACCGCCAGCACCGTGGCCAGCAGCAGCGGCAGCACGTAATAGGTGACGCGGTAGATCAGCGCGGCGGCCAGTACGGCGGCCGGGGCCACCTGCGGCAGCAGCTTGAGCAGGCTCCACTCGAACACGCCCAGGCCGGCCGGCACGCTGGAGATCAGGCCGGCCAGCACCGCGACCAGATACAGCCCGACGAAACCGGGCAGGCCGGTCGGCGTATCCATCGGCAGCAGCACATAGAAGGCCGCGCTGGCCAGCACCAGCTCGACCACGCTCAGCGCGGTGACGCCCAGCATGGTGCGCCGGTCGGGCAGCCACAGCGCGTGCCCGCGGATCTGGAAACTGCGGCCCTCGCGGCCGACCAGCAGCACCGTGCCCGCATACGCGAGCAGGCCCGCAATGCCGATCGCGCGCACCGCCTGCACCGGGATCGGCAGGGCCAGCGCCGCCGCGCCCGGTTCAAGCACGAAGGCCAGCGCCAGCAACAGCCACGCGCCGAACACGAAGCCCAGGGTGCTCATCAACACGACCTGGCCGATCTCGCCCAGGGTCAGGCCGGCACGGCCATACCCGCGCAGGCGCACCGCACCCCCGGTGAGCGCGGCAAAGCCCAGCGTCTGCCCCAGCGTATGCGCGAGGAACGCCGTGATGCCGACCCGTGCCGGATGCAGGCGCTTGCCGCTGCGGCGCAGGCCGATCGCATCGAAGCCGATCAGGCACGCATAGCTGGCCAGCCCGAGCAGCACGGTCAGCGCGATCTGGCCGGCGCCGAGATGGTGGAAGGCCTCGCGGATCGCGCGGTAGCCGTGCGCGTCGAATTCGTTGGCCAGGCCGCGCAGGGCCAGGGCCAGGATCACCAGCGGGATGACGACGGTGGCAGCGCGGCGCCAGGGGGCGCGGGCCGGGGTTGGAGCAGCGGCGGTGTCGGTCATCGGTACAGCGTGCTCCGGGGTGGGCGATGAAGGAGTCAACGCAGGCGTGGCCGCCTGGCCGGCAAATCGTGCGCCTGATGCCGACGCTTGCCAAGCGGGTGCGCTGTGCATGCTGTGGCCGCTTTGCGCGCAGCATCCGGCAGGCGCGCGCCGCATCGGTGACAATGCGGTTTCATCCAGAGGAGTAATTGCCATGTTGGAACGTTTCGATGTCGGCCCGCGCATGTCCGAAATGACCGTGCACAACAAGGTCGCCTATCTCTCCGGGCAGATCCCCGAAGACACCAGCCAGGACATCACCGGCCAGACCCGCCAGGTGCTGGAAGAAATCGACAAGCTGCTGGCGCTGGTGGCCAGCGACAAGCAGCACATCCTGCGTGCGGAGATTTTCCTCGCCGACATCGGCGATTTCGCCGGCATGAATGCCGCGTGGGATGAGTGGGTGGTGGCAGGCATGACCCCGGCACGCGCCACCGTGGAAGCCAAGCTGGCCGATCCGAGCTGGAAAGTCGAGATCGTGGTGACGGCGGCCCTGCCGTAACCGCACCCTCCCGCCGCCGTCGCGAGGCGTCCAGCGCCCCGCGTTACGGCCGGCGCGCGCTGACCAGGTCGATGCAGTCCACCGGACACGGCGGGATGCAGAGCTCGCAGCCGGTGCACAGATCGGCGATGACGGTGTGCATGTACTTGGCGCCGCCGACGATCGCATCGACCGGGCAGGCCTGGATGCATTTGGTGCAGCCGATGCAGTCCGCTTCGATCACCACCGCGACCTGCGGTGCCTTGTGTTCGCCGCGCGAGCGGTCGAACGGCACCGCCGGCACACCCAGTGCATTCGCCAGCGCGCGCGCGCCGGCATCGCCGCCGGGCGGGCAGTGATCGATGCCCGCCGCGCCACGCGCCATGGCCTCGGCATACGGGCGGCAGCCGTCGTAGCCGCATTGCCCGCATTGGGTCTGCGGCAACAGTCGATCGAGGCGTTCGGTCAAGGTGTCGATGGTGGGGCTCATGGCGTGGCGGTGGCTGCGCGGTGGGGCATCAGGCCCGGCTGTGCCGGGCAGTGGGCGTGCTCGCCGGTTCCGCCCGACGGGACTTGATGGGCTTGCCGCGATACCAGGGCTCGTGGGCGAGCGCGAGCATCGGGCGGTCTTCGCGGCTGTCGCCGTAGGCGTGGATGCGCAGGTAGCGCGTGAGGTCGTAACGCTGGCGGATGTGCTCCACCTTGCGCGGCCCGCAGTCGCCCTCGGCGTATCGCCCGGTGAGGCGTCCGTCGCGGCTTTCCAGCCGGTTGCAGATCAGGTCCAGCCCGAGCGTCTCGCACCACGGCCGCAGATACAGGTCCAGCGAGCCGGACACGATCACCACGGTGTGCTGCTGCGTGAGGTGCCAGTGGATCTGGTCGAGCATCTCCGGCCGCATCACGTCGGGCAGCACGTCACGCGCATAGCCCGCGGCCTGCGCGGTGATGTCCTCGACATGGCGGTCGGTGAAGGTCAGGCGGGTGACGCGCGCGCGCAGGCGCTTGGCCGAGATCAGCTTGAGGCGGTACGCCAGCAGCCACGGACCCACTTTCCACCAGGCCCGTGCAAGCTGTTCGGGTGTGGCCACGCGACGCAGGAAACGCCCGTAGGTATCGCAGCTGGTGACCGTGTGGTCGAAATCGAACAGCGCCAGTTCCAACCCACACCTCCAGGCAGAAGAGCGTGGCAGGGCGACCGCGTGGCCGCCCTGCCGCCGCGGTCAGCGGACCGGCATGCCCGGCAGCGCGGCGCTATCGGCGTCCAGCAGGGCGAGCGCGCCACCGTCGAAACCGGCCGACAGGATCATGCCTTCGCTCAGGCCGAAGCGCATCTTGCGCGGGGCCAGGTTGGCGATGAACACCACGCTGCGGCCGACCAGCTGTTCCGGATCGCCGTAGCTGGCGCGGATGCCGGAGAAGATCTGGCGCTTGCCCAGGTCACCGGCATCGAGTTCGAAGCGCAGCAGCTTGTCCGAGCCTTCCACGAACTCGCAGACCAGCACCTTGCCGATGCGCAGATCCAGTTTGGCGAAGTCGTCGATGCCGATGTAGGCCGGTGTGGCCTCGCCATCGGCCGCAGCGACCGGTGCCGGTGCGGCAGCGGGCTTGGCCGGTTTGGCCGGGGCGGCGGGGGCCGGGATGGCGGCCTGCAGGGTGTCCTTGGAAGCGTCGGTCATGGCGTCGATTTTTTTCGGGTCGATACGGGTGAACAGGGGCTCGTACACCGCGATGGTGTGCGCGGTCAGCGGGGCGGCGATGTCGGTCCAGGCGTGCACCGGCGCGGCCAGGAAGGCCTCTGCCTGCGCGGCGGTGGCCGGCAGCACCGGCTTGAGCGCGGTGACCAGCACGCGGAACAGGTTCAGGCCCTGGGTACAGACCGACTGCAGCTGCGCGTCCGCGCCCTCCTGCTTGGCGATCACCCATGGCTTTTCATCGTCGATGTAGCGGTTGGCCTCGTCGGCCAGTGCCATGGTCTGGCGCAGCGCGCTGGCCGGATCGTTGCGCTCGTACGCCTCGCGGATCGGCGCCAGCGCGGCGACGAAGCGGTCGTACTGGGCCGCATCGGGCAGCGCAGCGGCCAGGCGACCTTCGAAGCGCTTGCTGATGAAGCCGGCGCAGCGGCTGGCCAGGTTGACGAACTTGCCGACCAGGTCCGCGTTGACGCGCGCGATGAAGTCGCCCAGGTTGAGGTCGAGATCGTCGACGCCGCCGGAGGACTTGGCCGCGAAGTAATAGCGCAGCGCTTCCGGTTCCAGCCCTTCATCCAGGTAGGTGCGGGCCATCACGAAGGTGCCGCGCGACTTGGACATCTTGGCGCCGTCCACGGTCAGGTAGCCGTTGACGTGCAGGCGGGTCGGCGCGCGGTGGCCGGTGCCATGCAGCACCGCCGGCCAGAACAGACCGTGGAAGTTCACGATGTCCTTGCCGATGAAGTGGTGCAGCTCGGTGCTGGTGCCGGCGCGCAGGTGCGCGTCGAAGTCTTCGCCGGTCTTCGCGCACAGGGCCTGGAAGCTGGACAGGTAACCGATCGGCGCGTCGAGCCAGACGTAGAAGTACTTGCCCGGGTGGCCCGGAATCTGGAAGCCGAAGTACGGCGCATCGCGCGAAATGTCCCACGCGCGGAGGCCGCCTTCGGCGTTGAGCCACTCACCCAGCTTGGCCTTGACGCCGGGCAGGGCGACGTCGCCGGCCAGCCACTCGCGCAGGAAGCCTTCGAAGCGGCCGACCTCGAAAAAGAAATGCTCCGAATCGCGGATTTCCGGCGTGGCGCCGGAGATCACGGATTTCGGGTCCTTCAGGTCGGTCGGACTATAGGTGGCACCACACACTTCGCAGTTGTCGCCGTACTGGTCCGGGGTGCCGCAGTTCGGGCAGATGCCCTTGATGTAGCGATCCGGCAGGAACATGCCTTTGGCCGGGTCATAGAACTGGGCCACGGAGCGGCGCGCGATGTGGCCTTCGGCCTCGAGCTTGAGGTAGAAGGCTTCGGTCAGCGCCTTGTTGGCCGCCGAGTTGGTGGAGTCGTAGTGGTCGAACGCAACGCCGAACGCGGCGAAATCGCGCTCATGGCTGGCCTGGATGTTGGCGATGAAGGCCTCCGGGGTCACGCCGGCCTTTTCGGCCGCGAGCATGATCGGGGTGCCATGGGTGTCATCGGCGCAGACGAACCAGGTCTTGCCGCCGCTCATTCGACGCGCGCGCACCCAGATGTCAGCCTGGATGTAGCCGACCAGGTGGCCCAGGTGCAGCGGGCCGTTGGCGTAGGGCAGGGCGGTGGTGACGAGAGCGGTGCGGGTCATGATGGGCGCTGTTGCCAGGGGAACCGGGGATTATCGCACGCCAAAACGCAGTAACCCGGCCGAAGCCGGGTTACGGGGGCTGGAACCCGCGCCGGGCTTACTCGCGGACCCAGGTCTGGGCGCGGCAGATGAAGGCCACGCAGCCGGACACGTCCAGCTTGGCGCCGCCGGTCTGCAGCTTCATCTTGGACTTGTAGGTCTTGCCGTTGCCCGGATCCAGGATGGTGCCGCCGGACCAGGCGTTGGCGCCATCGGCCTTCAGGTTCCACAGGATGGTCATGCCCTTGACCGGCTTGTTCTTGTTGGCGCCCTCGCAGCCGTCGCAGACCGGATTGGGGCCCTTGTCGGAGTGCAGGATGTCCACGACCTTGCCGGTCAGGGTGCCGTTGGTGGCCTGGGTGATCTCCACGATCGACTTCACCTTGCCGGTCTTGTCGTCGATGGTCTTCCAGCGGCCGCCGGCGCCGTCGGCGGCGCTGGCCGACATCGCGGCCATCATCAGCGGCAGCGCCAGCAACAGGGTCTTGAAAGTCTTGCGCATGTTCCCCTCCCAGGGATGTCCGTGAACGCCGGCGCAGGCGGCCGGTACAGGGCCGACTGTATACCCATTCGCTCCGGTACGGAACGTGCCCGACGCACGGATCAGCCGGCGTCGGCCGGGATTTCGTACAGCTCCAGCGGCAGGTCGTCCGGGTCGGCGAAGAAGGTGAACCGGCGGCCGGTGTACTCGTCCACCCGGATCGGCTCGCAGGCCACGCCGGCCGCGGTCAGCCGCTCGATCATCGGTTCCAGTGCGTGCACGCGGAAGGCCAGGTGGCGCAGGCCCTGCGCCTCCGGGCGGCTGGGCCGGGGCGGTGCGCCCGGGAAGGAGAACAGCTCCAGCTGGCTGCCGTCGGGCAGGGCCAGGTCGAGCTTCCAGGAGTCGCGCGCCTGCCGGTAGTTCTCGGCGATGACCCGCAGCCCGAGCACGCGCGTGTAGAACGCCTTCGAGCGTGCGTAGTCCGCGGCGATCAACGCCACGTGGTGCACGCCGAACAAGAGAGAAGTGTGCGTATCGTTCATTGCAGGGTGTCCAGCCAGCGCCGGGCGATCTGCAGCGCCAGCGGATAGGGTTCGGGGGCGTTGCGGTTGCTGAGCACGATCACCGTGAGGCGCTGCGCCGGATAGCGCAGTATCACGTTGCGGAAGCCTATGCTCTCGCCGCTGTGCCACTGCGCGCTACCGTTGAGACGCCAGCCGAAACCGTAGAACGGCACGTCCGGCTCGGCGGTGCGCGTGGCAGGCGAGAACATCTGCTTCAACGATGTCGCCTTCAGCAGGCGCTGGTCATACAGCGCCGCGTCCCAGCGGGCCAGGTCATCCAGCGACGCATACACGCCGCCATCGCCGAGCACCGCACTGGTCGGGCTCTGGTCGGTACGCTGCCAGCGCCCGTCTTGCTCGCTGTAACCGTAGGCGCGGCGCGCGATGTCGTCCACGCCGTCCTGGTGGGCGACGCTGTCGTGCATGCCGAGCGGCAGGAAGATGCGCTGGCGCAGGAAGCGGGCGAAATCGGTGCCGGAGGCCTTGCCGACCACCAGCGCCAGCAGCGCGTAACCGCTGTTGCTGTAGCGGTAGGCCGTGCCCGGTGCGAAGTACGTTCGATCCTGGCCTTCCAGTAGATGCAGGACATCCTGGTCATGCACCTGCGCGGTCGCGTCGGCGGCCATCAGGTCTTCGTAATCGAGCAGGCCGCCGGTGTGGCTGAGCAGCTGGCGCAGGGTGATCGCATCCGCCGCAGCCGGCAGCGAGGGCAGCCAGCGTTTCACCGGATCGTCCAGGGTCAGCGCGCCATCTTCGGCCAGCAGCAGGATCACCGCGGCGGTGAACTGCTTGCTGACCGAGGCCAGGCGGAAATTGGTCTGCGCGGTCACCGCGGTGCCATCTTCCAGCACCGCCAACCCGTAGCCGCGACGGAACACCGGTTTGCCGTCGTGCAGTACCAGCACTGCCGCGCCCGGAACCTGGCCGTCGTAGCGCTGCATCAGCGCATCGATGCCCGGGTCCGGTGGCGTCAGCACCGGCGCTGCCACGACAGCACCGCTCCCGGCGATGCACATCGCACTGATCCACACACGCAGATGCCGGACGATGTGCATGCTCGTTTCCTTCGGGGGTCAGGGCGCAGGTGTTGTCGCACCCTTCTCGCTGGCGATCCAGCGGGCGATCTTGGCATCCAGGATGTCCAGCGGCATCGAGCCGTCGCGCAGGACTTCCTCATGGAAGCGGCGCGCGTCGAAACGCGGCCCCAGCGCCGCCTTGGCCTTGTCGCGCAGCTCCATCATCTTCAGCTCGCCCAGCCCGTTGGCCAGGGTCTGGCCGGGCAGGGCCATGAAGCGCTCGACTTCGGCGGTGGCATCGGCGGCGCTCATGTCCGCGGTCTTGACCAGGTAATCGACCGCCTGGCGCTTGCTCCAGCCCTGCGCGTGCACGCCGGTGTCGGCGGACATGCGCGCGGCGCGGGTCAGCGCGGCCTGCAGGTAGCCGATGCGCTCGTACGGATCCCGGTAGACGCCCAGTTCCTCGCCCAGCGATTCGGCATACAGGCCCCAGCCCTCGACGAAGGCGATATCGCCGCCCAGGCGACGGAAGCGCGGCAGCTTGTCCAGTTCCTGCTGCAGGCCCAGCTGCACGTGATGGCCCGGGACGCCCTCATGCAGGAACTGCATCGGCGCGGACCAGCGGCGGCGGCTCGGCAGATCGCCGGTGTTGATGTACAGCACGCCCGGGCGCATCCCGTCCGGCAGCGGCTGCTGGTAGCTCACCGCGCCGGCGGTGGCCGTGCGCTCGGGCTCGACCGCGCGGATCTCCATCGGCGCCTTCGGCAGCGTGCCGAGCAGGGTCGGCAGGCGCGCATTGACCTGGCTCTGCAGCTGCTTGTACCGGTTGATCAGCGCATCGGCGTTGGCGTACTGGAAATCGCGGTCGGTGCGCATGGTGCGCAGCAGCTTCTGCTGCGAGCCGCGAAGCCTGTTCTCTTTCATGATCGTGGCTATCTGCGCCTGCAGCGAGGCCACGCGCTGTTCGGCCAGTGCATGGATCTGCTCGGGCGTCAGCGTGGAGGCGGTGCTCTGCACGATGGTCTGCGCATACCAGGCCTTGCCGCCGGGCAGGCCGGCCAGGCCATCGGTGCTGCGTGCAGCGGGCAGGTACTCGGTGGCGATGAAACCACGCAGGGCGCGGTAGGACGGCATGATGCGGAACTCGATCATGCGCTTGTACTCGGCGGTGATCCGCGCCTTGTCGGCCGCCGGAAAATCCTCGGGCAGGTTGCGCACCGGCGCCCAGAAGATGCTCTCTTCGGCGGTCGGCTTGATCACCGCATCCAGCTGCGGCAGCACTTTTTCCATCAGATCGCGCGGCTGCACCACGCCGGCGGCCATGCCCTGGCGCATGTTCGCGATGGCCTGTTCGAACAGGGCGGGAATGCCCAGCGAGCGGCGCGACCAGCCGTCGTAATCCTGCACCGTGTTGAACGGTTGCGCGCCGGAGCCGGAGCCGAGGATGGCCATGATGCTGCCCAGGTTGTAGTACTGGCTCACCGGCAACATCCAGCCGGGGAACTGCTCGGCGGCCAGCGACATGCGCGCATCGCGCACGAAGATCTCGTAGCTGAGCAGGTCCTGGCCGGTCAGGCCGTCCGGACCGATCTTCTCGACCTTGCCCAGCCATTCCACGGTGAAGTCATGCGACTGCTGCCGATAGGCGGCCGAGAGGATGTTGGAGAGCTGATCGTTGTGGCGGCTGTCGCCCTGGAAGGTGGCCTGCAGCGGATTGAGCCGCATCGAGGCATCCCAGTATTCGTCGTAGATGCGGTCCAGCTGGGCGGCCTTGCTCTGCTGGCGCACCAGCGGCTGGCGGGCCGGGGCGGCGGCCGGGCGTGCACGCGGCTTGGCCTTGGGCTTGGCGGCGGGCCGGGACTGCGTCGCGGCGGGCCGGGTGGCCTTTTTCTTGGCAGCTTCGGCCGGGGCGGCGGCGCTGAAGGCCATCAATGCGGCGATGGCAAGCGCCAGGGCGCGGGCGGGGTGGGGCATCGGCTGTTTCCGTAAACGCACAGACACGGGAGCTTGCCCGATTCGCCTGCGTACGGCCAGCATCGATCCCCGGTCAGCTTTGTCATGTACGGCGCCCAGTCAGCTGCGGCAGCGCAGGGCTGCCGCAGGCATCAGCGATCGCCGGCGCGGGTGAACGGCATGGTTTCCGGGGCGACCGCGCCGCCGGAGATGATGAAACTCATCGCCTGGTCCACGGTCCAGTCGGTGGGCGTCAACAGCTCGACCGGCACGATTTCCAGATAGCCCGAGGTCGGATTGGGGGTGGTGGGTACGTATACGGCGGCCAGCTCGCGGCCGCTGCCTTCTTCCTTCATCACCCGCGTCACCAGGCCGACCGACTTCATGTCGCGATGCGGGAAGTCGATCAGCACCACGCGCTGGGTGCTGCCCGGTTCGGTCTGCAGCATGTCCAGCAGCTTCTTGGCGCTGTCGTAGATGATGCTCGCCAGCGGGATGCGCTTGATCACCGCACCGAACCAGCGCAGCAGGCGCTGGCCGATCACGCGGCGGCTGAGCACGCCGACCGACAGGATCACCAGCAGGGTGGCGGCCAGGGCGATGATGTCCTGCATCCACTCGACCTTGATCCAGCCCAGGTAATGCGGGAACGAGGCGGCGATCTGCTCGGACAGCGGCACCACCAGCGGGCTGGAGATGCCCGAGAGCAGCACGAACACGAATTTGACCACCACCCAGGTCAGCCAGATCGGCAGCAGGGTCAGCAGGCCGGTCAGGAACAGCCGCTGCAGGGAGGGACGCGGAACGAGTTGGGGGGCTTCGGGCGACATCCGCGCATTGTAGCGGGGGCGATGCCCGGTTTACGCTGCCGGTCCCCGCAGGACGCGGGGTCCGGGGAGAACACTGTGGTGAGGAATGGACTGAAATGGGTGGTCGTCTCGATCCTGAGCCTGCTGCTGGCCCTGGTCGGACTCTGGGCCGCCTCGCGGTTCTGGCCGCTGCCGGCCGAGCAGCGCGAGGCGATGCGGCTGCTGCAGGCACCGCTGCCCACGCCCGGCGCGAATGGCTTCAGCGCGTTGTGGACCCTGCGCCATGACGGCCTGGATGCCGCCGGCCGCGAGGCCGTGATGGCGCAGGATGCCGCGCGTTGGCGCCAGGGGACGCCCGGCCAGCGGCCCCAGGACTCCAGCGCGGACGGGCGCTACCCCACGACCCCGCGTCCGGGCTCGGCGAGCTGCGGCCGCCGGGCCGTCGGCTGTCTCGAGGCGGTGCGCGCCGACCCCGACAGGTTCCAGGCCGCGCATGCCGGCCACGAAGCGTTTCACCAGCGCGTGGCTGCGATCGCCGGCTACGGTCACTTCGTCTCCCCGTTCACGCCGTTCGACACCGACCCGATGGTGCCGCTGCCGGCCTTCCAGCCGGTGTTCGATCCGGTGTCCGCGCACGCGCTTGCCCATGTGCGTGGCGACAGTGGCGCCGCACTGGCCGGTGCCTGTGGGGACATCCTCAGTGGGCGCCGGATGGCCGGGCAGGGCGACACCCTGGTCACCAGCATGATCGGCGCGGCGATGGTGGAGAGCAACGCGCGGGTGCTGGCCGACATCCTGGTCGAACTGCCCGCGGATGCGCCCGTGCCTGCGGTCTGCGACGCTGCACTGGCGCCAATGACGCCTGACGAGCAGAGCCTGTGCACCGCGATGCGCGGTGAGTTCGCGCTGGCCGGGGCGGGGCTGCGTCTGTCGAGCGGGGATCCGGAGGGGAATCGCCTGCTGTTGGATGTGCCACGCACCCAGGCACGCATCGCGCCTCGCTACGCGTGGGCATGCGCGGCGAGCGCCGAGCTGGTGGCCGCGCGGGATGCGCCCACGCCGATTCCCGGGCCGGCGCAGGATCGCTTCGCCTGCATCGCCAATCCGCTGGGCTGCACCCTGGCCAACATCAGCGGACCGGACATGCGGCAGTACGCGGGCCGCCCGCAGGACGCCGCCGCGATGCTGCGCCTGGTGGCGGCGCAGCGCTGGCTGCGGCAACAGCCCGTGGAGGCGTCCGTGGCGCTGCAGACGTTGCCGGAGGCGCTGCGCTCGCCCACGCGCACGCCGGTGCTCAGCGAAGAGGGGCAGTGGTTGCAGGTGGATCGGCGCGTGGTCGTGGACGAGCTCGGGCCGACACTGCGGGTGCCGATGCGCGCGCCGGCACGGTAAGCGGCGCGCGGTTGGCGGCGTCCTAGCGGTCGTCCGTCGCTTCCAGCGGCTGGAATGCACTGCCATCGCCCACCGTCTCCAGCGTCCAGCGGCGTGGCGTGGTGAGCGTCTCCCAGCGCACGCTGTCTTCGTCCGAGTCGATGCTGCCCTCGGTGTAGCGCACGCGGCGGGTCGCGTAGTTGATGCTCAGGCTTTCGGTGTGCCCCGAGTTGCGCATCAGCGAGCTGTTGTCGTAGCCGATCAACGCGAAAGCGCCGTCCTGCCAGCGGAAGGTGAAGCTGGCCGAACCCGTCGACCAGCTGCCGGCGTTGGAGAAGAAGTACAGCGTGGTGCGCAGCGTGCCGCGCACGATCGAGACGCCGGGACCGTCCTCGAAGACATCGGACAGGTTCGGCGCCTCGTGGCGGGTGATCAACGTGTGGTTCTGCGCGGCGAGCGTGTAACCGCCCGCCGGACCAGCGAACGCAATGGCGAGCATGCGCGGGTTGCTGTCCAGCGGGCTGATGCCGAAGCCATCGTGTTCGACGATGTTGCGCGGATCCTGCTGGCGCAGCACCAGAACGAGATCATCGCGTTTGTCGCCGTTGAGATCGCCGCTGAGCTGTTCCTCGATGCGCCACCCGGACGGCAGGAAACCCTCGGCCGTGGTGGCGCGCGCCGGCAGCACCGGATAGTCGACCGGCGGTATCCGCAGTTCCTGCGCAGACGCGGTCAGGGCGGTGAGCAGCAGCGGGGTCAACAGGAGCAGGCGCATGGTCTTCCGTGGCGGTGATCAGGCGCGCGAGCATAGCAAGCGCGACAGGACTCACCCCGCGCGTTGGCGTGCCTCGGGCTTGAGCCGCAGGTAGACCTGCTTGCGCACGCGGGCGATCACCTCGCCGTTGGCATCGACGATGTCATTGCTGAACCAGTGCAGGTATTTCCCGCCGCTGGCGGTGGCGGCGCGCAGCTGGTCGAGCAGTGCCTCGTCCAGCCGGAACTCGGCCACCACCGTGCCGCGTCCCGGCTTGAGGAACTCGATCTCGCCGGCGCGATCCCAGACGTAGTAATCACGGCCGAGGTTCTGCATCACGGTGAGCATCCAGAACGGATCGGTCATCGCGAACAGGCTGCCGCCGAAATGCGTGCCCACGTAGTTGCGGTTCCACGGGCGCATGCGCAGCTCGACGCGCACATGGCGGTAGTCCGGACTGACATCGGTCACGTGGATGCCGGTGAACAGGAACGGCGGCCATAGATTGATGCCGTGGCGGAAGACGGAGGCCTTCATTCGGATCACGTCACGCTGGGGAGGTGATCGGAGTCTACCATTCGCTTGCGTATGGTGGGCGGTGGAGGCTCAGCCGGGGCCGCCGTCGTCGACCGCATAGCCGTTCCGCCCCGCGGCCTTGGCCTGGTAAAGCGCCGCGTCGGCCCCTTCGAAATAATGCCGAGGTTCCGTGCCGGGGCTCGGGATGCGGGTGAACACGCCCGCGCTCAGGGTGATATGCGTGGTCGCGCCGCGGCCGGCTGGAATCTCCAGGCCCTGCGCCCGGGCCACCAGATCCTGCACCACCTGCACCGCGCCTTCCGGCGTGGTGTCGGGCAGGATCAGCGCGAACTCGTCGCCGCCGAAGCGGGCGGCCATGTCACGCGGACGACGCGCGTGCGCACGGATTTCCTGGGCGATCCGGCGCAGCACGGTGTCGCCGGCCTGATGACCGAACTCATCGTTGTGGCGCTTGAAGTGATCCACGTCGATCAGCACCAGACTCAGCGGCCGCCCGCTGCGCCGGCCGGCGTCGTGCTCGGCCTGCAGGGTCTGCTCGAAGCGCAGCCGGTTGCCCAAGCCGGTGAGCGCATCGCTGTTGGCCTGGCGCCGCCAGGCGCTGACCCGCCACAGCGTCCACGCCAGCAGCACGGTCAACATGCCGGTCAAGGCCGCGGCCGGTGCGAACCAGAGATTGCCCGCACGCAGCAGGGCGAAGCTGAGCAGCAGCGTCAGCGGCAGGGCGAGCACCCCGCTCAGCCACGCCCGCGGCAGCGTCAGCAACAGGCAGCACAGCGCCACCAGCAGCCCGGTGAGGGCACTCTGCCCGGCCGACGGCAGCGGGTTGATCACCTTGTCGGCAAGCAGCATCGAGGCGACATTGGCCTGGTACTCGCTGCCGCTCATCCAGCGCTCGCGGGTGGTCGGGGTGAGCAGGCGCGGCGTGATGCCGCTGGCGGTCATGCCGACCAGCACCAGGCGCCCGCGCAGCAGCGCCGGGTCGACGTCGCCGTCGAGCACATCCGCGTAGGACACCTGCGGGAACCGTTCGGGCGGTCCGGCGTAGCGCACGCGCACGTAATGGTCGCGGCGCCACTGGTAGGGTGAGGCCACCGTCGGCTGGTCGTCGTGCAGGCCGGGCAGCGGCCCCTGCGTGTCGGCCAGTGCCAGTCCAAGCGCCGGCCAGTGCGGTGCGCCGATCCCGGCGGTGAGGTATAGCCCACGCGCGACGCCATCGCCGTCGACTTCGATATCAGTGTGGCCCAGGCTGGCCGCGTTGGCGGCGATCAGCGGGATCGGCAGCAGTTCCTCGGCCATGCGCGGGCCACTGGCCGGCGCGGCCAGCACCGGCAGCACCACGTGTCCGTTGCGGCGGATCGCCGCCGCCAGTTCCGCATCCTGGGTGCTGTCCTGGCGATCCGGTTCGGACAGCATCAGGTCCAGCACCACGCGCTCGGCGCCGGCGTCGGTGAGCCGGTCCAGCAGGCGTGCGTGGGTGCCGCGCGGCCACGGCCACTGGCCAAGCTGCTGCAGGCTGTTGTCGTCGATCGCCACGATCAGCAGGCGCGCATCCGGCGTGTACTCCCAGCCGCCGACGTACGCGTCGTAGACCGCCTCATCCTGTTTCCAGAACCACTGCCAGTGACTGGCCACGACCGCCAGCGCGCCGACCAGGGCGGCCAGCACGATGCGTTGCGGCCAGGGCAGGTGCAGGGGGGTCACAACAGCAGCCACAACAGCAGTGCACCACCCCCGGCGGCGTAACAGGTGCGGCACGGCAGGGCGATCTGCTGCGCCGGCGAAAACGGACCGGCGTAACCGTCCTCGTCGATGTACTGGACGCGCACGTGCAGCGTGCCGCGCCAGGGGCGCTTGATCGACACCTCCGGCTGGTCGAGCTCGCGGTCGAGCAGCGGCGCGCTGAAATCGCCGCGGCGGTCCAGCTGCACGCGATAGCGCTGGCCGGGTTCGCCGGCCTGCCACCGCAGCGTCAGCTGGCCTTTGGCGGCTTCGGGCGGCTGCAGGGCCGGGTCGACCGGCAGATCGGTGATGGTCAGCGGCAGGGGCTGGCCGAAACGGCCGCGATGGCCGTTGCGGTCCACCGACGCCACCCGCCAGACGTAGTCGCCGGGCGCCAGGTCCTGGCCCGGACGCAGATGCGTGCCGCGGCCGTCCTGCTCCAGCACCGGGGCGAGGAACTGCGGATCGCGGGCGATCTGCAGCACGGTGCGCTCGGCATCGGCGACCCGGGCCCACTCGAAGCGCGGTCGGGCACTGTTGACGGTCTGGCCATGCAGCGGGCGCACGGTCAGCGGTGCGACCGGCTGGTCACGCACCTCGAAATCCTGCCCGGCATCCAGGCCTTCGACCTGCGCCACGCTGACCGCCCGCACCAGCACGCGGAGCTCGCCCGGCGGCAGGTCGGGCAGGGTGAGCGCGGTGGCGTCGGTGTCGCGCGCGAACATCAGCACGTCGGGTTGATCGGCGCGGACGACTTCGACCCGGTAGCCGACGGCGTCCGTCACCGGCTGCCAGGCCAGGGCCGCGGGCAGGGTGGCCAGCCGCTGCGGATCGGTGGACAGCACGGGCGCGGGCAGCAAGGCTTCCACGCCGGCCGGTCGGGCATCGAGCGAGGGGCTGCGCGTGGCCTGGCCACGGGTGACCAGGCGCTGGCCGCGGCGGTTGCCGACCTGCACGCGCCCTTCCAGCACTTCGGTCGCCGCGCCGCGGCCCTCGAGGCCGGCGCTGACCCGGAACACGGTGCCACGCACGCTGCTGGTCGCGGTGGGCGCATCGATGATGAAGCGCGACGCCGGACCATTGGCGGGCGTCACCCGGTTGCTGGCGCGGCCCTGCTCCAGGCGCAGGCGGGTGTCGACCATGCCGGTGTGGCCGTAGCGGGAGAGCTGATCGAAGCGCAGGCGCGAACGTTCGCGCAGCTGCAGGCGCGAGTCATCGGCGAACACCACGGTGACGCTGGCATCCTCGCCGGTGACAAGTTCCTGGCCGATCCGCAGCAGATCGCCTTCCAGCACATCGCGGCGGGGCTGACCGTCGGCCTGGCTCTGCACCGGGCCGCGGACGGCGAGCACCCGCGCCGGGGCGGGTTGCACCTGCAGCCAGGCCACCGGGAAGCGCAGCTGGCTGCCGGGCGGCAGGCGGTAGGGATCGGCGATGCGGTTGTGCGACTGCAGCTGTTCCCAGGCGATGCTCGGTTTCAGGTAGCGGGCGCTGAGGTCCCAGATCGTATCGCCGGGCCGGACCCGGTAGGTCCAATCCTGGGCCAGGAGCGGCGCGGCGGACAGCATCAAGGCCACCAGCATCAACAGGCGGGCAGCCAAAGAGAAACAAGGCAATCGGGTCAATCTCACGGTCGTTCACGGCCCTGCAAGGCGGGGCGCAGCCAAGTAGGCCGCCATGGCCCAGACCTCATCCTCCCCGATGGATCGCGGCCTCCAATGGGCCGCGGCGGCATTATTGCCCGGGAGCCGTGCAGGGTTTCTGAACGTGATTCACGTCACACATCGAAGACGAGCGTTCGGATAGACAACTTTGCAGGGCCAGCGCACCGGCAGGCGCTGGCCCTGATCGATCAGAACAGCAGCGACGCCATCCGGCGGCGGTACTGGCCGACCAGATCTTCATCCTCGATCACCTTGAAGGCGTCGATCAGCAGCTTGCGCGGGCGACCGTCGTCATACGTGCGGTCCCGCCGCAGCATGTCCAGGAACTGCTCCAGCGCGGCCGCGTCCTGCCCGGACAGCAGCAGCTGCACGCCACGCAGGTGGCGGGCCTGCAGATCGTCGCCGTTCGCGGCAATGCGGGCGTCCAGCACCTCGGCAGCCGGCGCGTCCTGCAGCGCGCTGGCGAACTCCAGGCGGGCCCGGGCGCGCACGGCGCGATCATCGGTGGACAGATTGGCCGGCAGCGCATCGATCAGTGCCGTGGCTTCGGCGGTGGCGCCGGTCTGCAGCAGGGCCAGGGCGAGGTCGAGCTTGAGCTCCTCCTTGTCCGGCTCGGCGGCGATGGCCGCGCGCAGCACGTCGACCTGGGCCTGCGGATCGAGCGGAGCGGCTTCGACGGCGTCCTCGGCTTCGGCTTCTGCTGCGGCCTCCAGCGGCACCACGCCATGCTGGGTCAGGAACTCGCGCAGCTGACCTTCCGGTACCGCGCCGGGGAAACCATCGACGATCTGCCCGCCCTTGACCAGGAACACGGTCGGCACCGAGCGGATCTGGAAGGCGGCCGCGATCTGCTGTTCCTTGTCGACATCGACCTTGGCCAGCTCGAAGGCACCGTGGTATTCGCCGGCCAGCTTTTCCAGCATCGGGCCCAGGGTCTTGCAGGGGCCGCACCAGGTGGCCCAGAAATCGACCAGCACGGGGGTCTGCAGGGATTTCTGCAGGACCTCGGTCTCGAAGGTCTCGGTGGTGGCGTCAAATACGTGCGGCAGATCGCTCATGGTTTCAGATCAACGGGAAACTGGAGAGGAAGTGTATGGTGCCGCCCGCCGCCGGACGCAACCCCACGGGCGGAATCGGCCGGGAACGGCGACAATGCAGGCCTTGTGAACAGGCCGGGTGCAGCATGTCGGGACTTCATCGTTGGGAACGTGCGCTCGGCATTGCCGCTGCCGTGTTGTTCGTGGGCGCAGTGCTGGGCTTCGGCGCAGCGCTGCCGCTGTTCGATCCGATCGGCCACCCGGTCGCGCTGCTCGGCGCGATGGGCGTGCCGCATGCGCTGGCGTTCAACATCGTCGGCTTCGCGCTGCCGGGCCTGCTCGCCAGCCTCGTCGCCCTGCGCCTGCTGCTGCGGGTGCCGCGGACGGCGCCCTGGTCGATGCGGGTGGGCGCGCAGCTGCTGATGCTGGCCGGGGTCGGCTTTACCGCGATGGGGGTGTTGCCGCTGGATACCAGCGATCTGGACAATCCCGCCAGCCAGTACCACGCCAGTGCGTGGATGGTCTGGGTGCTGGCCTTCGTGCCCGGGGCGGTGATGTCCGGGATCGGTGCGCTGCGGCTGCCGGCGTGGCAGGCCGTGGGCGCGCTGCACCTGGCTTGCGGGCTGGGCGTGCTGCTGTCGGCCTTCGCGCTGCAGGTGCTGCTGCCGGCGCCGCTGGCCCAGCGGGTGGCCTTCGGTGTGTGGCTGGTCTGGCTGGTCGCGGTGCTGCCGCTGGCCCCGGGCGCGCGCCGCGCCTGAGCGCGGTTTGCCCGCCGCTGCGCCCCGGCACCGCGCCGGGACCAGGGCAGGGCGATGACGTATTTGGCCAATCCCCAGTCAATTCAATGAGATGACGGGTTTGGGCGATGCGGTGGGCACCGTCGATTGGAGCCCTTTGCCGCACTGCGGTACCCTGTGCCGCTTTGCCGCCGCACTAGCGTTTTTATGACCAGCGTCGAACCCAACGTTTACGATCCGCAGCAGGTTGAATCCGCCGCCCAGCAGTATTGGGATGCCACCCGTGCCTTCGAGGTCACCGAGACTTCGGACAAGCCGAAGTTCTACTGCCTTTCGATGCTGCCGTATCCGTCCGGTGCGCTGCACATGGGCCACGTGCGCAATTACACGATCGGCGACGTGATCAGCCGCTACAAGCGGATGACCGGTCACAACGTGCTGCAGCCGATGGGCTGGGATGCGTTCGGCCTGCCGGCCGAGAACGCGGCGATCAAGAACAAGACCGCGCCGGCCAAGTGGACCTACGCCAACATCGAGCACATGCGTGGCCAGTTCAAGGCCATGGGCTATGCGATCGACTGGTCGCGCGAGTTCGCCACCTGCACGCCCGAGTACTACGTGCACGAGCAGCGCATGTTCACCCGCCTGATGCGCAAGGGCCTGGCCTACCGCCGCAACGCGGTGGTGAACTGGGACCCGATCGACCAGACCGTGCTGGCCAACGAGCAGGTCATCGACGGCCGTGGCTGGCGCTCCGGCGCACTGGTGGAAAAGCGCGAGATCCCGCAGTGGTTCCTGCGCATCACCGATTACGCCCAGGAACTGCTGGACGGCCTGGACGAACTGCCGGGCTGGCCGGATTCGGTCAAGACCATGCAGCGCAACTGGATCGGCCGCTCGGAAGGGCTGGAGATCCAGTTCGACGTGCGTGATGCCGACGGCAGCACGCTGGACCCGCTTCGCGTGTTCACCACCCGCCCGGACACCGTGATGGGCGTGACCTTCGTGTCGATCGCCGGCGAGCATCCGCTGGCGCAGCATGCGGCGAAGTCCAACCCGGCGCTGGCCGCGCTGCTGGCCGAGATGAAGCAGGGCGGCGTGTCCGAGGCTGAACTGGAAACCCAGGAAAAGCGCGGCATGGACACCGGCCTGCGCGCCATCCATCCGGTCACCGGCGCCCAGGTGCCGGTCTGGGTCGCCAACTTCGTGCTGATGGGCTACGGCACCGGCGCGGTGATGGCCGTTCCCGGCCACGACCAGCGCGACAATGAATTCGCCAACAAGTACGGCCTGCCGATCCGCCAGGTCATCGCGTTGAAGTCGCTGCGCAAGGAAGAAAGCGCGTACGACGCCACCCGCTGGCAGGACTGGTACGGCGACAAGACCCGCGAGACCGAGCTGGTCAACTCCGAAGAGTTCGACGGGCTGGATTTCCAGGGCGCCTTCGAGGCATTGGCCGAGCGTTTCGAGCGCAAGGCCCAGGGCCAGCGCCGCGTCAACTACCGCCTGCGCGACTGGGGCGTGAGCCGCCAGCGCTACTGGGGCTGCCCGATCCCGGTGATCTACTGCCCGAAGTGCGGCGCCCTGCCGGTACCGGAAGAGCAGCTGCCGGTGATCCTGCCGGAGAACGTCAACTTCGTCGGCACCGGTTCGCCGATCAAGGCCGATCCGGAATGGCGCAAGACCACCTGCCCGGACTGCGGCGGCGCGGCCGAGCGCGAGACCGACACCTTCGATACCTTCATGGAATCGAGCTGGTACTACGCGCGGTACACCTCGCCGGGCGCCCGTGATGCGGTCGACAAGCGCGGCAACTACTGGCTGCCGGTCGATCAGTACATCGGCGGCATCGAGCACGCGATCCTGCACCTGATGTACTTCCGTTTCTTCCACAAGCTGCTGCGTGATGCGCGCATGGTGGACAGCAACGAGCCGGCGCAGAACCTGCTGTGCCAGGGCATGGTGATCGCCGAAACCTACTACCGCCCGAACCCGGACGGCTCCAAGGACTGGATCAACCCGGCCGATGTCGATGTGCAGCGCGACGAGCGCGGCCGCATCGTCGGCGCGACCCTGATCGCCGACGGCCAGCCGGTGGTGATCGGCGGCACCGAGAAGATGTCCAAGTCCAAGAACAACGGCGTGGACCCGCAGGTGATGGTGGGCAAGTACGGCGCCGATACCGTTCGCCTGTTCTCGATGTTCGCCGCCCCGCCGGAACAGTCGCTGGAATGGAACGAAGCCGGCGTGGATGGCATGGCCCGCTTCCTGCGCCGCCTGTGGGCACAGGTGCAGAAGCACGCCGCCGACGGTGCCGCCCCGGCGCTGGACGTGGCCGTACTGAACGCCGAGCAGAAGGCGCTCCGCCGCAAGACGCATGAAACCATCGGCAAGGTCGGCGACGACTACGGCCGCCGCCACAGCTTCAACACCGCGATCGCCGCGGTGATGGAACTGATGAACGCGCTGGCCAAGTTCGATGACGTCAGCGAGCAGGGCCGTGCGGTCCGCCAGGAAGCGCTGCGTGCCACCGTGCTGCTGCTCAACCCGATCACCCCGCATGCCAGCCATGCGTTGTGGCAGGTGCTGGGCCACGCCGAGGAACTGCTGGAAGACCAGGCGTTCCCGCAGGCCGATCCGGCCGCGCTGGTGCGCGATGCGGTGACGCTGGCGGTGCAGGTCAACGGCAAGCTGCGCGGCACCATCGACGTCGCCGCCGATGCCCCGCGCGACCAGATCGAAGCGCTGGGCCTGGCCGAGCCGAACGCGGCCAAGTTCCTGGAAGGTCTGACCGTGCGCAAGATCATCATCGTGCCCGGCAAGATCGTGAACATCGTGGCGGCCCCGCAGGGCTGATCCTGTCGTGCCACCGGGTGCCTGTGCGCCCGGTGGCACGGATCTCCAGGGACCGATACGGGACGCGCCGCGCGGGCGGTCCGGTATCAAGTCCTGTTCACGCGGCATCCGGCACGATCACCGCTTGTTGCCGCGACCGCCCGGCTCCTACAGACTGTGTCCATGACCCGATTCCTGCTTGCCCTTGTCCTGACCGCAACCCTCGCCGGGTGCGGCTTCCATCTGCGCAACAAGTTGATGCTGCCGGCCGATACCGCGGCGGTGCAGGTGGTCTCCACCGCGCCTTACAGCGAACTGGTCAAGTTGCTGCGCCGTGGCCTGCAGGCCTCCGGAGCGCAGATCGCCGACAGCGACAGCAGCGAGCCGGCGGCCCAGCTGCAGGTGCTGTCCGAACGTTGGGGCGATCTGCCGATCGCGATCGATGCCCAGGGCCGTGCCCAGGAGTACAGCCTGCGCTACGCGGTGATCTTCATCTTCCGCCGCGAAGATGGCAGTGAACTGGTGCCGCAGCAGGTGATCGAACTCTCGCGCGATTACGTGTCGCCGCCGACCGACGCCACCGGTACCACCACCGAGCGCGAAATCCTCGCCGACGAACTGCGTCGCGAGATGTCCGCCTCGATCATGCGCCGCATCGACAGCGTGGTCCGCGCCGAGCTGGAGCACGGCCGTGCCCCGGCCAAGCCGGGCACCCCGCCGGTGGAGACGCCGGTCGAGCTGCCGGCGGCCACCCCGGCTTCGACGATCCCGACGCCGGCGGTACCCGCCGACGTTCCGCAGGGGCGCTGAGTCCGGTCCGCCTGCGGATCGGCCTGCCCGCATGGAACTTCGCCCCGAACAGCTCGCCAGCCAACCGGCCAGCCAGCCGTTGGCACCGGTCTACCTGATCGCGGGGCCCGAGACGCTGCGCGTGCTTGAAGCGGCCGATGCCGTGCGGGCACGTGCCCGCGCCGATGGCGTCAACGAACGCGAAGTGTTCGATGCCGATGGCCGCGACTTCGACTGGAACCAGCTCGACGCCAGCTTCAACGCGCCCAGCCTGTTCAGTGCGCGTCGCCTGATGGAACTGCGCCTGCCCAGCGGCAAGCCGGGCAAGGAAGGCGCGGAGGTGATCAGCCAGTTCTGCGCCAATCCGGCCCCGGACGTGATCCTGCTGATCACCTGCAACGAATGGAGCAAGGCGCACCAGACCAAGTGGGCCGATGCCGTCGGCCGCGCCGGGGTGATCTCGGTGGCCTGGGCGATCAAGCCGCATGAACTGACCGAGTGGATCGAGCGCCGCCTGCGCGGCAAGGGCCTGCGCGCCGATCCCCAGGCCGTGCAGCGCCTGGCCGAGCGGGTGGAGGGCAATCTGCTGGCCGCCGCCCAGGAAATCGACAAGCTGGCCCTGCTGGCCGATGGCCAGACCCTGGACGTGGAGACCATGGAGTCGCTGGTGGCCGATGCCGCCCGTTATGACGTCTTCCGCCTGGTCGAAGCGACCTTCTCCGGCCAGCCCGCCGCCGTGCTGCGCATGATCGCCGGCCTGCGTGCCGAAGGCGAAGCCGTGGCCGCGCTGACCCCGATCGTGATCCGCGAGCTGCTCTCCACCGCCGGCCTGGCGCGGGTGCAGGCGCGCGGTGGCAACCTGGCCGCGGAAATGAAGAGCCGTGGCATCTGGGAATCGCGGCAGGCGCCCTTCAAGCGCGCGCTGCAGCGTCACCCCGAGGTCAAGCGCTGGGAGCGCTTCGTGGCCGAGGCCGGGCTGGTGGACCGCATCGCCAAGGGGCGCGCCGACGGCGATGCCTGGCTGGCGCTGGAGCGGTTGCTGATCGCCGTGTCCGAAGCCCGTGCCGTGCGCCTGCTCGCCCGGGCCTGAGCCCATGGGGCTGCGCATCTATTACGGCGGGACCTTCGATCCCGTCCATCTGGGCCACCTGGCCATTGCCCGTGCCGCACGCGACCAGCTGCAGGTCGCCGTGCGCCTGCTGCCGGCCGCCGATCCGCCGCACCGCGCCACCCCCGGCGCCGACGCCGCGCAACGCCTGGCGATGCTGGGCCTGGCCATCGGCGACGAGCCCGGCCTGCTGCTCGACCGCCGCGAGCTGGACCGGGCCGCGCGCAGCCCCGGCGTGCCGTCCTATACCGTCGATACGTTGCGCGAGCTGCGCGCCGAGCTGGGCCCGCGCCAGCCGATCGCCTGGCTGGTCGGTGCCGACAGCCTGCTGGCCCTGCCCAGCTGGCACGCGTGGACCGCGCTGTTCGATCTGGCGCATTTCATCGTCGCCGACCGCCCGGGCAGCCCCTTGGCCGACACGCTCGACCCGGTCCTGGCACAGGCCCTGGAAGGGCGCTGGGCCAGCCATGAGCGCGCGCTGTTCACCGCCCCGGCCGGGCGCCTGCTGCGCCTGCAGGCCCCGCTGCGCGAGGAATCGGCCACCGCCGTGCGGACCCGGATCCAGGCCGGTGGCCCCTGGCAGGAGTTGCTGCCCGAGCCGGTGGCCGGCTATATCCTCGACCACCGCCTGTACGGCGCGACACCGTCGTGAATACGCGCGGGCGCGCTGCCCCGTATAATCGACCCCACATTTATCGAGTTGACCCGCTTTGAGCAACCAAGCCCAGCCCCAGACCATCAAGGTCCAACTGCCCAATCCGGCGCCCTCCGTTCTGCAGCTGCTCGAGTGCGTGCGCGGGGCCACCGAAGAACTGAAGGCGAAGGATCTCGTTGAGATCGACGTCATCGGCCGCTCCAGCGTCGCCGATTACATGGTGATCGCGTCGGGTACCTCCAGCCGTCACGTCAAGTCGATCGCCGACGAAGTGGTGAGGTTCGCCAAGAAGCTGGGTGTGATGCCGCTGGGCGTGGAAGGCGAGCGCGAAGCCGAGTGGGTGCTGGTCGACCTGGGCGACGTGATCGTCCACGTGATGCTGCCGCGCGTGCGCGAGTTCTACGCGCTCGAGCGCCTGTGGACCGTGGGCGACCAGCCGCCGATCGAACTGCTCGACGATGCGGACGACGACTACGACGCGCGCTGATCGCAGCGCGCAGGGTCACGACAACGGCGCCGATGGCGCCGTTGTCTTTTGCGGCGCCGCGTGCGGTGCCTGCCGAGGACAGAGATGAAAGCCAAGTTGATCGCCACCGGCGAACGTGCCCCGTCCTGGGTCGCGCAGGGCTTTGCCGAGTACCAGAAGCGGCTCTCGCATTGGTTGCCGTTCGAGCTGGTCGAGATCGAGCCCGGCCTGCGTGGCAAAGGGCGCGACGCGCGCCGCGCCACCGATGACGAAGGCAAGCGCGTGATCGCGGCGCTGCCGAAGAATGCCTACGTGGTCGCGCTGGATGTGCCGGGACGGCCGCTCAGTTCCGAACAGCTGGCCCAGCGCCTGGAGCATTGGCGCGGGCAGGGCAGGGACCTGGCCTTCCTGATCGGCGGGCCGGAAGGTCACTCCGCCGAGGTGTCGGCGATGGCCGACGAGAAATGGTCGATCGGGCCGCTGACCCTGCCGCACATGCTGGTGCGCCTGGTGGTCGCCGAGCAGCTGTACCGCGCCGCGGCGATGCTGGCGAACCATCCGTATCACCGCGCGTGAAATAGTTGTCGCCAGACGGGTTACATCTCGCGAAAAACGGGCTACAATGCGCACCCCGCCCGAATAGCTCAGCCGGTTAGAGCACTTGACTGTTAATCAGGGGGTCGTTGGTTCGAGTCCAACTTCGGGCGCCAAGATTTGAAAAAAAGCCTCGCAGCGATGCGGGGCTTTTTTTTGTCCGCGATCCGCGCGGCACGCATGACCGGCAAACAAAAAGCCCGGGCAATGCCCGGGCTCCTTGTTCCCCAAGTGCGGCTACCTCATTCGAAGGTGTACTTGGCCCCCACGGTGAAGTAACGGCCGATCGCGCCGCTGAAGTGCAGCGGGTTGTAGTTCACGCCACCGTAGGTGGTCGGATCCAGCGGAGCGATGCGGTCGAACAGGTTCTGCACCGACGCGTTCAACTCGAAGGCCTCGGTGATGTTCCAGCGACCGGACAGGTCGAAGGTGGTGAACGAGGAGATCTTGGTGACGTCGGTACCGTCAGCGTAGGAGAACTGGTATTCGCCATCCGGACCGCGGAAGTCGGTGTTCTCCATCTTGGAGATGTAGTTGGCCACGCCGCTGACGCTCCACGGGCCCTGCTTCCAGGTGGTGCCGAAGTTGATGCGGTCCTTCGGCGTGCCGATGCAGTTGGTGACGTCGCAGTTGCCGTGGGTACCGGCGTAGTCGACGGTCACGTCCGAATCGGTACGCTCGAACTTGAGCACGTGGCTCCACTGCAGGTCCATTTCCAGCTGGCCCGGACCGATGTCGAAGGTCTGGCGGATGTCGGTATCGATACCGCGCACGCGGGTCGATGCGGCATTGATGTACGCGGTGTTGACCGCCAGGATGGTGCCGGTGCCGGGAATGCCGTTGATCAGGTCGCTGTCACGCAGCACGTCGCCGGCCGCGATCGCATCGGCCGTGGCGCCCTGGGCGATTTCGTTGGTGCGCTTGATCTGCCATGCGTCGACCGTCATCGAGGTGCTGGAGGTGGGCTGCAGCACCACGCCGAACGAGTAGCTCTTGGATTCCTCCGGCTTCAGGTCGGGGTTGGGGCGGGTGATGATTGCCACCGGCCGCGAGCTGCAGTTGGTGCCGTTCGGCTGCAGGTCGCAGCGAAGTGCATCGCGGGCATTGGAGAAGGCGGCCAGGCCACCGTCACCGTTCTCGGCCGGGTTCGGTGCACGGAAGCCTTCGGCATAGCTGCCGCGGACCGCGATCCAATCGGCCGGCGTCCACTTCACACCGAGCTTCGGGGTTGCCTTGCCTTCACCGCTTTCATATTTGTCGTAGCGGACCGCGCCGGACAGCTCCAACTGCTCCAGTACCGGGGCGGACAGTTCGACATACCCGGCATACACATTCTGCGTGCCGTCGTAGGCCGAGTAGCCCAGGCCGATGATCTGGCCCTGATCGGTGAACGTCTGCGGAGTCAGGCTGTTGCTGGTCTTGCGCCATTCGGTACCCAGCGCCAGGCCCAGCGGGCCGCCCTTGAGGTCGGCCAGGCTGCGCGACACGGTGAAGTCGAACATGTCCAGGCTGGATTTGGCGCGTGCGCTGATGTCCGGCGAGATGTAGTCATACAGTGCCTGCGAGTTCAGGCCTGCGTTGTCGCCGATGCGCCACACACCTGCCGGGCAGGCCGGGTTGCCGAGCACGCAACGAACCGCGTCGTAATTCAGGAACCCGGTGCGCTTGTTGACCAGATCGGTGCCCGAATGCAGGTAGGCGGTGTCGTAGCTCCACTCGCCCCAATTGCCCTTGACCCCGACCAGGAAGCGGTTGAACTCGTTGGTGTTCTCGGTCACGCGCGGACCCACGTCCCAGGCCGAATAGCGCAGGCGCGAGGCCTGGCCCGGGATCGGGTTGTCCGGATGGGTCGGGCTGAGGACGGTGGCGCCGGGGCCGCTGTTGGCGTTGACCGGGCCCTCGGGATAGCCCCAGCCACCGGACACGCCGGAAGGTGTGTTACTGAAGGTGGTTTCCTTCTTCGAGTAGCCGATCTCGGTGTAGATCTCACCGCCCTCGCCGAAGGCGAAGCTGGCGCGGCCGAACACGTTGACGTACTTCTCTTCCGGGGTCAGGTCACGATACAGCTGGGCGGGATCCCAGAGGCAGCCCTGCTGCTGCGCGGTGACATCGTTCTGGCCGGGGATGGTGGTCAGGCCAGCACAACCCGGCAGCGCAACGAGGAAGGCGGGATTGTCATCGGTCACGGCGCGGTCGTCGAACACCGAGCCGTTCGGCCCTACGCCACCGCTGGTGCCGCCATTGAGGAAGGCACCGCCCAGGAACTGCGCATTGTTGCCATAGCCGTAGCGACGGATGTCACCGGTGCCGATCCACTTGCGGTCCTTGCGGTCGCTGATCTTGATCGCGTCGGTCTTGCCCACGTCCAGGCTGAAGAACGCGTTCCAGCCGTCGGTGGCCAGATCGCCGGTACCGGCGGTCAGGGTGGCCTTCTTGGCATCGCCGTCGCTGTCGCCGGACAGGCCGTAGGAGGCGCGCAGGATGGCGCCGTTGAAGTCGCTGCGCAGGATGATGTTGACCACGCCGGCGATGGCGTCCGAACCGTAGATCGCAGAAGCGCCGTCCTTGAGGACTTCAATGCGCTCGACCGCATCCAGCGGAATGGTGCTCAGGTCGGTGAAGACCTTCTGGCCGTCATCGGCCAGGCCGTAGGTCGCCATGCGGCGGCCGTTCAACAGGACCAGCGTGGAGCCGGCGCCCAGGCCGCGCAGCGAGATGCCCGCGCCGCCACCGGCAAAGCCGTTGCCGAAGGTCTTGGGAATGGAGCCCGAGCCGTCCGCGGTCAGGGTCTGCAGGTACTCGGCGACCGTGGTCTTGCCGGTGCGGTCGATTTCCTGGCGGGTGACCACCTGGACGGGGGAGGGAGTTTCGGTATTGGTGCGGGGGATGTTCGACCCGGTGACGGTGATCCGGTCAAGGTTGGTCGCCTGCTCCTGCGCGAACGCGGAGGACGACGCCATGGCGCCCACCAGCAGCAGCGCGCCGCCGGTAAGGATCGTGGAAATGGAAGTGGCCAGGCTGGTGCGGCGGCTGTCGTCGCGGCGTTGGATCGGGTGTTTCACAGCTTCTCTCCTGACTGGGAAAACCTAGATGTCAATAAGTCGACACCAGAACGGTGGCAACGGCGCCAATCTAGGTTTCCGGCAGGTGACGCAAGTGTGAAAAATTGCTTAATTCGCGAAAGAGGGTGTGAGGGGACTGTGTGAATGGGGAGAGCCCGTCGCAGGCTCTCCCCGGCACATCTAACGCGGCAACGTGAATTCCACCGGGACCAGGCCATCGGCCTCGACGACCTGGCCATTGACGGTGGCGGGCACGAAGCGCCAGTGGCGCATGACCTGCTGGCGCGCGGCCTGGTCGAGCACGCGCGAGCCGCTGCTCTTTTCGATGTCGACCGCCAGCGGATTGCCATCGGTACCGACCCGGATGCGCAGCACGACCGTGCCCTGCTGGCCCAGGCGGATCGCGGTGATCGGATACGGCGGTGGCGGGGCGCTGCGGTACTCGAGCTGAGCCCCCTGCGCCGGTGCGGCTGCGGCAGGCGCCGGCACCAGCGAGGGCGGTGACGCCTCGGTGGCCGGTAGCGGGGACACCGCCAGAGCGTCATCAACGGGGGCAGTGGGCGTCGGCAGGGGCGTCGGCGGTCGCTGCGTGTTCACCGCTGCCCTCGGAACCTTCGGCGGTGCCGGCTCGGCATGGACCCGTATCGGCGGCGGAGGCGGCGGCAGCACCCAGCTCACGCGCATGCGCTCGCGCGGGGCCGTGATCAGCGGCTGTGCGGCAGGAATCAACAACAACATCAGGGCCAGCGCATGGACCGCGATGGCAGTGCTCCACCCGAGCACGCGGGACGCTTCGATGTGCAGCGGGACAACCGGGGACGGGGTACGGACCATGCTCCACTCTCCTTGCCAGATGTGCGGAAACATCAACGTGCCTGCGCGGCGGATGGGGTCAGGCGGGGCCGCGCAATGACAGCAATACCCGAGCCCGGCACGGGCCGGAAGTCAGGGGCAGGGTGGGGAGTTGGCTGGCAGTCAGAATCGGACCGCGCACAGCATGACGGCGCCCCGCGGGCGCCGTCATGGAAAACGGGTGGCCGCGCGGATCAGCGGCCCAGATCGAACACCACGTCCAGGTTGACCGACACGGTGGATTCGCCCGGCGAAACCGGCGTCGACACATCGGCCGCCATCGGCGCCGCCTGGGCACGCATCATCACCGGACGGAAGTTGCCGCCACCACTCTCGGAGATGCTCACGATCCGGCGCACGCGCAGGCCCAACGATTTGGCGTACGTCTCTGCGCGGGTCTGGGCCTTCTTCAGCGCGGCGAGGCGGGCCTCGTCATAGACCGGTTCGGGCTGGTCGATCTCGAACTGCGGGCCGTTGATCTGGTTGGCGCCCTGGGCGGCCAGCGCGTCGAGCACTTTGCCCAGCTTGGCGATGTCGCGCACCTTCAGGCTGACCGTGTTGCTGGCCTGGTAGCCGGTGATCTTCGGCGCTTCGTTGTCGGCGTAGCGGTACTGCGGGCTCAGGTTGACGCCGCTGGTCTGCACATCACGCTCGGCGATGCCGGCCGCCTTGATCGCGGCCAGTACCTTGGTCATCTGCTCGGCGTTCTGGCGCATGGCGGTGTTGCCGTCCACGGCCTGGGTGACCACACCGGCCGAGAGCGTGGCCACATCCGGCACGCGCCTGGCCTCGGCATTGGCCGAGATGTTGAGCAGGGTGCCGTCGGCCGGCACGGCGATGGTGGGCTGGGACTGGGCGTGGGCGGTCATCGAAGCTCCCAGGGCAAGGGACAGGGCGAGCAGCAACGGGGACAGGGACGGGCGGCGCATGTACATCTCCTTGTGAAGACGTTGAGGTTGGTGTCGGGGCGATGAACGCGTCGTGAGGTTTGATGGGGTCGATCACGATTCAAGCGTGTTGCTCGCGATTCAGACAGTAGGCTCAGGTTATGCTTCCTCGATGCTTTATCTCGCCTCTCGATCCCCCCGACGAAACGAACTGCTTGCGCGCCTGGACCGACCGTTCCAGGCGCTCGACCTTCACGTGCCCGAAGTCCGTGCCGCCGACGAGTCGGCCGCCGACTACGTGCAGCGCGTCGCCGCCGACAAGGCGCGCGCCGGGCTGGCCCTGGTCGCGCACGATCCGGACGCGGTGGTGCTGGGCTCGGACACCGAGGTGGTGCTGGACGGGCGCGTGTTCGGCAAGCCGGCCGATGCCGACGACGCCTGCGCGATGCTGCGCACCCTGGCCGGGCGCACCCACCAGGTGATGACCGCCGTGGCGCTGGTCGCCGCGGGCCGGGAGCAGGGCGTGCTGGTGGTCTCGGAGGTGACGTTCGCGGCGATCGATGAGGATCGGATCGCGGCCTACGTGGCCAGCGGCGAGCCGATGGACAAGGCCGGCGCGTATGCGATCCAGGGCGGCGCCGAACGATACATCCGCCATCTGGCGGGAAGCTATTCGGGTGTGATGGGTTTGCCCCTGCAACAGACCGAGCAGTTGCTGCAGACGTTTGAACTGAAGGGAGTCGCCCATGTCTGAAGAAATCCTGGTCAATGTCACCCCGCGGGAAACCCGCGTCGCCGTCATCGAGAACGGCATGCTGCAGGAACTGCACATCGAACGCGGCTGGCGCCGCGGCGTGGTCGGCAACATCTACAAGGGCAAGGTGCAGCGGGTGATGCCGGGCATGCAGGCGGCCTTCGTCGAAGTCGGGCTGGAGCGCGCGGCGTTCCTGCACGCCAACGACGTGATCCGGCCGGCCCCGGTGGCCAGCCCCGATACCGAAGGCACGACCCTGCCGCCGCCGTCCTCGGTGCCGATCGTGGAGCTGCTGCGCGACGGCCAGGACATCGTGGTGCAGGTGGTCAAGGACCCGATCGGGACCAAGGGCGCCCGCCTGACCACCCAGATCAGCATTCCCTCCCGCTACATGGTGCTGCTGCCGCAGTCCAAGGTGGTGGGCGTGTCGGCGCGGATCGAGGACGAGACCGAGCGCGCGCGCCTGAAGACGCTGGTGACCGAGCTGTCGGCCCAGCACGGCGGCTATGGCTACATCGTGCGCACCAATGCCGAAGGCCAGCCGGCCGAGGCGATCGCCGAGGACGTGGCCTATCTGTCGCGCGTCTGGAACGTGGTGGAGCGCCGTGGCCGCGATGCCGCCCCGCTCAGCGTGATCTATGAAGACCTGAGCCTGCCGCTGCGCTCGGTGCGCGACCTGATCCGCAAGGACGTGGACAAGGTCAAGGTCGATTCCAAGGAGACCTTCAACCAGCTGCAGGCGTTCGTGGCCAAGTACATGCCGGTGCTGGCCGAGAAGATCGAGCTGTACAGCGGCGATCGCCCGATCTTCGACATGTTCGGGGTCGAGGACGAGATCGGCCGCGCGCTGGACAAGCAGGTGCCGCTGAAGTCCGGTGGCTACCTGGTCATCGACCAGACCGAGGCGATGACCACGATCGATGTGAACACGGGTTCCTTCCTGGGCCAGCGCAACCTCGAAGAGACGGTGTTCCGCACCAATCTGGAGGCCGCGCAGGCGGTCGCGCGCCAGCTGCGGCTGCGCAACCTGGGCGGCATCATCATCATCGACTTCATCGACATGGACGATGCCGAACACCGCCGCCAGGTGCTGCGCACCCTGGAGAAGGCGCTGGCTCGCGACCATGCCAAGACCACCGTCTACGATTTCTCGCCGCTCGGCCTGGTCGAGATGACCCGCAAGCGCACCGTGGAAAGCCTGGAGCGCCAGCTGTCCGAGCCGTGCCCGGAGTGCAGCGGGCGTGGCTCGATCAAGACCGCCGAAACGGTGACCTACGAAATCTTCCGCGAGATCACCCGGGCGGTGCGCCAGTTCGATGCCGCGCGCCTGCTGGTGATCGCCTCCTCCAAGGTCGTGGCGCGCATCACCGACGAGGAATCCTCGGCGGTGGCCGAACTGGAGGAGTTCCTGGGCAAGAGCATCCGCTTCCAGGCGGACGAGCAGTACCTGCAGGAGCAGTTCGATGTCGTGCTGCTCTGATCGCGGCCGGTCCGGCATTCCCACGTTCCGATGAGCACACCGCTCCGCCTGCGCCTGCGCCGGATCCGCCGCCATGCCGTGTATGCGGTGGCGATCCTGCTCGTGGGCGTGGCCCTGCTGGTCGGCACTGCCAGCCAGCTGCTGCCCCTGGCCGAGCGTCACCCGGACAAGGTGGCGGCGTGGTTGAGTGCGCGCGCCGGGCAGCCGGTGCGTTTCGACGCGCTGGATACCGCCTGGACCCGGCGCGGTCCGCTGCTGCAGCTCAAGGGGCTGCGCATCGGTGAAGGCCAGGGCCTGCGCATCGGCGAAGCGGAGGTGCTGGTCTCCATGTATGCCGGCCTGCTGCCGGGGCACTCGCTGACCGAGCTGCGCCTGCGCGGCCTTGCACTGGTACTGCAGCGTGCCGACGACGGCCGCTGGTCGGTGCAGGGCCTGCCGCAGTCCACCGCGGGCGACCCGCTGGAAACCCTGCGCCGGCTGGGCGAGCTGCAGGTGATCGGGGGCCGGCTGAGGGTGGATGCGCCCTCGCTGGGCGTCAGCGCGACGCTGCCGCGGATCGACCTGCGCCTGCGCGTCAACGGCCAGCGCCTGCGCGTCGGCGCACGTGCCTGGGCCGACCCGGCCGCGCAGCCGCTGACGGCGGTGCTGGACTTCGAGCGCAAGCGCGGTGATGGGCAGGCGTGGCTCTCGGCCGACCCGGCCGATTTCCGTGCGTGGTCCTCGCTGCTGCAGTTCGGTGGCATCGGACTGCAACAGGGCACCGGCGAACTCAATGCCTGGGTGGACCTGCGCGATCATCGGGTGGTGATGGTCACCACCGACGCGGACCTGCAGAACGTGCAGGTCCGCGGCGTGAAGCTGGCGGATGGCACGCACCCGCAGCTCGCGCTGCAGACCCTGGAGCTGCGCGCCCGCTGGCGCTGGGTGCAGGGCGGCTGGCGCGCGGATGCACCGCGCCTTCGGATCGGTCTGGATGGCAGTACCCAGCAGCTGGATGGCCTGCTGCTGGCCGGCGGCCAGCACTTCGCCCTGGCCGGCGACAACATCGATGCCACCGCGCTGCTGCGCGGGCTGGCACTGACCGACCGGATCGACCCGGGCCTGCGCGAGTGGCTGCATGAGGCTGCGCCGCAGGTGCGCATGACCCGCGTGCGGATGGCGGGCGAGCAGGGCGGCGCGCTGTCGATCGAGGGCGATCTGGAGGACATCCGCTTCGCCGCGGTCGGTCATTCGCCCGGACTCAGCGGCGTGGGCGGACGCTTCAACGGCGATGCCGACGGTTTCACGCTGGATCTGCAGCCGCAGCGGGTGATGCATTTCGATTGGCCGAGCGGGTTCGGCGAGCGCCACGACGTGCGCCTGGGCGGCCGGCTGGTCGGCTGGCGTGACGAGGCCGGCGGCTGGCGGATCGGCACGGCGGCGCTGCGCGTGCAGGGCACCGACTACGCCGCCGACGTGCGCGGCGGCATCTGGTTCCAGAACAACGGCACCCGCCCGTGGCTGGAACTGGCGGCCAAGATCGACGATGTGCCGATGACCGCCGCCAAGCGTTTCTGGATCCATTCCAAGATGAGCAAGGCCGCCACCGATTGGCTGGATGCCGCGCTGGTCTCCGGGCAGGTCCGCGGCGGCGTGGGCCTGGTCACCGGCGATCTGGAAGACTGGCCGTTCGACAAGAACAATGGCCGCTTCGAAGCGACCGGGCACATCGACGCCGGCAGCATCCGCTTCCAGCACGACTGGCCGACGATGGACAAGGTGGACGCGGACATCGCTTTCATCGGCCCGGGCTTCGAGCTGCATGGCAAAGGCGATCTGGCCGGCGTGGCGGTGGACCACTTCGATGCCGGCATTCCGGATTTCGGCGTGACCGCGCTTTACGTCAAGGCGGCCAGCCGCAGCGATGCCGGTGCACTGCTGGCCATGCTCAAGCAGAGCCCGCTGCAGGCCACCTACGGCGAGACGCTGGACAACCTCACCGCGAAGGGGCCCGCAGCGGTCACGTTCGATCTGCTGCAGCCGCTGCACCATGTTGAAGGCAGCGGTCACCTGCAGGGCACGGTCGATCTGGATGGTGCGACCCTCGCCGAGAAACGCTTCGATCTTCTGTTCGAAAACATGCGCGGCACCGCCCGCTACGGCCATGGTGGCTTCGATGCGGAGAACCTGGCGGTGCGCCACCAGGGCCAGGACGGGCTGCTCAGCCTGCGCGCCGGCGAATTCGTGCGCGATCCGCAGCAGGCCTTCGAATCCGAACTGACCGCCTCGCTGGAGGCCGGTGCGCTGCTCGACCGCGCGCCGGAACTGAACTGGCTCAAGCCTTACATCCAGGGCACATCGCGCTGGACCATCGGGGTGACCCTGCCCAAGGTCGCGGCCGGCAGCAAGGTCGAGCCGCCGACCGTGCTCAAGCTGCACTCGGATCTGGTCGGCACCACGCTGGACCTGCCCGCGCCGTTGGACAAGCCCGCTGCTACGCCGCTGGCGACGGACGTCACTGCGCAGCTGCCGATGGGCAGCGGCCGCGTCGATGTGGCGTTCGGCCAGCGCCTGGCCCTGGCTGCGCGCACGCGTGACAACCAGACCGGCGTGCAGGTCACCCTGGGCAGCGACCACGTGGATCGCGATCCGCCGGCCAGCGGGCTGGTGGTGAACGGTCGCAGCGGCTCATTGGATGCGCTGGAGTGGATCGGCCTGGCGCGCTCGCCGGAGGGGGGCGATGACAAGGACCCGATGCCGCTGCGGCATGTGGATGTGCAGGTGGGCCAGCTGCTGCTGGCCGGCGGTGTCTTCCCGCAGACCCGGCTGCAGCTGCGTCCGACCGGCAACAGCGTGGACGTGCGCATGGACGGCCCGTCGCTGGCCGGCACCCTGAGCGTCCCCAATGCCGAGGGCGGCACCATCGTCGGCAAGCTCAGCCGCGTGCACTGGCAATCGCTGCCCACGCCGGTGAAAGCGCCGAGCGACGGCGCGCCGATCCTGCTGCCGCCGGACGTGACCCTGCCGGCACGGGTCCAGGCCAGTGCCAACGACACCAACCCGGCCAAGGTGCCGCCGCTGTCGCTGGACATCGACGACCTGCAGTTCGGCAAGGCCAAACTGGGCCAGGCGGTGCTGCGCACCCGGCCGATGGCCAACGGCCTGAGCGTGGACCAGCTGCAGTTCCGCGCGCCCAAGCAGGAGATCGACGTCAGCGGGCGTTGGATGGGCATGGGCGAGACTGCGCGCAGCCAGTTCAACGTGCAGGTCAACAGCGAGGACCTGGGCGGGCTGATGCAGAACCTCGATTACGGCGGCCAGCTGCGTGGCGGCCAGGGCCAGCTGACCATGACCGCCGGCTGGCAGGGCGGCCCGTCGGACTTCCAGCTCGGCGCGCTGCAGGGCCAGCTCGACGTGCAGGCCCGCAACGGCCAGCTGCTGGAACTGGAACCCGGCGCCGGGCGCGTGCTTGGCCTGCTCAGCGTGACCCAGCTGCCGCGCCGGCTCATGTTCGATTTCCGCGATTTCTTCTCCAAGGGCTTCGCCTTCAACCAGGTCGAGGGCCGCGTGGCCTTCAGCGACGGCATGGCCACCACCGACAAGGTGCTGATCGAAGGCCCGGCGGCCAACATCACCATCCGTGGCCAGACCGACCTGCGCCAGCAGCGCTTCGACCAGACCATCGACGTCAACCCGCGCGCGGGCAACCTGCTCACCGTGGTCGGTGCGGTTGCCGGCGGCCCGGTCGGTGCGGCGGTGGGAGCGGCGGCCAATGCGGTGCTGTCCAAGCCGCTGGGCGAGATCGGTGCCAAAACCTACCGCGTGACCGGCCCCTGGGCCGAACCCAAGGTCGACGTGATCGACCGCGACGCAGCGCCCAAGCCGGCCCCGGCCGCACCGCCGGCACGCTGACCCCTTTCCCGCGCCCGGGTTGCGATCGCGCCCGACGCCCATAGATCAAAGAGCATGAACAACAACGCACTCTCGCTGGCCACCGACCGTCTGCTGCTGCCCGCCGGGCTGGATGCGAACGGTCTGGAACGCACGTTCGGTACCCTGCTGGGGCCGGGCATCGACTTCGGGGATCTCTATTTCCAGCACGCCCGCCGCGAGAGCTGGAGCGTGGAGGACGGCATCGTCAAGGACGGTGCGCATTCGATCGAGCAGGGCGTGGGCGTACGCGCCATCGCCGGTGAGAAGACCGGCTTCGCCTACTCCGACGACATCCACAGCGACGCGCTGCTGGCCGCGGCCCACTCGGCCCGCGCCATCTCCCGCGAGGGCGGGGCGCAGTCGGCCCGCTCGCTGGTGCGGGGTAGTGGCCGCGCGCTGTACCCGGCGCTGGACCCCATCGACGGTATGGGCAACGAGGCCAAGGTCGAGATGCTCAAGCGCCTGGACCGCTACCTGCGCGCCGCGGACCCGCGCGTGCAGCAGGTGATGGTCAGCCTCTCCGGTGGCGTGGACACGGTGCTGATCGCGCGCAGCGATGGCGTGCTCGCGGCCGATGTCCGCCCGCTGGTGCGGTTGAACGTGCAGGTCATCGTCGAGCAGCACGGCCGTCGCGAGTCGGGCTACTCCGGTGGCGGCGGTCGTTACAGCTATGAAGAACTGTTCGCCGACGGGCGCCCGGAGGGCTTCGCGCGCGAGGCCCTGCGCCAGGCGCTGGTGAACCTGGAGGCGATCCCGGCCCCGGCCGGGGTGATGACCGTGGTACTCGGCCCGGGCTGGCCCGGCGTGCTGCTGCACGAAGCGGTCGGCCACGGCCTGGAAGGCGACTTCAACCGCAAGGGCACCAGCGTCTATGCCGGCCGCATCGGCGAGCGCGTGGCCGCACCGGGCGTGACCATCGTCGACGACGGCACCCTGGACGGCCGCCGCGGCTCGTTGAACATCGATGACGAGGGCCACCCGACCCAGTGCACCACGCTGATCGAGGACGGCATCCTGGTCGGCTACATGCAGGATTCGCTCAATGCGCGCCTGATGGGCGTGGCGCCGACCGGCAACGGCCGTCGCGAGTCGTTCGCGCACATGACCATGCCGCGCATGACCAACACCTACATGCGCGCCGGCCAGCACGATCCCGAAGAAATGATCCGCTCGGTCAAGCGCGGCCTGTACGCGGTCAACTTCGGTGGTGGCCAGGTCGACATCACCAGCGGCAAGTACGTGTTCTCGGCCACCGAGGCCTACCTGATCGAGGATGGCAGGATCACCGCGCCGGTGAAGGGCGCCACCCTGATCGGCAACGGCCCGGAAACCATGCAGAAGGTGCGCATGATCGGCAACGATCTGGCCCTGGACGAGGGCGTGGGCATCTGCGGCAAGGATGGCCAGAGCGTACCGGTCGGCGTGGGCCAGCCGTCCCTGCTGATCGATGGCATCACCGTGGGCGGCACCCAGGCCTGAGCCGGATGCGTACGCCCGTGCTGTCCGATCACGCGGCCGCCAGCAGGGTGCTGGCGCCGCCGCGTGAGCGCCGGGACTCAGTCCTCGGCGTTCTCGTCGCTGTCGCTGTCCGTGTCGGCCACGTCGTCCAGCGCATCCTCGGACGCGGCGTTCACGCCCTCAAGGCCGAGCGCGGCGGGCAGCAGCAGCGTACGCAGCACCTGGAAGATCTCGCGGTACGCGCGCGGCGGCTTGTTCTTGGCCTTTTCGGCCTGGGCGTTGCGCACCAGCGTGCGCAGCTCCTGGCGGTCGGCATGCGGGTACTCGTCCAGCAGGGCGCCCAGCGCCTTGTCGCCGTCCTTGAGGAGGCGCTCGCGCCAGTCTTCGACGCGGTGCATGGTCGCCACTTCCCGGCGCGAGGTCTCGCTGTTGGCGTCCAGCGCGTCGCGGATCGCATCCAGCACGGCGTCGTCTTCGCGGCGCATGTGCTTGGCCAGGAACGCCAACTGGCGCTTGTGGGCGATATGCGCGGTGATGCGCTTGGCCTCGGCGATGTGCGGCAGCAGATCTTCCGGCACCGGCAGGCGCGCCAGCTGGGCCGGGGTCAGCGAGACCAGCTTCTCGCCCAGGGCCAGCACGTCCAGCGCAGCCCGGCGGTTCTGGCTGCGGCTGATATCAAGGAATTCACCGGTTTCTTCGTCGCGTCCGCGCATCGTCTTATTTCCACATCCGTAAACTGTGCCGGCGTCGCGCCGGGCACTCACCTGTACAGGATAAAGCATTGAACGTGATCTCCCCTGAAGTCTCCCCGGCCGACGACAGCCTGCAGCGCCTGGAGCAGCTGGCCGACATTTCCCAGCGCCTGCTGGAGCGGGCCAAGGCCCTGGGCGCCACCCAGGCCGAGGTCAGCTGCAGCGACGAGCGCGGGCTGGATGTGAACGTGCGCCTGGGCGAGGTCGAAACGGTCGAATCCACCCGCGACCGCGGCATCGCCGTGACCGTCTACTTCGGCCAGCGCAAGGGCAGTGCCAGCACCGCCGACCTGCGCGAGAGCAGCCTGGAGTCGACCGTGGCCCAGGCCTGCGCCATTGCCCGCCACACCGAGGACGACGAGGCGGCCGGCCTGGCCGAGGCAGCGCTGATGGCCCGCGAGTTCCCGGACCTGGACGGCTGGCACCCGTGGGAGCTCAGCGCCGATGCGGCGCTGGACCTGGCACTGGCCTGCGAAGCGGCCGGCCGCGAGGCCGACGCCCGGATCAGCAACTCCGACGGCGCCTCGGCCGCGACCGCGCAGAGTCTCTCCGTGTATGCGAACTCGCATGGCTTCATCGGCCGCGAGCGCAGCAGCCACCACTCGATCGGCTGCGCGCTGATCGCCGGGCAGGGCGATGGCATGCAGCGCGACGGCTGGTACAGCAGCGCGCTGGCCCGCGAGGATCTGGACGATGCGGCCTCGATCGGCCGCCGTGCCGCCGAGCGTACCGTTGCCCGGCTGGACCCGCGCTCGATGACCACCGCGCAGATGCCGGTGCTGTATTCGCCGGAGGTGGCCCGCTCGCTGATCGGCCACCTGCTCGGCGCGGTCTCCGGTGGTGCGCTGTACCGCCGCGCCAGCTTCCTGCTCGACAGCGTCGGCACCCGCCTGTTCCCGGACTGGTTCGGCATCGAGGAGCTGCCGCTGCTGCGCCGTGGGCTGCGCTCGGCGGCCTTCGATGGTGATGGCGTGGCTACCCGCAACTCCTCCCTGATCCGCGACGGCATCCTGGAGCGCTACATCCTGGGCAGCTACTCGGCACGCAAGCTCGGCCTGCCGACCACCGCCAACGCCGGCGGCGTGCACAACCTCAAGGTCCGCGCCAACGCGGGCGACCTGGTCTCGATCGCCCGCCAGATGGGCAACGGCCTGCTGGTCACCGAGCTGATGGGGCAGGGCGTCAACAGCGTGACCGGTGACTACTCCCGAGGCGCCGGCGGCTTCCGCGTGGAGAACGGCGAGATCACCTACCCGGTGGACGGCATCACCATCGCCGGCAACCTCAAGGACATGTTCGCCAGCATCGAGGCGGTGGGCACGGACATCGATACGCGCTCGCACGTGCATACCGGCTCCATCCTTGTAGGACGAATGACCGTTGCCGGTAACGATTGACGTATTCTATGGAGGCTGCCCTGGCAGGCGGGGAGCCTGCCGCGTGCACTACCCATTACCTCGAACAAGGAGTTTCACGTGAGCGATTTCGATACCGTCACCCCGCCGCCTGTCGGTGCCCCGGCCCCGGCCGACCAGCGCACCATGGCCCTGGTGGCGCACCTGCTGGGCATCTTCACCTGGTTCATCGGCCCGCTGATCATCTGGATGATCAACAAGGACGACAGCAGCAAGGGCTTCGTCATCGACCAGGCCAAGGAAGCGCTCAACTTCCAGATCACCATCACCATCGCGATGCTGATCTGCATCGTGCTGATGATCGTGATCATCGGCGGCCTGCTGGCCCCGCTGGTCGGCCTGCTGAACCTCGTGTTCTGCATCATCGCCGCAGTGAAGGCCAACAACGGTGAGTACTACCGCTATCCGTTCACCCTGCGCCTGATCAAGTAATCGATCCGCAGCGCTGGAACGAAAAACGCCCGGGATTCCCGGGCGTTTTTTTATGTCCTGGCGTTGTAGAGCCACGCCACGCGTGGCTGCCTTCACGATCGCTCAATGATCCCGCTCAACCGCCAGTTTCGCCAGCGCACGCAGTGCATCGGCCGCCTCACCATATCCGGCCAGACCATCGAACATCTGTTCGCTCAGGGTGCGCAGGTGCGCCTTCGCGCCCTCCATGCCCAGCAGCGCCGGGAAGGTCGACTTGGCCTGCGCCTCGTCCTTGCCGGCGGTCTTGCCGAGCTGTTCGGAACTGGCTTCGACATCGAGGATGTCATCACGCACCTGGAAGGCCAGGCCCAGCGACGCGGCCACGGCATCCAGCGTCGCCAGATCGGCTTCAGGTGCCTGGCCACACAGCGCGCCGATGCGTACCGCCGCGCGGATCAGCGCGCCGGTCTTGAGCGCATGCATGCGTTCCAGATCCTGCAACGGCTGCTGATGGCCGGTGGCATCGATATCCAGCGCCTGGCCGCCGCACATGCCGGCCGCGCCGGAGGCGTGCGCCAGGGTCTGCAGGCAGGCCACGCGCAGCGCGGCCGGCAGGGCCGCATCGGCGATCAGGCCGAACGCGCGCGTCTGCAATGCATCACCGGCGAGGATCGCGGTCGCTTCGTCGAAGGCGATGTGCGTGGTCGGCCGGCCGCGACGCAATGCGTCGTCGTCCATCGCCGGCAGATCGTCGTGTACCAGCGAATACGCGTGGATCAGTTCCACCGCCATCGCGGGGGCATCCAGCGCGCTTTCATCCGCACCGAAGATCCGGCCGCTGGCATACACCAGCAGCGGTCGCATGCGCTTGCCGCCACCGAGCACCGCATAGCGCATCGCCTGGTGCAGCCCACGCGGGGCATCGGTCGGGGAGGGCAGGCTGGCGTCTAGATGATGTTCGATCCGGTCGCGCCAACGCGCGAACGTGGCCTCAACCGTCATGGCCGGGCGGGTCGAACGGGACGGCGGTGTCGGGCTGGGCCGGATCGCTGAGCAGGCGCACGCGCAGTTCGGCCTGTTCCAGCGCCTGCTGGCACTGGCGGTACAGACCGACACCACGTTCGTAGGCGCTGAGCGATTGTTCCAGGCTCATTTCGCCGGTTTCCATCTTCTCCACCAGCTGCTCCAGCTCTTCCAGCGACTGCTCGAAGTGGGCGACCGGGGAGGTTTCATTGGGGGACTTCTTTGCCATGCGCCAAGTGTGGGCCGCCGGCCCGGCGGGGTCAATTCACGCCGCGCCCGGCGTCCACTGCAACTGCGCATGATGGGCCTGCAGCCACGGCTGCAGGGCGGCACCGATCACGCGGTCGCCGGCCGCCAGCAGGGTTTCCTCATCGAACAGCAACGGCAGCTGGCGGCGTTGCCACGGCGGCAGGCCCTGCTGCTGCAGCAGGTCTTTGAGTGCGTGCGAATGCGCGCGCCCGGGCAGCTGGATGCGCTCGCCGCCGCGCCGCGCACGGATCTGCACCGGCGTATCGAAGCCCTCCACCGCACCGATCAGGCGCAGCTCACCGCCATCGGGCAGGGCCAGCGGCGCGCGCCCATCCCAGTGCACGCTCCAGTCGGCCGGCAGCGCCAGGCTGGCCGAGAGCAGGTGCAGCTGCCCGCGCCAGCGACGGATGCGTGCCCCCTGCCAGGCGAACTGCGCATCGGCATGGTGCGCGGCCGGCAGCAGCTCGCGTTCGACCGCCTCGACGCCCGCGGCCGGCAGCGGCGGCAGGCCACTGCCACGCACCCAGTGCCGCAGCAGGCGCGCGCGCCGTTCGACCGGCTGCCGCATCAGGCGCGCGCAGTCGATCACGCCGGGGCCCACGCTGCAGCGTTCCAGCGCGTCGCGGTCGGCGCTGTCGAGCAGATGCTGGGATTGCGCGCACAACGCCGCGCTGCGCGCGAAGGCCGCGTCCGCCTGCGGCCAGCGCTGGCGCAGTTGGGGCAGCACGTGCAGGCGCAGGAAGTTGCGGTCGGCGTCGTCGCTGGCATTGCTGGGGTCTTCGATCCAGTCCAGCCCTTCTGCCTGCGCATGTGTGCGCAGGCTGCTGCGCGGAACCTCCAGCAAGGGGCGCCACACGGTGCCGGCGCCAAATGCGCTGGTGACCTGCATGGAGGCCAATCCATCCACGCCGGAGCCGCGCAGTGCCCGCAGCAGGAACGTCTCGGCCTGGTCATCGCGATGATGGGCCAGCGCCAGCTGTTCGCCGGGCAGCAGCTGCGAGGCGAAGGCCTCGCGCCGCGCATGCCGCGCGGCGGCTTCCAGCCCCTGTCCCCGGTTGCGCGGTACCTGCACGCGGATCACCCGCAGCGGGATGTTCCAGCGGGCGCAGACCTGCGTGCAGTGCACGGTCCAGGCATCGGCCTGCTCCTGCAGGCCGTGATGGACATGTACGGCGCGCAGGCCAGCCGTGCGCTGCGCCGGCGAGGTGGCCAGCCAATGCAGCAGGACGGTGGAATCCAGCCCGCCGCTGAAGCCCACCAGGACCGGATGGACGACAGAGGGCGGTGGCGGAAGCAGGGGAGTCATGGGGAGAGCAGCCTCAGGCAGACCGGCAGTATCGGCGCTGCGTGGTGGCGATGCCACGCGGAGCCTTCATGGCGTCTCTGCGTCCATTGCCGAGCGGCCCTGGCGGTCGATGCGATACCAGGTGCCGCCGACCATGGCGGTATGGCCGTGCTCGTCCGGCGTCCCCTTCCGGCAGCCCTCGCAGACGCGGGCCACGCCGTCTTCGAAGGCCCAGCCGAAATCGAACGTGGCCGGGAAGGCCTGACGCAGCTCGGTATCGAAGTAGCCGATGCGCGCGCCGACGCGGCCGCGCACCAACCCTTCCACCACATAGTCCGGGCCGTTGTCGAAGGTGATCACCGGCAGCTGCCGGCCATCGGCGCGGACATAATGGAATCCGCCGCCCGCATGGACCGCCGCCAACCCGTCCTGATCGTAGGACAGCGAGGCCAACGCCTTGGGCGCGAGCGCAAGACGGCCGTCGGCCCATTGGCACCCGGCCAAGGGTTGCAGGCCGTCTTCCTCGGTGAAGGCGGTGCACCCGGTGTCGGCGCCCCAGGCGATGCCGGAGGCGAACAGGCCGGCCACCAGCAGCAGGGGCCGCACCTGGCGGCCCCTGTTCGTTGCGTTGCGGAGAGGCAGACGCATTACTTCGTATCGCCTGCCTGGCGCTCGAAGGCGGTCGGCTTGGGCAGCTCGACCGGCACGCCCTTGGCGTCGCAGGTCCCGGCCTCGCACAGGCGCTGGCGCAGGCGCGGGGTGGCCTGCACGATCATGTGGTAGATCGCGTTCTGCTCCATCGTGCCGCGCACCGCCTTGCTGCCCGGGCCACGTGCCCAGATGCCGACGTCTTCGCCGCCATGGGATTCGCTCTTGGCCGGCACCAGCGCTTCCTGCATGTAATCGGGATGCTCGGTATCCACTGCGGTGAGGTCAGGCCGGCCAGTGGTCGGATCGAAGCTGCTCGGGTTGTGCGGATACCGTTTCGGCCCGACCGGCTGCTGGTTGGTGGCACCGATGTAGCCCGGGCCGTTGGCGTAGGTCAGCGTCGTGTAAGGCAGGCCCAGGCCATCGCGGGCCAGCTCCAGCTTGCCGGCGCCGTCTTCGCCACCCTTGTCCTTCACCTTGCCGAGGATCGGATTGCCACGCGCCGGATAGCCGACGAAGTTCAGCGTGTGCGAGTGGTCGGCGGTGACGATGATCAGGGTGTCCTGGTCCGAGGTCGCCTCGACCGCGGCACGCACCGCATCGGACAGCGCCACCGTGTCGGTCAGGGCGCGGTAGGCATTGCCGCTGTGATTGGCGTGGTCGATGCGCGCGCCTTCCACCATCAGCACATAGCCTTCCTGGTGGCGCGACAGGTTGGCGATCGCCGCCTTGGTCAGCTCGGCCAGGCTCGGCTCACCGGCCGGATCGTCCTTGCGCTCGGCCTCGTAACGCATGTGGTCCGGCTCGAACAGGCCGAGGATCGCCGGTGCGTTCGCGGCGGCCTGCAGCTGCGTGGCGTTCCAGACATACGCACCCTGCGGGTGGGCCTGCTGCCACTCGGTCACCAGGCTGCGCCCGTCCAGGCGCTGGCCGACCTTGTCGTCGTATTCCGGATCGCGTTCTTCCACGGTGGTGAACTCGCCGCGGCCGCCGCCGAGGGCGACCAGCGGGCCGCGTCCGAAGCGCGCGGTCGACAGCAACTGCTGGGCGATATCGCGGCAGCCGGCGGCCTTGGCCTCCTCGGGCACGTCGGTATCGTTTTCCCAGTTGCGCTCCGGCGAGTGCGCATAGGTCGCCGCCGGGGTGGCATGGGTCAGGCGCGCGGTGGAGACCACGCCGGTCGCCATGCCGGCGCTGTCGGCCAGCTGCAGCCAGGTCAGCAGCCCCTTGCCCAGGCTGTCGGCGCAGTCATTGCGGGTGCCTGCGCTCACGCCGATGGCGCCCATGTGGGTCTTCACGCCGGTGGTGATCGCCGTCATCGTGCCCGCCGAATCCGGCGTCTGCGAATCGGTGTTGTAGGTCTTGCTGAACGCCGTGGCCGGGAAGCGCTCCCAGGACAGGAGGTTTTCCTCGCCCGGGTGGCCGTTGCGCTGGCCTTCGAAGATGCGCGCCGCCGCCACCGTGGTCAGGCTCATGCCATCCCCCAGGAACAGGATGACGTTCCTGGCCTTGCCGTCCATCGCCCCGGTACTGGCCGCACGTGCCGCGCCGCTGCGGTACCACCACTGCGGGGTCTCCCCGGCGGGGTGGGCAATGGCCGGCACATCGACCTGGACCGCGCCGGCAGAGGCGCTGGAGGAGGGAGCGGTACTGGCGCAGGCGCCGAGCAGCAGGGTGGTGACGGCGGCCACCAGAGGCGTGAAACGGGACATGGACAGGAAAATCTCACATGTGAAACGGGCGTTCATTATGCAGAACGCCGCAAGGCACGCCGATGACACGCTGATTTTCCGTGCGCGCCTCGTTCCAGGGCCCCGCTTGGGCTAAGGTGCCTAGCTGTCAAATTACCTCTGGAACGCGCATGAAGCTGGTCTCTGCCTGGCTGCGGATCCCCTTCTGGCAACGGGTCCTCGGCGGCTTCGTCCTCGGCGCACTGGCCGGCTGGCTGCTCGGGCCGGCGGCTGAAACCTGGTTCGGCCCCCTGGGCGACCTCTACGTCACCCTGATCAAGATGATCGCGGTGCCGCTGGTGTTCTTCGCCGTGATCAACGCCATCTCCTCGCTGCACGGGCAGAAGTCCGTCGCGGCCCTGGGCGGGCGCACCTTCCTGTGGTTCATCATCACCGCCGCGCTGGCGGTCTGCGTGGGCCTGGCTGTCGGCACCGTCATGCAGCCCGGCAGTGGCGCGCTCAGCCTGAGCATGGACCACAGCTACACCCCGCGCGAAGTGCCCAGCGTGATCAAGGTGCTGATGGATGTCGTGCCCTCCAACGTGTTCTACGCGTTGACCGGCATCGGCACCCGTATCAATGCCGCCGGTGAAACCGTCCTCGCCGCGGGCCGTGGCTCGATCCTGCCGGTGATCTTCTTCGCCGGCCTGCTCGGCTTTGCCATGGTCAAGCTGGGCGACAAGGTCAGCGAAGCACGCAAGCTGACCGGGCAGATGAGCGAGATCATGATCCAGGTGACCCGCTTCGTGCTGGAGATCACCCCACTGGGCACCTTCGGCCTGATCGCCGGCCTGGTCGGCAGCTACGGCTTCGAGAAACTGCTGCCGCTCGGCAACTTCGTCCTTGCCCTGTACATCGCCTGCGCCGTGCACATCGTGGTGGTCTACGGCAGCCTCCTGCTCATGCACGGCCTGAACCCGCTGAAATTCTTCCGCGGCGCCGCACCCGGCATGCAGGTCGCCTTCGTCAGCTCCTCCAGCTTCGCCGCGATGCCTGCCGCGATGCGCTCAATCACCCACAACCTCGGCGTCAACAAGGACTACGCCTCCTTCGCCGTTCCCTTGGGTGCCAGCATCAAGATGGACGGCTGCGGCGCGATCTATCCCGCCCTGTGCGCGGTCTTCATCGCCCAGTACACCGGCGTCCCGCTGACCCCCGAGCAGTACATCGTCGTACTGATCGCCTCGGTGCTGGGCAGCTTCGGCACCGCCGGCGTCCCCGGCACCGCCGTGGTCATGGCGACCGTTGTCCTCAGCGCCGCCAACCTCCCGCTGGAAACCATCGGCTACCTCTACGCCATCGACCGCATCCTCGACATGATGCGCACGATGACGAACGTCACCGGCCAGATGCTGGTCCCGGTCATCGTCGCCAAGGAAACCGGCCTGCTCGACCGCGCGGTCTACGACAACCCATCGACCAACCTCGGCGTGGATGAAGGCGAAGAACGAACGTCCTGATGCAGGCACGAACGCAGCACCCAAAGACCGGCGAGAGCCGGTCTTTTTTTTCCGCTTGGGGTCGCCGCGAGCGTTACGCCCCGAAGCGACCGGCAGGCCCCTCTTCGGGGCTCGTGCGCGGTGGTAGGCATACTGCAAACATGTGCTTGCTGAGGGGGGCGCCAGTGGCTGGACACGATGGGCCTCGCTGCGCTTGTGGGCGAAATCAAGGAGGAGGGGACGGCCGCAGGCCGGCACCGGGGGACATTCGCCGACAAGCGTAGCGAGGCCCAGCGCTCGACACACCGGCCGCCCCCGCCAGTGAACAGTTGAAGCGTTGCGCGCGCCAGGCAACCACCCTGAATCCGCACCGTAAACCCCTGTATCACCCGGTGTAACACCCGTGATACACCCGCACCGCGTCTACCTGTCAGCGCCGCGTGATCACCGCACCGACCCATTCATCCGCTCCAACGCCAACGCCCCTGTAACAGCAATGTTGCGTGCGGATAAGACGCACCGCACAGAAACCCCGCAGACACTAGCGTTCCGAACTTGGCACGAATGCTGCTCCAACCCTCCGCATGTAATCGGAGGTCGCCATGGACAGCGTTGCCGCATACCGCACACGAGACACCACACTCTGGCTGCTCGCCGCCGCACTCATCCTGCCGGCCGCCGCCCACGCCTCCGGCGCGCGTCAGGGCGTCAAAGCCCAGCCCGGCGAAATCGTCCTCCTGCGTGACGTCTCCGCACGTCCCGCCTACCGCCCCGCACCGCCGGGCATGGCCCTCATCGCCGATCCCTCACCGCGGCGCGAAGTCGGCCAGGCCCTGGGGACCTCCAGCGGCATGGACGAACTCAGCGACGACGACTACGCCTCGCTCGGCTCCAATACCGGGGCCGGCATTCCCCGCGGGGCCACCACGATCGAACGCGTCACCGGCCACACCGTCAACAGCACCCTGGGCAAAGCCACCGACAGCGGCATGCTCTCCAGCGGCCAGTTCAGCAACACCATCGGCGGGCCCATGGGCGCGGTCGGCAACGCCACGCGCGGCATCGGCGACCAGGTCCGCGGCGCACTCGCGCAGTTCCCGCTGGGCCAGCCTGCCGGTGGGCCGGGCAAATGAACACCGTCCTTCGCACCAGCCTGCTCAGCTGCCTGCTGCTCGCGCCGCTGGCCGTGCACGCCCAGCAGAGCAATGACTACGCCGCGATGCTCTCCTACCTCAACCAGAGCCGCATCGACGGCCGCACCCTGGCCGGCGCCGATGGCGCCATCACCGTCAACATGGCCGCCGGTGATCTCAACCAGCAGGCCAACCTGATGGGCATCGCCAACGGCCGCAACGCCCACATCACCGTGGACGCGCGCCAGCAGCAGTCCAACAACGTCAGCCTCAGCGACACCGCCATGGACGCCAGCGCCACGCTCGGTGGCCAGGCACTGAACGGCGCCAGCGGCGTCGCATCGATCAACCAGGCCAGCGGCAACGGCAACGCGACGCTCAACGTCGTCACCGCCACGCTGGCGCAACAGGGCATACGCGAAACGAACGACGAGGCCTTGGCCGCGTCGGGCGCGCTCGCGTCAGCAGGGGGGCAGGGGGCCGTCAACAGCGGTCGGTCGGCCGGAACTCGCAGGGTGGCGGTCGAAGCCTCCGCGCTGCAGGGATTCGACGGCGTCCTGCAACTCAATCAGATCGCGGGATCCGGCAACGCCACCGCAAACCAACTGAGCATCTCGGTGCAGTCCACCCCGTGAGTAGTCACATCCACCCGATTGTCTGTGATGAGAGAGAGGGCACCATGAACACCAACATGAAACGGACCGTACTGGCCATCGCCGTTGCCGCCGCATCCGCCTCCGCCGGCGCCAATGGCTGGGGCAATGACCGCGACAACCAGAACCAGAGCGCCAACATCAACCACCTGCACAACGTGGCTGAAACGCGCACCAACACCAACACCGATACCAACACCGAAACCAATACGAACACCAACACCGATTCGCGTACCTGGAACCGGACCTGGAACAACACCCGCAACAACAACAGCACCACCAACACCACCATCAACGACAACGTGACGAGCAACACCAACGTCACCAGCAACCGCGACGTGACCAGTAATCGCAACGTCACCGAGAACGTCAACAAGACCAGCAACATCCAGGCCGACGAACGCCAGGAAAAGAACAACCACGGCGTTGACGTCAACATCGAAAAAGACCTGCGCCTGAGCTCGGACATCCGCTTCTCGGGTGATCCGGAAATCACCGGCTCGATCGATATCGACTCGGCCGCCATCGCCGTCATCGACAACCGCCAGTCCGTCACCAACAACCTGGCTGGCAACAGCCTGGTGACCAACAGCGCCTCGATCGCCGACGACGTCGGTGCCGATGCCTCCGGCAACCTGGGCTTCAACGTCGCCGCCGGTGACAACAACGCGCAGGACAACGCTGCTTCGCTGTCCGCGGCCGACGCGTCCTTCAGCTTCGGCATGGCCGATGCGGAAGTCTTCGTCAACCAGTTCGGCGGTGGCAACACCACCCTCAACTCCGGCGTAACCAACGCCGCGGGCCTGGGTGGCAACGCCTTCAGCGGCGCGTCCGGCAACATCGGCGCCAACGTCGCCTCCGGCAACAACAACGAGCAGAAGAATGCGCTCGCCGCGTCGGTGGCCACCAGCGCCTATGCGACCTCGAGCATCAGCTCCAACCAGGTCTCGTCGGGCAACACGGTCAGCAACGCCGGCTACCTGCAGTCGATGACCGACACCGTGGACGTGAACCTGAGTGGTCGCGTCGCCGGTGCCACCCTGGCCGTCGGTGCGGGTCGTTACAGCGGCACGGGTAGTGCCTACCAGAAAGACAATTACTACCTGGATACCTGGAGCGGCGCGCTGGACCATCCGAGCGGCAGCGAAACCGGTCATATCGACATGGATAGCGATATCCAGAATGCCACCGCCAACCCGAATCGTCCGGGCGTGGGCGGCATTGCGTTCGACACCGATGAGCGCGGCACCAGCCAGTTCGTGGAACTGGGCGTGGCCGACCTCTACGCGAGCCTGAGCGGCACCGTGTCCACCACCCGCTGGGTGAACGTGGATGCGACCAACACCGCGGCGTTGTCCGGCAGTGCGTTCTCCGGCGCCTCCGGCAACATCGGGGTGAACGTGGCCTCCGGTACCGGCAACCTGCAGGCCAACAGTCTGGCCCTGGCGGTTGCGCAGCCCTCCACTGGCGGCGGCGGTGGCGGCGGTCCGGAACAGTAAGTCTGTCCGTTTTCGCAAGCAGTACGCGTTGAGCGCAACAAACCCGGTCATCCGCCAATGACCGGGCTCCCCGGGAGCCCCTGTCCCTTCTCCCCCTTGGGGCAGGGGCTCCTTCCTGAGCCGGAGTACACGATGTCCACCCGAATGCGCACCTGGATGCTGGCCTGGGCACTGTCGATGCTGATGATGCCGATGGGTCTCGTGCGTGCCGGCGATGTCGGCTTCAGTGGCGTGCTGCCCAACGGGGCGGTGCTCACCCAGCGCGTGGAAAGCATGCAGGAACGGCGCTTCCGCAACGTGGTGAGGCAACACACCGATTACAGCTGTGGCGCGGCTGCCCTGGCCACGATCCTGCGCTACGCCTACCACCTGGAGGGGGATGAGGGCACGGTGATCGAAGGGATGATGGGGGTTTCGGATCCACAACTGGTCCACCAGCGCGGTTTCTCGCTGCTGGACATCAAGCGTTACGTCGAATCGATGGGCATGCGCGGCCGCGGCTACCGCGTCAACGAAGAGCGCCTGCGCTCACTGCGCGTGCCCGGGCTGGTGCTGATGGATGTGCGGGGCTTCCGCCATTTCGTGGTCCTCAAACAGGTCCGTGGCGATGTGGTGGATGTAGCCGACCCGATCCTGGGCAACCGCAGCATTCCCGTCAGCGAATTTCTCCAGGCGTGGCCGTCGCGCGCCGTGTTTGTCGTGATCGGCAGTGACTTCGATCGCAACACGGTACTGCTGCAGCCCGGTGAACGGCCGAGTGCCCGTTCGCTGTATGCCAGGCAGGGACCGATCACCGATGCCGAACTGGTCGACTTCGGATTCACCCATGCCGATCTGTTTTAAGGAGGCATCATGAACATCGCAACCTGGACGCCCGGCATCGTGTTGCTCGCGCTGCTGGGCACCGCGCCGGCGCACGCCGACGACAGCCGGCCCGGCAAGGGATTGAGCGAGATCCCCGATCCGGAATTGAACCTCATGCGTGGCCGCTACACCGTCGGTGGCAACACCGTGGCGTGGTTCGGCGTCACCATGGTCTCGCAGTGGCAGACCGCCGGCGGGCAGTCGGCGCAGAGCGCGCTGAAGCTGGGCATGGACTTCAGCCACGGCGGCAGCACACCGAAGATCAGCTTCGCACCAAGCGTGAGCGTGACCGCGGCCGATGCGCCGCTGCCGGTGACGCCCGGGCGCAGCGTGGAGTCCAGCGGCCTGCAGAACGTGGCCGGCCTGAGCCAGAGCATCCAGGTCGCCGGTGACGGCAACCTGGCCAGCAATGCCACCCAGTTGACCGTACGCGAAGGCACCGCACCCACGCCCACCGGCGAAGGCGCGCACCTGGCCAGCGTGCAGCAGGGCGGTGTCAGCGCGTTGGCACAGCTGGAAGGCAACACGGCCAGGGTGCAGCTGCAGATCGAGGGTGTTGGTGCGGTCCAGCAGTGGATCCGCAACGGCAGCGTCGGCCAGAGCATCGCATTGGGCAGTGATGGACAGTCGGTCACCAACCGGCTGCAGATCGACCTCGTGCGGCAGTCGCTCGCCAACAACGTTCCGCTCAACCAGAACGTGGCGCAGGCGATGACGCTGGTACGCGGGGTAGGCATGGGGCCGGGCCAGTGATCCATCGGCACGGCAGGGGGAGCGTCAACACAACGGTGGGCCAAGGCAATGCACACGATGATCCGCGCAACACCGCTGGCGCTGGCGGCGCTGGCACTCATGGCGGCTGCGTCCGCCCATGCACAGGCGCAGCAACCTGCGCCGAATGACGCGGCCGACGTCAAGGCGCTGATGGCGCAGCTGGAAAGTCTCAAGGCCAACTACGCGCAGGAAGTACGACGCCTGCGCGAACTGGACATGCAGGTGCAGGCCATGCAGGCACGACTGACCGGCAAGACCGCGCCGGTCGCGGGTGCCGCACCTCCACCCCAACAGGCACTGCCGGCCGGCACGCCCGCGGTACCGGCCAGCGCCGACGGCTATGCCAGCTCGGCGGCCGAAGCGCAGCAGGCCAAGCAGGAATCGCGGCGCAGCGTGGATGACGTCAAGCAGCAGCAGGCTGCGCTCTTCAGTCGCCGCTTCACGCTGGAAAACAGCCTCTCCTACGCCCGCTACGACCGTAAGCAGCTCAGCCTCAACGGCTTCCTGGCGCTGGATGCGATCTTCCTGGGCAACATCGCCATCGAGAACGTCGAGTCGGACACGCTGACCTACAACCTGGCCGCGCGCTGGGGTGTCAGCCCACGCCTGACCTTGAACCTGGACGTCCCCTACCTGGCGCGCAAGACCGTGTTCCAGAAGGGCGGCGCCGGCGGTTCGGCCGCGGCGATCGCGCAGGAAGAAACCACCGGCAACGGCATCGGGGATGTGGGCGTGAGCGCCAACTACCGGCTGTTCGCCGAACGTGGGCGGTTGCCGGAAACCGTGCTGACCGTGGGCGCGACCGCGCCCACAGGGCGCGCGCCGTATGGGCTGGACTGGAAGGTGCTCGAGCGCGACGACGATGACTTCATCCGTTTCGCGGTGCCCGAGCAGCAACCCACCGGCAATGGGGTGTGGCAGGCCAACGTCGGGCTTTCTGCGGTGAAGACCGCCGATCCGGCGATCCTGTTCGCCAACATCGGCTACATCCATTCCTTCCCGCGCAGTTTCGACGACATCGACGCCAACCCGGACACCACCAACCCGGGCGACGTGAAGCTCGGTGGCTCGTACTACTTCGGTGCCGGCGTGGCCTTCGCGTTCAACGAGCGCACCAGCCTGAGCATCTCCTTCAGCGACAAGCTGAGCGCGCGCGCCTCCACGCGCTACAAGAACGGCCAGTGGCTCAAGGTGATCGGCAGCGATGCCAACGCGGGCACGCTCAACCTGGGCATCACCTATGCCCTCAACCAGAAGACCACCCTGGTGAGCCTGCTCGGCATCGGCCTGACCCCGGACGCACCGGACTTCACCCTGGCCTTCAAAGTGCCGTACAGCTTGTAAGCGCGACTGCTCACACGCTGTACGGTCGGCGTCAGCGCAGTTCGGGCAGCGCGAGCTGGTGCTTGCGGCAGAGGCGATAGACCGTCACCCGCGAGACCTGCATGTGGCGGGCGCAGGCGGTGATGTTGAAATCGTTCTGGCGCAGCGCATGCAGCAGGGTCTCGCGTTCGGCCACCTGCTTTGCACCCTGCAGGCCACGCTCGGCGGTGGGCAGCAGCGGTTGGCTCAGCTCCAGGTCCGCCGCGCTGATCAGCTCGGCATCGCTGACGATCGCCGCACGCTGCACGCGGTTGAGCAGCTCGCGCACATTGCCCGGCCAGGCGAAGCACTCCAGCGCCTGGATCGCCTCGGCGGTGAAACCGCGCGCACGGGTGACGTGCCGGTGCCGGAAGCTGGCGAGAAAGTGGTGGGCCAGCAGCGCGATGTCGCTGCCGCGCTCGCGCAGGGGCGGCAGGGGCAGGCGCAGCACATTGAGCCGGTAGAACAGGTCGCGACGGAAGTGGCCCTGTTCGACCGCCTTCTCGAGATCCACGTGGGTGGCGGCGAGCACGCGCACGTCCACCTCCAGGGGCCGATTGCTGCCGACGCGCTCGACCGTCCCCTCCTGCAGTACGCGCAGCAGGTTGGTCTGCGCATCCAGCGGCAGGTCGCCGATTTCGTCGAGGAACACGGTGCCGCCAGTGGCCGATTCGAACAGGCCCAGGCGTCGCGTCGCCGCACCGGTGAAAGCGCCCCGCTCGTGGCCGAACAGCTCGGACTGGACCAGCGCGGCCGGGATGGCGCCGCAGTTCACCGCCAGGAACGGGCGCGCGTGGCGTGCCGACAGCGCATGCAGCGCCTGGGCGGCCAGTTCCTTGCCGGTGCCGGTTTCGCCGGTGATCAGCACCGGCAGGTCCACCGGCGCGTATTTGCGGATCGCCGCGCGGGTCACCTGCAGCACGGCGCTGTCGCCGATCAGGGACTGCGGGCCATGTTTGACGGGCAGCGGTTCCGCGCCGGCCAGCTGCTGCAGCCGCTGCACGACCCGCGGCAGGTCGATCGGCGCGGTGTAGGTATCCACGCAGGCAGCGAGCAGCGCATCCAGCACCGGTGAGGCGCGCAGGGGCGCGGCCGGCAACAGGGCCAGCAGGCTCATGTGGCGGTGGTCGACCAGCAACTGCTGGAGATGGGCCAGGTTGGCCGGGACCGCGGTGCGCAGGTCCAGCAGGCCCACGACTTGGTCGCTGCCGCGCATGCCGATGCCGGCGCACTGTTCGGGGGCCACGCCGCGGACCTGCCAACCGGCCGCAGCGAGGGTCGCCCGTTCAAGCGTGAGGGGGTGCCCAAACCAGATCACACACCGGGCAGGAAAATCGGGGACAGCCGCCATGCGTCACCTTGTCGACGAGGATCGCGGGCGGTGTCTGCTGCCTGATCGGTTGCCACGGACGTGCCGCCCCACGTCCGGGTCCGTCCCCCGCCACGGTGCGCAAGCGCCGGGCGCGTCACCGGCCGGGAAAACGGCGGTGACAGAGAAGGGAACGCGGGTTGGGCCGGTCAGCGGCCAGTGGCGCTCGCCCAACGAAAAAGGCCGCTGCAGGGCAGCGGCCTTCGACCAGGCGGTTCAGCAGGGCGTGTCAGAGGTCGACGCGGCGGGCCTGCATGAACTTGCCGCCCCAGTAGCCGCTGACCAGGCTGTCGACGCGGACGTCCTTGCCGGTGCTCGGGGCATGCAGGAAGCGGCCTTCGCCGACATAGATGCCGACGTGGTCGACCCGGCCCTTGCGGCCGAAGAACACCAGGTCGCCGGCCGCCAGCGCGTTGCGGTCATTGATCAGTTCGGCAGCGCCGTCATGGGCCATCTCGCGGGAAACGCGCGGCAGTTCGACGCCCAGCGCGGTCCGGAACACATAGCCGACCAGGCCACTGCAGTCGAAACCGCTGTCCGGCGAGGTGCCGCCCCAGCGGTACGGCGTGCCGAGCAGGGTCATCGCACGGCGCAGCAGCGACTGGACCTTGCCATTGTCGGCGGCGTCGCCGACCACGGCAGTGGCGCCGGTGCTGGCGTCGTAATTGGCGAGCAGGCGGCTCAGATCGCCGGCGAACATCGCCGAGCGGTCCATGAGCGGGATGGTGTCGTTGGCCGCCAGGTGCGGAAGCAGGGCGGCGAGGGTGGCGCTGGCAGCGGCATCGGCCTTGCTGCGGGCCGGCGCATCAGCCTTGGGCTTGGCCGGCGCGGAAGAATCAGGGGTGACAGTGACGGGGGATGCAGCAACCTCGGGAGCGGTCGTCGGTGCGGACTGCGCCCAGGCCGGAAGGCTGGCCAGGCAGAGTGCTGCAGCGAAGAAAGCAGGTCGGGCGCGTCGCCGGGTTGCGGCGGTCTGGCCTTTGCACGTCAGGTCGTCTGTCGTCACGCGGCGGTCACTGAATAAAAACGATGGGTGATGATGCCGTGTAAGCGCGGTGATTAGGTACAAATTCCGTTAATTTTTCGTTTACAACTGCGTGATGTCGGTCACAAATTTGGACCTTACCCCTGTTCAGCTTAGTTAAGGACGCGTTTCGCTCCCGTGTAGTGGTCCTTCCAATAGGGCCCGCCGAGCGAGTCCAGCCGGACCGTGCCGCCGGTGCTGGGGGCGTGCACGAAGCGGCCTTCCCCGACATAGATGCCGACATGGAAGACGTTGCCCTTGTTGCCGAAAAACACCAGATCGCCGGGCGCCAGGCGCTTGGGATCGATCTTCGGCCCCTGCACGGCGGCCAGATCGCGCGAGGTGCGCGGCAGGCGCAGGTCGAGCATCTCGCGGTACACGTACGCAACCAGGCCGCTGCAGTCGAAACCGGATTCGGGAGTGTTGCCGCCGTAGCGGTAGGGCGTGCCGACCAGGCCGATCGCGCGCATCAGCACGGCGTTGGCGGCCTGCGGATCGTTCGGGGCCACGCTGGGCCAGACCTGGGTCGAGGCGGGCGGCGCGGCCGGGCGGGTGGTCTTGCCGCCGCCACAGGCGCTCAGCAGGGCGATGATCGTCAGCAGGGCCAGGTGGCCGGGCAGGCGGGTCAGGCGCGAAACTGGCGTCATGTGCATGTTGTCCGGATAATGCGCGACCTTAGAAGGCCGTCATGATGGCGGCGTATCCGGCAGGCCACAACCCGCCTCACCCGTCTGCCCTCGGCAGTCTCCAGACCAGAGTTGCGCATGAAGATCGAAAAAGACCGCGTCGTCCGTTTCCATTACACCGTCGCCGAGCAGGGCCAGGAGCCGATCGAGAGCTCCAGGGACCGTGATCCGCTGGCGATCCTGATCGGCCACGGCAACATCATCCCGGGCCTGGAAAACGCCATGATGGACAAGGAAGCCGGCGCCACCTTCGAGGTGGACGTCAAGGCGACCGACGCCTACGGCGAGCGCCGCGACGGCCTGACCCAGCGCGTGCCCAAGAAGCACTTCGGCACCAGCAAGCTGGTCCCGGGCCAGCAGGTCGTGCTGCAGACCAACTTCGGCCCGCGTGCGGTCACCGTCGAGAAGGTCGGCATGAGCGTGGTCGACGTCGACCTCAACCATCCGATGGCCGGCAAGGACCTGCACTTCAACGTCGAGATCGTTGACGTCCGCGAAGCCAGCAAGGAAGAAATCGAGCACGGCCACGTGCACGGCGACGGCGGCCACCAGCACTGAGTGCGGTGACCCTTCGTTGATCCGACGGCCCGCTTCGGCGGGCCGTTTTCGTTTGTGCGGCAGGCCCGCGCGCGCGCGGCATAATGGTGGACCTGGTCAGCGGATTGCCTGTGAACGCAGCTTCTTCTCCTTTGCAGCCGGTGGGCGCCCACGAGCGCATCGCCGTCATCGACATCCTGCGCGGGTTCGCGCTGCTGGGCATCCTGCTGATGAACATGGAGGCGTTCAGCAGTCCGCTGGACCTGTCGTTCACCGGCATCGATCCGCATTGGCAGGGCGCCGACTACTGGGCCGACGCGGCCATCTACGTGCTGGTCCAGGGCAAGTTCTTCACCCTGTTCTCGCTGCTGTTCGGCGCGGGCTTCTCGGTGATGGCGCAGCGCGCCGACCTCGCCGGCCGCGCGTTCGCACCGTTCTATCTGCGCCGCAGTGCGGCGCTGCTGCTGATCGGCCTGTGCCACGCGCTGCTGGTGTGGTCCGGCGACATCCTGGTCATCTATGCGTTGATCTCAGTGCTGTTGCTGGCCTGTCGCGAGGCGCCGCGCAGCTGGCTGCCGGCGATGGGCGCGATCAGCTATCTGGGCGCGGCCGCCCTGGTGATGGTGCTGGGCGCCTTGATGAGCTGGATGGCCAGCATGGAGCATACCCAGGCGCCGCTGCGCGAAGCCATCGCACAGGCCGAACAGACGATCGAACTGCAGCGTCAGGCGTATGCGCATGGCAGCTGGGCGCAGGCCGTGGGTCAGCGCCTGCATGATCTGGGCGCGATGTTGTCCGGGATCTTCGTCATCGGCCTGGAAGTGCTGGGCATGTTCCTGATCGGCAGCTGGTTCGCCCGCAGTGGTGCGCTGGCCGAGCCGGAGCGTTTCGCGCGGCTGTATGCACGGCTGCGCTGGGTTGCGCTGCCGAGCGGTCTGGTACTGATGCTGGGCAGTGCGGTCTGGCACCCCTACCAGGCGCCCGGCACACTCGATCTGGCCGGCGGCGTCGCCTATGCGATCAGTGCGCTGGCCGGGCTGCTGATGTGCCTGGGGTATCTGGCCTGGATCGTGCACGGGCGCGCGCGCCTGCAGGTGCTGGCACCGATGGGGCGGATGGCGCTGACCCATTACATCGGCCAGTCGCTGGTCTGCACCTGGGTGTTCTACGGCTACGGACTGGGGGCGTTCGAGACGATGCCGCGGCTGTGGCAGATCCCGTTCGCGCTGGCACTGTTCGCCGTGCAGGTCGCCATCAGCCATGCGTGGCTGCGGTATTTCCGCTTCGGGCCGCTGGAGTGGATCTGGCGCGCGATGACCTATCTGCAGTGGCCGCCGCTGCGCCGGGCCTGACACGGCGGCGCCACCTCCCCTCACGTCTGGATCGCGGCCGGTCGTGGCATGCTGGAGATGCGCATGAGCGTCGGCACCGGCCCGTTGATGGCAGACCTGATCAACGACCGCACGCCGGCGTTCGATCCTGCCCCTTACCGAGTTGAGCGATGCCAATGACGACGCAATACGACTATGACCTGATCGTGCTGGGCGGTGGTTCCGGCGGCCTGGCCGCGGCCTTCCGCGCGGCGCAGCACGGCCAGCGGGTGGCGATGCTGGAGCCGGGTGAACTCGGCGGCACCTGCGTCAACGTCGGCTGCGTGCCGAAGAAGGCGATGTGGCTGGCCGCCGATCTGTCCGGGCGGATCGGCCTGGCCGCGGCGATGGGCTTCGACGTGCCGGTGCGCCCGTCGCTGGACTGGAGGGAACTGGTGGTGCATCGCCAGGCCTACATCGCCAATATCCATGCCAGCTATCTCAAGCGCTTGGACGAAAACAAGGTGGTGCGCGTGCCGCGCCGCGGTCGGCTGGTGGATGCGCACACGGTGGAATGCAGCGATGGCGTGCGCATCAGTGCCGCGCACCTCCTGATCGCGACCGGCGCACATCCGCAGCGCCCCGATATTCCCGGTGCCGGACTGGGGCTGGTCTCCGATGATTTCTTCAACCTGTGCAGCGCGCCGGAGCGGGTCGCGATCGTCGGCGGCGGCTACATCGCGGTGGAACTGGCCGGGCTGCTGCAGGCGCTGGGCAGCCGCGTGACCCTGCTGGTGCGGGGTGAGCGCCTGCTGGAGCGTTTCGATGCCGAACTGACCGCGCAGCTTGCCGAAAATCTGCGGCATCAGGGCGTGCAGGTCCACTTCGGCTATCGCCTGCGCGAGCTGCAGCGTGACGGCGAGGCCGTGGTCGCGCTCGGCCATGATGGGCCCGCCGATGGTCACTTCGATGCGCTGTTCTTCGCCACCGGCCGACGCGGCAACAGTGCCGATCTGGGGCTGGAAGCGGTGGGCGTGGTGGTGGGTGACAAGGGCGAGGTGGAGGTCGACGAGTGGCAGACCACCGCGGTGCCGAGCATTCATGCCGTGGGCGATATCGCCGGGAAGGTGGGCCTGACCCCGGTCGCGATCGCCGCGGCGCGCAAGCTGATGGACCGCCTGTTCGGCGGCCAGCCGCAGGCGAAGATGGACTATGAGAACGTCGCCAGCGTGGTGTTCTCGCACCCGGCGCTGGGCGCGGTGGGGCTGAGCGAAGAAGAGGCCTGCGCGAGGTACGGCGACGTCCGCGTGTACCGCAGCAACTTCCGCCCGATGCTGCAGGCGCTGGCCGATGGCACCCAGCGCAGCCTGTTCAAACTGGTCTGCGTGGGCGAAGAGGAGCGGGTGGTCGGTGTGCACCTGCTCGGTGAGGCCGCGGATGAAATCCTGCAGGGGTTCGCGCTGGCGGTGAAGATGGGCGTGACCAAGGCCCAGTTCGACGACACGGTGGCGATCCATCCGACCTCGGCGGAAGAAGTCGTTCTGATGCGGTAGCAACGCGCATTCGCGCACCGCTCCCAAGGTTTGCGATGCAAACCTTGGGCCCCGCCTCACCATCACCCACATCCCCGCGCCTGTCGGCGCGCCCCCTTGACTCAAGGGGGCTGCTCCACCCGCCTGGTATCCGTGGGTGTCGAGCATGCGACAATTCCAGTTCCCCCGCTGCCCAGCCGCCTCCGTGCGGCTGTCCGCCGTCCTGATGTCTTCACCCGTTTCCCCGCTGCCCACGTCCTCCAGCCGCATCGCCGCCGGCGGCATCGCCTTGGCCGCGATCGGCGCCATTGCCGCCTCGGGCAAGGCGGTCATCGTCAAGCTGGCGTATCGGCATGGCGTGGATGCCACCACGCTGCTGGCGCTGCGGATGTTGATGGCCTTCCCGCTGTTCGCCCTGCTGGCCGTCTGGTCCGCGCGGCGCGCGCCGGCGTTGTCATGGGGCGATCGCGGGCGGGTGGTGTGGCTGGGTTTCACCGGCTATTACCTGTCCAGCCTGCTGGACTTCCAGGGCCTGCAGTACATCAGCGTCACGCTGGAACGGCTGATCCTGTACTTGAACCCGACGCTGGTCCTGCTGATCAGCCTGGTGCTGCTGAAAAAGCGCCCCGGTCGCTGGCAGGTGGCCGCACTGGTGCTGAGCTATCTCGGCGTACTGCTCGCCTTCGGCCATGACCTGAAGCTGGAAGGCGGGCGCATCGTGCTGGGCAGCGCGCTGGTGTTCGCCAGTGCGCTGAGCTATGCGCTGTACCTGTTCGGCAGTGGCCAGGTGGTGGCGCGGATCGGTGCGATCCGGCTGACCGCCTATGCCAGCTGCGTGGCCTGCGTGCTGTGCGTGCTGCACTTCGCGGTGCTGCATCCGATGTCGGCGCTGGGCCAGGCACCGGTGCCGGTGTACTGGCTCTCCCTGATCAACGCGACGGTGTGCACGGTCCTGCCGGTGATGGCGATCATGCTCGCGGTGAAGCGGATCGGCTCGTCGCTGGCCGCGCAGGTGGGTATGCTCGGTCCAGTCTCCACCATCGTGATGAGTCTATGGCTGCTCGACGAACCCATGGGGCCGTGGCAGATCCTCGGCACGGCGCTGGTCCTGCTCGGCGTGCTGCTGGTCAGCCGGGTCCGCGCGTGAATGCGGCCGCGATCGGCGATGACCCGGCGGCACAGGCGCGTGCGCGCATCCTGGCGGTGATCCGCGCGATCCCGCGCGGGCAGGTGATGGGGTACGGCCAGGTCGCGGCCAAGGCGGGGCTGCCGGGCAGGGCGCGGCTGACCGCGCGCGTGCTTGGCATGAATGATGACCCGGAGCTGCCGTGGCACCGCGTGCTGCGCTCGGATGGGCGCATCGCGATGCCGGAAGGCTCGGCCGGCTGGAAGGAACAGAGCCAGCGGCTGCGCGCCGAGGGCGTGGCGATCGAGCGGGGGCGGGTCAAGGGCATGCCGGTGGCCGGCGCGGACGATCTGGATGCCGCCCTGTGGGGGCCGGGCTGACGCTGCCTGGGCGTTGAACAGGGCGCGCTGGCGCGCAGCGTGCGGCCGGGTGCTGCGGCTATGATGGACGCAGTTCCAAAGGATGCCCCCATGTTTCCGCGACTGCCTACCGTCACCAAAGCGTTGTTGATCGCCAACGCCCTGCTGTTCCTGCTGCAGCAGCCGTTCCTGCTCGGCAATGCCACGTTCGAGCCCTTCATGCTGCAACCCCTGGGAGGCGGTTTCGATCCGTTCTCGCCCGGCGGCAACTTCCAGCCCTGGCAGCTGCTCACCTATGGCTTCCTGCATGGCAGCTTCGGCCATCTGTTCTTCAACATGCTCGCGCTCTTCATGTTCGGTGCGCCGCTGGAACAGACCTGGGGCGAAAAGCGCTTCCTGACCTATTACCTGGTGTGCGTGGCCGGTGCCGGCTTGTGCCAGCTGCTGGTCGGCATGATGCTGGCCGACCCGGCCACGGTGCTGGGCGCTTCCGGTGGCGTGTTCGGCCTGTTGCTGGCCTACGGCATGCTGTTCCCCAACCAGCGGGTGATGCTGCTGTTCCCGCCGATCCCGATGAAGGCACGTACCTTCGTGATCGTCTTCGGCGCGATGGAACTGATGCTGGGCGCCACCGGCTGGCAGCCGGGCGTGGCCCACTTCGCCCACCTGGGCGGCATGCTGTTCGGCTGGCTGTTGATCCGCTACTGGCGCGGCCAACCGCCGTTCAACAACCGGCGTCCACCGGGACCTCCGAAGCGCCCCAACCACCTGCGCAGCATCAAATAACAGGGACGGAGGTGGTTAATAACCACCTCCGTCCCCATTAAAAAAAAGGGCGCCCCGTGGGCGCCCTTTTTCGTTGACCAGGGTGCAGGACTCAGCGCCAGACCTTGATCTGGTCGTTGTCCACGCGCTGCATCGGCTGGCCCGGCTTGCAGGTGAAGGTCGCGCCGAAGGACGGCAGGTTGGACAGCGGGCCGTTGGTGCGCCAGCGGCCCGGGGCCAGGATGTCGGAGGTCACGCGCTGGGCGGCGACGTTCGGCGACAACTGCTGCGGCCACAGGCTGGCCCAGGCGCGGAAGAAGCCCTGCTGGGCGGCCGGCTTGGCAGCCGGTTCGACGGCCTTGTAAGCCTCCCACGCCAGTTCGAGGCCGGCCAGATCGGCCAGGTTCTCTTCGCGGGTGAGTTCGCCGTTGACCTTCGCACCCTTGACGCCCGGGTAGTCGTAGCCGCTGTACTGCGCGGCGACGCGGTTGCCGAACAGGGTCCAGGCGGTCTTGTCGGCCGGGGTCCACCAGCTGCGCAGTTCGCCCTTGGCATCGACCAGCGCGCCCTTGGCGTCGATCGCACGGGTCAGCTCGTGGGCGACCAGCGCGCCGTAGCTGCCGAACAGCTCGGCGGTATCGCCCTTGGCGTTGAACACCGGGCCCTGCAGCACGGCGGCGGTGACGATCAGGCGGTTCTGCGCGATGTCATACGCCAGCGCCGGCTGCTGCGGCAGCACGTCCCAGCGGCGGTCGGCGTTGCCCTTGCCGATGCGCTTCATTTCTTCGCGGTGGCGCCAGGTGGACGCGATCAGCATGTTGCCGCCGAAGCTGCCACGGCCCATCGGCTGCACGGTGTAATCCAGATCGCGCAGCGGAGTGCCGATCTCGATCTTCAGTGCGGCCAGCTTGGCCTGCGCTTCGGTCTTGGCTTCATCGCTCATCCAGGTGCTGCGCTTGACCGCGTCGATCTGCACTTCGCGGATCTTGTCCACGACCAGGGCGGCCTTGCGACGGTCGTCGGCGGACAGATGCTTGGCCGCGTACTCACGGCCGACCATCGGACCGGCAGCGACGTTGATCGCATCCAGCACCTGCTCCCAGCGCGCCGGCGGCAGGGTCTGGCCACGGATCACGCGGCCGCGGAATTCGAACTCGGCGTCGCGGTAGGCCTTGGACAGGTACGGTGCCATGGCGTCACCCACGCGCCAGCGCAGGTAGACCTTCCACTGCTCCGGCTTGATCCGCGTGACCATGCCGTCGAGCTGCTTGAACAGCGCCGGATCGGCCAGCGAGACCAGGTCGTCGTTGACGCCCTGTGCCTTCAGGAAGGCCTCCAGCTGCAGGTTGCGATAGCGGCTGTTGAGCTCCTTGGTGGAGATCGGCGCGTAGTTGTTGAACGGGTTGTTGATGCCGGCCAGCGACTGCGCGTTGCGCGCCAGTTCGGTTTCCAGCGCGATCACCGACTGCGACTCGGCATCGAGCTTGTCGGCCGGGGTGCCGGTCAGGGCCAGCACCTGCTTGACGTAATTGCGGTAGCGCCCCATCAGCGCGACGGTGTCGGCATCGGTGCGGGTGTAGAACGCCGGGTCCGGCAGGCCCATGCCCCCCTGCATGAAGTAGCCGATGTGGCGGTCCAGCGCCTTCAGGTCCACGTCCGGCGCGAAGTTGAAGGCGACCGGGATACCGACCTGGTGCAGCGCGGCGATCGAGGCCGGCACGTCCTTGGCCTTCTTGATCGCGTTGATGCGGGTCAGCAGCGGGGCGATCGGGTTGGAGCCGTCGGCTTCCACCGCCGCTTCGTCCAGGCCGCTGGCCCAGAAGTCGCCGAGCAGCTTCTGCACGTTGCCCTGCGGTGCGGTCATCGCCGCATCCAGCAGTTCACGCTGCTGCTGGCGGGTGCGGTCGGCGAGCTGGCCCAGCGCGGTGGTGGCGCCGGTCTGCGGTACCGGGTTGGCCTTCAACCAGGTCGCATTGGTGGCCTCGTAGAAGTCGCTGCACTGCGCGCTGACGGCCGGCGCGCGGGCGGCGGCCTTCTTCTTCGGCGCGGCATGCGCATCGTGTGCGATGACCAGGGAGGCCAGGCTCAGGCCCAGGGCAATGGCGAGCGGACGGAGGTTGGACATGTAAAGCGAATCCAGCGGGGATGAGATCGCGCGAGTGTACCAAGCAAAGCGAAACGAGCGTGATGGCAGCGCGCACCCAAAAAACAAAGGCCCGGGAAAATCCCGGGCCTCTGCATGGATCACATCACGCCGGGGCGCGATGGCTTACCAGATCACGACCTGCTGGTCGCCTGCGCGCACCATCGGCGAGCCGGCCTTGCACTGGAACGCAGCGGCGAAGGTCGGCAGGTTCGACGGGGCACCCATCGCACGGAACTGCGCCGGGGCATGCGGGTCGGTCGCCAGACGGACCTTCATGTTCTCCGGGGTGTACTTGGTGCGCCACACGGTGGCCCAGTTGAAGAAGAAGCGCTGGTCGCGGGTGAAGCCGTCGACCTTCGGGTCTTCCTTGCCGGCCGAGGCCTTCTGCAGGGCGTCGTAGGCGGTCGCCAGACCACCCAGATCGGCGATGTTCTCGCCCAGGGTCAGCTTGCCGTTGACCGCCTGGCCGTCCACCTTGTATCCGTCGAACTGCTTGATCAGCTTGCCGGTCAGGCCGCTGAAGTTCTTGGTGTCGGCATCGGTCCACCAGTTCTCGAAGTTGCCGGTCGGCCCGAAGCGGCTGCCCTGGTCGTCGTAACCGTGGGTCATTTCGTGGCCGATCACCGCACCGATGCCGCCGTAGTTCAGCGCGTCATCGGCCTTCGGATCGAAGAACGGCGGCTGCAGGATGGCGGCCGGGAACACGATCTCGTTCTGCAGCGGGTTGTAGTAGGCATTCACCGTCTGCGGGGTCATGCCCCACTCGGTCTTGTCCACCGGCTGGCCGATCTTGGACAGCGCGAACTTGTAGTTGAACGCATTGGCCGCACGGACGTTGCCCAGGTAGCTGTCGCGACCGGTGGTCAGGCCGCTCCAGTCACGCCACTTGTCCGGGTAGCCGATCTTCGGGGTGAAGGTTTCCCACTTGGCGATCGCCTTGGCCTTGGTCTCGTCGCTCATCCAGGTCAGGCCCTGGATGCGCTCCTTGAGCGCGGCGGCCAGGTTCTTGACCAGTTCTTCCATCTTCGCCTTGGCTTCCGGCGAGAAGGCGACCTTGACGTACAGCTGGCCGAAGGCATCGCCGGCATCGTTCTCGATGGTGCCCAGCACGCGCTTCCAGCGCGGCTTCTGCTCCTTCTGGCCGTTGAGGGTCTTGCCGTAGAAGTTGTAGCTCTCGTTGACGAACGCATCGGCCAGGTACGGCGAGGCGCCGTCCACGGTGTGGAAGCGCAGGTAGGCGCGCCACACCGACGGATCGGTATCACCCAGCGCCTTGCTCACTTCCTGGTGGAAGCTCGGCATGGCCAGCGAGAATTTCTCCGGCGTGGCGATGCCCTGGGCCTTGAAGAACTCGCTCCAGCTGAAGTTCGGGGTCAGCTTGTCCGCATCGGCCACGGTGACCGGGTTGTAGAACAGCGAGACATCGCGCGACAGCTCGACGCTGGACTTGGACGCCTTGGCCAGGCGGGTTTCGAACTTGACCACGTCGGCAGCCTGCTTTTCAGCATCGGCGGTCGCCACGCCGGCCAGTTCCAGCACCTTGGCCACGTGGGCCTGGTAGGCCTTGAGCTTGTCGGCGTTCTTGGCGTCGGTGTAGTAGGTGGTGTCCGGCAGGCCCAGGCCGCCCTGGCTGGCGTAGGCCAGATTCATGCTGGAATTCTTGAAGTCCGCTTCCGGACCGAAGCCGAACAGCACGTTCTCGCCCTTGGCTGCGCTGGTGCGCAGGTAGTTGGCGATCGCGTCCTTGTCCTGCAGGCCGTCGATGGCGGCCAGGTCGGCCTTGATCGGCTCGATGCCCTGGGCGTTGATCTTGGCTTCGTCCATGCCGGTGGCCCAGAAGTCGCCGACGATCTTCTCGATGCCGGCCGGGTTCTTGACCGCCGCGACCTGTTCGGCAAGCTGGTGCTGCACGGCGACCGAGCGCTCGTCCAGGATGGTGAAGGCGCCCCAGCTGGTGCGGTCGGCCGGGATTTCATTGGCGGCCAGCCACTTGCTGTTGACGTAGTCGCCGAACGCGCCGCAGGCGTCCATCGCGGTGTCCAGGTCGGACGGATGGAAGGCGTTGTAGGCCGGCAGCTTGCTCTCGTCGAGCTTGTACTCGGTGGCGGCCGTGGCGGCCGGCGCGGCGGTGGAGGCTGCGCTGTCCGTCGCCGGGGTTTCGTTCTTGCCGCAGCCGACCAGCGCGGCCGAAACGGCCAGGGTCAGCAGTACCAGTTTGGGTGTACGAGCGATCACGTGATTGGCCTCCAGGCCGGAAAGTCATGCAGGAATGGCCCGCAAGGGCCTGTGGGCCAGACGATACGCCGCTGGCCCGGCCTGCAAGGGTGTCGAAGGTCATGGCCGATGGCAAGCGGCCTGATCCGGTCAATCGCGGACCAGCGCCCGGCCCGGTGACGGCCAAGGAAAAGCCCCGCCTTGCGGCGGGGCCCGGGGGTGTCATCCCTGGTGCGGCTTAGTTGGTCTTGGTGCCGAAATCGTACTTGGCCTGCACGTACACCGCGCGACCGTACGGGTTGTAGATGCTGCTGTTGTACGGCGAGGCGACGTTGCCGGCGTAGCTGTGGGCCTGGCCGTCGGGCATCTTGTTGAACACGTTGTTGACCATCAGCGAGAGGGTCAGGTTGTCCAGCGCCCGGTAGTTCACGCTCAGGTTGTACGTGGTGTACGAGCCCCACTTGCCCGCCTTGTAGCCGGACGAATGCACGTAGTCGTAGCTCTCGCCCAGGTAGGACATGTAGTTCGGCGTCTTGCCGATGTAGTTGAAGTACAGCGTGGTGGTCCAGCGGTCCTTGGCCCAGCCGACCGACCCATCGGTACGGACCTTGGCGTAGGCGTCGTAGTACCACATCGCATACGGGTCGCGCAGCAGATCCAGGTAGCCGTCGCCCGGCTGCGGCTGCAGCTCGCGCTTGAGGATGTTGGTGTAGTTGCTTGCGAACTGCAGCGAGCCGAAGCGGCCGATGTCCTGCACGTACTTGAAGCTGGCCGTCAGGGCCTGCAGGTTCTGGCGCGCCACGTTGAGCTTCGGCGTGAAGATCTGCTCGATGTTGCCGGCCGCATCGCGGGTGATCCAGTCGGCGACGTTGTCGCAGCTGGCCGAGGTCGGGTTGTCCTGCCCGTTGCGGCAGTAGTACTCCGCGCGCAGCAGCTGGTCCGAGCTCAGGGTGTCGACTTCGTTGTCGATCTTCCAGTTGTAGTAGTCCACCGAGACCGACAGGTTGTTGATCGGTGCCCAGACCACGCCGGCATTCCAGACATCGGCGGTGATCGGTTCCAGTTCGGTGTTGCCGGCCTGCACGCCGAACACCGACTCGTTGCCGTACGGGCAGGCGAGGGTATCGGCCGGCGCATAGCCGAGCTGGCCGCAACGGTAGTAATCGACCGCGCCGTTGGCGTAGTAACCGCTCTCGCCCTGGAAAGCGTCGGGCAGGGTGGGGGCACGGAAGGCGGTGCCGTACTTGCCGCGGAACAGCAGGCTTTCGATCGGGCGGAACTCGACACCGACGCTGTAGGTGGCCTTGTCGACGGTGTTGTCGGCGATCTTGTAGGCGTCATAACGGCCGGAACCGGTGACGGTCAGCGAATCGATCAGCGGCAGGCGCAGTTCGGAGGTCAGCGCGTAGTTGCTGCGATGGCCATTGCCGGCCACCGAGGTGGTGCCCCACACGCTGCCGTCCATCAGGCGCTCGTCGGGGCGGTAGTCCCAGCCTTCGCTGCCGGCTTCGGCGACGAGGGCAAAACCGGCATCGCCACCGGGCAGGGTGAACAGCGAGCCGTTGGTGATCTGGAAGCGGCCCAGGTTCTGCCAGGTCTTGCTCTCGTTGTAGGTGTAGCCGGTGAAGCTCTGGAAATCGCCGGCCGGCAACTGCGAATAGAACGCGCCCCAGTTCGGGCTGTAGATGTTGTAGCCGTCATCGGTGGTGCCGAGCACCGGACCGAGCACGCGGTTCTCGAAGTAGCTGTCGATGTCATCGGCCCAGCGCACGAAGCCGCGCTCGGTCAGCTTGTATTCGCCGCGGCTGAAGCTGGCGCTGTAGTCCCAGTTGCCGAACGTGCCACGCCCGCCCAGAGTGACCTGGTAGGCCTTGTTGCGGTCGGTGTTGAGGATGTCCTTGTAGCCGTTCGGCCCGATGTCCTCCGGCGCGAACGCGCGCTGCAGGTTCATGTACTGATCGGTGTCCTGGTCATAGAACGCGCCGAAACTCAGGTCGCTGCCCCAGAACGTATAGCCCGAACCCGGGGTGTACTTGACCTCTTCCAGGCTGTACAGCGCATCGGCGAACAGGGTGAAGTTGTCGTTCACATCGAACGTCATCGAGCTGTAGAACTGGCTGCTTTCCTTGTCGTTCTTCAGCGTGCGGTAGCCGGCGCCGTAGGCCGAACCGCACGACTCGCCCGCCGCGCGGGTGCCGAGCACGGTGGTACCGCCGAACTGGCCGGCGACGCTGGCGCAGCGGGTCGGATCCATCATCACGAAGGCGTTGTTGTCCGCCGGCAGGTAGACCAGGAAGTCATTGGCCGGCACCTGCGCGCTGTAACCGACGCGGTTGTTGGTGCGGGTCAGGTCGCGCTGGTAGCCCCAGATCGGGTTGCTCTTTTCGTACTGGACGTTGACCAGCGCATTGAAGCGGTCATCGGCGCTGTTGAAGCCCTTGGCGCCGCTGACGCGGATGTTGTTGCCACCGCCCTCGGTGGTGGCGCCGCCACGGACGTTGAGCACACCGCCTTCCATGCGCTCTTTCAGGATGATGTTGACCACGCCGGCGATCGCATCCGAACCGTACAGCGAGGACTGGCCGCCCGGCAGGATTTCGATGCGCTCGACGATGTCGATCGGGATGCCGCTGAGGTTGTTGAACGCATCGCTGCCGTTGTAGAGCGCCGGGTACTGCAGCATCGGGCGCCCATTGATCAGGTACTTGGTGTACCCCGGATCCAGGCCGAACATGCCGGCCGCTTCGGCGCCCTGGGTGAAGGAGGCCGCGGTCTGGCCGCCCTGCAGGCCGCCGGTGGTCAGCGAGGACTGCTGCAGGACTTCGGAAATGCTGGTGAAGCCGCGGGTCTGGATGTCCTCGGCGGTGACGGTCAGCACCGGCGTGTGGTTCTCGATCTCGGTCTGCGGGATCAGCGAACCGGTGACGGTGACGCGGTCGAGATTGGTGGCGCCGTTGTCCTGTGCGAAGACGGTAGCGCTGGTGAGCAGCAGGCCGGTGAGGACGGCGGCGGCAAGCGGGTGACGCGAGATCGAATTACCTTGGCGAGACATGTGTAACCCCGTGTAGTGGTGATGTCGTGGCTTTCCCTTCCGTGGGACGTCTTGATGGCGTTCAACGGTGACCGGTCCCAGGCCTGTGACCATCCTTGGGTGTTTCATTCTGCGTTCAGTTGAAACCGGTATGCGGCGAACGTAACACACGCTTAACGTGAAATTCGCTGAATGGTCATCCTCGGCCGGGGAGAAATATCGACCCGCTCCGAAATCGTTTGAAAAACAATCGCCTGGGAATGCATGAAATTTTATTCATGTTGCGCGGATGACCGAGTGCTGAATATGGCGATGTTTAACAAGTGAGATTAAAAGCCGATTCGCATTCCGAAACCCGGCGTCCGGACATGAAAAAAGCCCCGCCTTGCGGCGGGGCTCCAGGGTCCATCCCAGGACGTGGAACTTACTTCGCGCCGAATTCGTACTTGGCCTGCACATACACGGCACGGCCGTAGATGTTGTAGAAGTAATTGTTGTACGGCGTACCCGAGGTGCCCGGGTAGTTGCTCGCCTGGTTGTCGGGCATCTTGTTGAACACGTTGTTGACCATGACCGAGAAGGTCATGTTCTCCGCCGCGCGGTAGTTCACGCTCAGGTTGTAGGTGGTGTAGGAACCCCACTTGCCGGCCTTGGCGCCCGAGGAGTGCACGTAGTCATAGCCGTTGCCGGCGTAGGCCAGGTAGTTCGGGGTCTTGCCGACGTAGTTGAAGTACAGCGTGGTGGTCCACTTGTCCAGGGCCCAGGCCAGCGAGCCATCGGCGCGCACCTTGGCGTAGGAATCGTAGATCCACATGTTGTACGGATCGCGCAGCAGATCGAGGTACTCATCGCCCGGCTGCGGCTGCAGCTCGCGCTTGATCATGTTGGTGTAGTTGGTGGAGAACTGCAGCGCACCGAAACGACCCAGTTCCTGCACGTACTTGGCGCTGGCGGTGATGGCCTGCAGGTTCTGGCTGGCCACGTTCATCTTCGGGGTGTAGATCTCGTCCAGCACGCCGGAGGCATCGCGGGTGATCCAGTCGTTGACGTTGTCGCAGCTGGCCGAGGTGTTGTTGACCTGGCCGTTGCGGCAGTAGTACTCGGCCAGCAGCAGCTGGTCCGAGCTCAGCGTGTCCACTTCGTTCTTGATCTTCCAGTTGTAGTAGTCGACCGAGAAGGACAGGTTGCTGAGCGGTGCCCAGACCACGCCGGCGTTCCACACATCGGCGGTGATGGGCTCCAGGTCCGGGTTGCCGGCGCGCTGGCCGAACACCGAGACGCTGTCGTAGGCGCAGCCGGTGGTATCGGTCGGGGCGTAGCCCAGCTGGCCGCAGCGGTAGTAGTCGGTGGCACCGTTGGCGTAGTAGCCGCTCAGGCCCTGGAAGGCATCGGACAGGCTGGGCGCGCGGAACGCGGTGCCGTACTTGCCGCGGAACAGCAGGCTCTCGATCGGGCGGAACTCGACGCCGATGCTGTAGGTGGCCTTGTCGACGGTGCTGTCCCCGATCTTGAACGCGTCATAGCGGCCCGAGCCGGTGACGGTGAGCGAGTCGAGCAGCGGCAGGCGCAGCTCGGAGGTCAGCGCGTAGTTGCTGCGGTGACCCGCGCCGGCGACCGCGGTCGTGCCCCACACGCTGCCATCCATCAGGCGCTCGTCCGGGGTGTAGTCCCAGCCTTCGCTGCCGGCTTCGGCGACGACGGCGAAACCGGCATCACCGCCCGGCAGCGAGAACAGCGTGCCGTTGGTGATCTGGAAACGCCCCAGGTTCTGCCAGGTGCGGCTCTGGCTCTCGGTGTAACCGGTGAAGGTGGCGAAGTCGCCGGCCGGGATCGGCGCGTAGAAGGCCTCCCAGTTCGGTGCGAACACGGCGTAACCGCTGCGGGTGCCGAGCTGCGGGCCCAGCACGTGCTCTTCGAAGTAGTTGTTGATGGGGTCGGCCCAGCGCACGAAGTTGCGCTCGGTCAGCTTGTACTCGCCGCGGGTGAAGCTGGCGCTGTAATCCCAGTTGCCGAGCGTGCCGCGGCCGCCCAGGGTGACCTGGTAGGCCTTGTTGCGGTCGGTGTTGAGGATGTCCTTGTAGCCGTTGGCGCTGATGTCTTCCGGCGCGAACGCGCGCTGCAGGTTCATCCACTGGCCACTGGTCTGGTCCCAGAAGCGGCCGTAGCCCGACGCGGTGCCCCACCAGGTGTAGTTGGAGCCGGTGGCGTACTTCACGTCTTCATAGCTGTAGAGCACATCGCCGAACAGCTGCAGGCTGTCGTTGGCGTCGAAGGTGAACGAGCTGTAGACCTGCGCGCTGTCCTTGCCGTTCTTGACGGTCTTGTAGCCCGGGCTGTAGATCGAGCCGCAGGACTGGCCGGCTGCACGCGTGCCGAGCACGGTGGTGCCACCGAACTGGCCGGCGACGTTGGCGCACAGGTTCGGGTCCATCATCAGGTAGGCGTTGCCGGCCGCCGGATTGACGACCAGGAAATCGTTGGTCGGTACCTGCGCTGTGTAGCCGTTGCCGTTGGTGGTCCTGGTGACGTCGCGCTGGTAGCCCCAGATCGGATTGCTCGATTCGAACTGGGCGTTGACCAGCACGTTGAGCCGGTCATCGGCGCTGTTGAAGCCGGTGGCCCCGCTGACGCGGAAGGTGCTGCCACCGCCTTCGGTGTAGGTGCCGCCGCGCACGTTCAGCACGCTGCCGTCCATCCGCTCCTTCAGGATGATGTTGACCACACCGGCGATCGCATCCGAGCCGTACAGGGAGGACTGGCCGCCCGGCAGGATTTCGATGCGTTCGACGATGTCGATCGGGATACCACTGATGTTGTTGAACGTGTCGCCGCCGTTGTACAGGGCGGGGTAGGACAGCATCGGGCGGCCGTTGATGAGGTACTTGGTGTAGCTCGGGCTCAGGCCGAACATGCCGGCCGCTTCGGCACCCTGGGTGAACGAGGCGGAGGTCTGGCCGCCCTGCAGGCCGCCGGTGGTCAGCGAGGACTGCTGGAGCACATCGGCCACGCTGGTGAAGCCGCGCGTCTGGATGTCTTCGGCGGTGATGGTCACGACCGGGGTATGGGTTTCGATCTCGGTCTGCGGGATCAGCGAACCGGTGACGGTGACCTTGTCCAGGTTGGTGGTGCTGCTGTCCTGGGCGAAGGCGGTGACGGCGCTGGTCAGCAGCATGCCGGTCAGTACGGCGGTGGTCAGCGGGTGGCGCGAGAGAGTGGAGCGGTGGCGAGACATGGGCATCCCCGAGTGCAGTTTCGACGTGGGTGAGGCCATCCGTGGGGGCGGTGACATGCGATGTGAAGACTTCCTTGCTTCTTCATCGAACGTAACACAGCCTTAACGCGGCTTACACAAAGCAGTCACATGACGATCAGGAATAAAGGCGGATTTACATAAAAAAGTGCTTATAAAACAATCGTGTATATAAATGTATCAATGTGTAACGCGTGCGTTGCTGACTAAGGAGTGAATGGTTCCGGCTGAAAACGATTCCTGTTTTCGGCCTTCCAAGCCGGAATGCAGCCGGGAAGCCAGGGCCCTGAACGCAACAAGCCCGGCGGTTGCCGGGCTTGTTGGGTGATGCGGTTCTGGAGGAATCAGAACTTGTAGTTGACGCCCATGTACATGAAGCGACCGATGTTGTCGTAGTACGCGCTACCCAGGTCGGAACCGAAGTAGTTCACCGGCGGGTTCTTGTCGAACACGTTGTCCACGCCCAGGTACACCTCCACGCCCGAGTCGGCCATCGTGTAGCCGATCTGCAGGTTGTGGTAGGTCATCGACGGGTTCCAGATCGGACGCTGCGAACCCGGGTTGGTGTTGTAGCTCTCCGGGAAGACACGCAGGTTCTTGTGGATGTAGACCATGTCCCAGCTGGCGCGGAAGTTGTTGAGCGTGTACTTGGCGGTGAACTGACCGCGCCAGCGCGGGTTGGTCACGTAGTTGGAACGCTCCTTGTACTCGTTCGGGAAGTCCTGGAACTCCCACTCGCGTGCTTCGAGCAGGCGGGTGCCGACCAGGCGCAGGTTGGTGTGCCCACCGGCCATGCCGAAGTCGTAGTTCATTTCCACGTCGACGCCGGTACGGCGGCTCTTGGCCAGGTTCTCGGTGACAGCGGTCCAGTCGTAGATGCTGTGTTCCGGGAACTCCGCGCCGTTGGAGCCGATAGTGCCGCCTGCCCCTGCGCGCTTGATCATCGAGCAGAATGCGTTGTTCACGCCTGCCGGAGAATCGACGCAGCGGGTCGCCAGGTTCTGTGCCGAGACCGAGCCGATCGCATCCTTGAGGGTGATGCGCCAGTAGTCGACCGACAGGCCGAAGCCCTCGAAGAACTCCGGCTGCCAGACGAAACCGATCGAGGACGAGTCGGCCTGCTCAGGCTTCAGGTTCGGGTTGCCACCGCTCAGGCCCGGACGGTTCGCGCTGTACGAATCCACCCAGTTGGCCGGTACGCCCAGTGCCGCGCAGTTGGCCGCGCGCAGTGCCGGATCGCCCGCCGTGCCCGGACGGTTGGGATTGGTCGCGTTGGTGTTGCACGGGTCGTTGATGACCGCGAAGTTCTGCGACTGCTCGTCGTACAGCTCGGCGATATTCGGGGCGCGGATGGCCTTTGCCACGGTGCCACGGACGCGCAGCGAAGGCAGCACTTCCCAGTCCAGGCCCACGTTCCAGGTCTTGGTCGAGCCGATCGTGTTGTAGTCCGAGTAACGGCCGGCCAGGTCCAGCGACAGGCGGCGGATGCCCGGGATGTCGGCCAGCAGCGGCACGTTGGTCTCGACGAACACTTCCTTGACGTCGTAGGAACCGCCGCCGCCCGCAATGGCGTTGAGGAAGGTCAGGCCCTGCGCGGCCAGCGGATCGGTGCGCTCGGTGCTCTTTTCCTTGCGGTACTCGACACCGGCAGCCACGCCGACATCACCAGCAGGCAGTGCGAACAGCGCATTGTTGGCCACGGACGCAGCGAACACGCTCTGCTGCAGCTTGCCGTGGTACTGCGAGCGCACGTTGAACCAATCGGCCGCTTCCTGCGAGACCGCACCGTTGCCCATGATGCTGAAGGGGATGCAGCCATCGCCCATCAGATCGCGGCGATAGGCGCTGCCGGTCTGCGGGTTGATCGCGGCCGGGTTCACGTCCATGCGGCACACGATGCGGCCGTCGGCGGTGCGGACGGAATCCAGACCAGCGAACCAGCGCTCGTTGTAGCGGTTGTTGACGTTGACGCGGTTGATCTCGGTCTCGCCGTAGTTGCCCGAAACCTCGTAGCTCCAGTTGTCACCGAACATGCCTTCGGCGCCGAACACGGCACGGCGGGTCTCACGCTTGACCTCTTCGCCACGACGGCCGGCATCGACGTTGAAGCGGTTCACGATCAGGGTGCTGGCACCCGCCGCGTCCATCGCTGCACCGAGTTCCGGGGTCATGTAGGCGTTGTCGCGACGCAGTCGCAGCGACGAATCGAAGGTCGGCTGACCGAAGAAGGTCGACTCGGTCTTGGTGTACTTGCCTTCGAAGAACAGGCGGTGGCGGTCGTTCAGATCGAAGTGTGCCGCCGTGTTGAAGCTGATGCGGTCGAACTTCGGCTGCAGGTCGGCCACTGCGTTGAGATCGGTGAAATCGCAGTTGACGCAGCTGGTCGGGCTGACCACCGGGCCATCAAAGCGGTTCTGGCTGAAGCTGCCGTCCTCATTGAAGTGGTAGCGGTAGCCGTAGGTCTCCCGGCGCTGGTAATCGAAGACGCCCCCCATCTGGAAGGAGCCGCCGTAGGAGGTCGAGTAGTTGCCGCCGGGACGGGCAAGGATCGTCTGCGGGTTGCTCTGGCTCGACGGAATGCTCTTGTCATAGTTCGGGTTCGGCACGCTCACGTCGTACTGGCGGCCGATGGAACGGTCGCCACGGCCGAAGCGGTCCTGCTCGCTGTATTCCAGCGCGACGGCGACGTTACCGCGGCCATCGGCGAACGAGGTGCCGCCGGTGACGGCGACGAAGGAGCGGTTGAAACCGCCTTCGCCGGCAATGCCCTTCTGCGCGCGGGCTTCGAAGCCTTCGAAGTCCTTTTTCATGATGAAGTTGACCACGCCGGCCACGGCGTCGGCGCCGTAGATGGCCGAGGCGCCACCGGTGATCACTTCAACGCGTTCGATCCATTCCACCGGAATGGTGTTGACGTCCACCGCGGTGCTGCCGGGGTTGGCGCCGACATGGCGGCGGCCGTTGACCAGCACCAGGGTGCGGTCGTACCCCATGCCGCGCAGGTCCATCAGGCCCAGGCCTGCGGTACCGATGTAGCGGGTGGAGTTGCCCAGGGTGAACGAGGGCGAGAGCTGCGGCATCTTGTTCATCAGGTCGCTGATGGTCAATGCGCCGGTCTGGCGGATCTCTTCAGCGGTGATGGCGGTGACCGGGGAGGAGGTCACGAAGCCGGTGCGGGCAATGCGCGAGCCGGTGACGCTGACCTTGTCCAGATCGGTGGTCGCCGGGGCATCCTGGGCGAGTGCCGGGGAGGCGACCAGCACCAGGCTGGCGATCAGGGCGGAGGTCAGGATGTTGCGCGCCGGGGCGCTGTGGTGCGAGATCTTCAAATCATTTCGTCCCTCGGAACGGCCGAAAGACGACAACGTTCCGTGTTGAGTGTGGGTTCAGGCAAGCCTTGCCTGACCTCGAAATTAACATGAAGTTAACGGCACTTGTCTCATTTGTTACAGAAAAGTGAATGGGCGCCAACGACTTTTGCGTTCAGGATTTTTTCCAGTGTGCCCAATAACTTACGGTGATTTTGCCGAGTCTGTCAGTATGACTATTGGCTGAATGGGGGCTGTTTTTCACCGTTTGCCGCGTGAAACGCGTCCCGGGCCAGCGTCAGGCAGGAGCGGGGGCGTGCTTGTATCATGTGCGGTCCCCTTCCTGATCCAGCTGGAGTCCGCAGTGACAAGCTCCGCCCGTCGTCCCCACGCCAGCCAAGTGCAGAAGGGCTTGTCGCCGCACCCGCGCGTCCGCAACGTGATCGCGGTGGGCTCTGGCAAGGGCGGGGTGGGCAAGTCCACCACCGCGGTCAACCTGGCGGTCGCGCTGGCCCGGCTGGGTGCGCGCGTGGGCCTGCTCGATGCCGACATCTATGGTCCCAGCGTGCCGGCGATGCTCGGCCTGAGCGGCCGTCCGGAAAGCCCGGACAACAAGTCGATCGAACCGATGCGTGCGTTCGGGGTGGAAACCATGTCGATCGGTTACCTGATCGAGGACGAGACGCCGATGATCTGGCGCGGCCCGATGGCGACCTCGGCGATGACGCAGTTCTTCAACGACACGCTCTGGGACGATCTGGACTACCTGCTGATCGATCTGCCGCCGGGCACCGGTGACATCCAGCTGACCCTGACCCAGAAGATTCCGCTGGCCGGCGCGGTGATCGTCACCACGCCGCAGGACATCGCCACGCTGGATGCGAGGAAGGCGCTGAAGATGTTCGAGAAGGTCGAGGTGCCGGTGCTGGGCATCGTCGAGAACATGGCCGTGCATACCTGCAGCAACTGCGGGCAGGTCGAGCATCTGTTCGGCGAAGGCGGCGGCGAGCGCATGGCCGCCCAGTACGGCGTGCCGCTGCTGGGTTCGCTGCCGCTGGAAATCGGCATCCGCGAGCAGGGCGATGCCGGCACGCCGATCACCGCTGCCGCGCCGGAGTCCCTGGCCGCCCAGGCGTATGTGCGGGCCGCCGAGCGCCTGATCGAGGAAGTGGCCAAACGCCCGCGGGCCAGCATCCCGATCCTGTCTTCGCTGATCTGATTAGAATCGACACCCGGGCGCCCGTTGGCGGTGCCGTTGACCCTTTACGCACCCAGGACCCCCCATGAGCATCAAGAGTGACCGCTGGATCCGTCAGATGGCCGAGCAGCACGGCATGATCGAGCCGTTCGAAGCCGGCCAGGTCAAGCAGGCCAACGGCCAGCGCATCGTCAGCTACGGCACCTCCAGCTACGGCTACGACGTGCGTTGCTCGCGCGAGTTCAAGGTGTTCACCAACATCAATTCCACGATCGTGGACCCGAAGCACTTCGATCCGGGCAGCTTCGTGGATATCGTCGGCGATGAGTGCATCATCCCGCCCAACAGCTTCGCGCTGGCGCGCACCGTGGAGTACTTCCGCATCCCGCGCGACACCCTGGTGGTCTGCCTGGGCAAGAGCACCTACGCGCGCTGCGGCATCATCGTCAACGTGACCCCGCTGGAGCCGGAGTGGGAAGGCCACGTCACCCTGGAATTCAGCAACACCACGCCGCTGCCGGCGCGCATCTATGCCAACGAAGGCGTGGCGCAGATGCTGTTCTTCCAGGCCGACAAGGACGACATCTGCGAGACCTCCTACAAGGATCGCGGCGGCAAGTACCAGGGCCAGACCGGCGTCACCCTGCCGCGTACCTGAGCCCACGCCCCGGTAGTGCCGGCCGCTGGCCGGCAACCGACCAGAAACGCGTAGTGCCGGCCGCTGGCCGGCAGCAGGCAGCAGACAAAAAAAAGCGCGGATCGCTCCGCGCTTTTTTTGTTTCACCCGTTGCCGGCCAGCGGCCGGCACTACCGTGGTTTCAATGCTTGCCGGCCAGCGACCGGCACTACCGTCGTTTCAGTGCTTGCCGGCCAGCGACCGGCGTTACTTGCGGCCGAACAGCAACCCGATGCCGACCGCCACCAGGACCACCGGCCACCAGGTGAGAATCAGCTTTCCCATGTTCATGTTGGTCCAGCCCAGATTGCTGGCCAGCAGGAACAGGCCAACGAGGATCAGGACGATGGCGGCGACAAGGTTGGAACGCATCAGGGGCAGGGTCCGCTAGGGCTGGGGCGAATATCCTAGCCGTTCCTTCCAGTGCGCGACACGCTCGGCCAGCACGCCCGGATCAAAACGGTGCGCCTGCCCCTGGCCCCAGACAGGGCCCGGCCACGCCGGATCGCCGACATGGCGGCCGATCACGTGGAAATGCAGCTGGCGGACAATGTTGCCCAGCGAGCCGATGTTGATCTTCTCGACCCCATCGGTGCCTTTGAGCGCCTTGCACGCCCGGTTCAATTCGGTGCGCAGCTTGTCCTGCTGCTCGCCGTCCAGGTCGATCCATTCGGTCACGCCGGCCAGGCGCGGGACCAGGATCAGCCAGGGATACCTTTCATCGTTCATCAATCGCACTTGCGATAACGGCCCTTCTGCTACCAGTACGCTGTCGGTGGCCAGGCGTGAATCCAGTTCGAACTCGCTCATCCAAGATGCTCCGCAAAGAAGTCCAGGGTGCGTTCCAGCGCCAGGTGGGCGCTGTCTGGATCATACGCATGTCCGACGCTGCGGTTGAAGGCGTGATCGGCCGGGTAGACGAAGGTGGCCATCTGCGGGAGCTTTTCGCGGTGAGCCTTGATCGCCTCTGGCGGGATGCTCTTGTCCTGGGCGCCGAAGTGGAACATGACCGGCGCCTTGGGCGTTTCGTCCAGGTACTTCACGTTGCGGGCACCGTAATAGCTGACCGAGGGCAGGCCCAGCCGCAGTGCGGAGAGCAGGGCGATGCTGCCGCCCCAGCAATAGCCGACCGTGCCGACCTTGCCGGCCGGGGCCAGCCGCGAGGCGGCCGCGCGGACAATCTCCAGCGCCTTTTCGACCCCGAGCTCGTCGACCATGGCCAGGCCGGCGGCCACGCCATCGCTGTCGTATGGCAGTTCCGGCGGTTCGGTGCCGTCCGGGGCCGACTCGGCCAGATCGAAGAACGACGGGGCCAGCACTGCATAGCCCTTGGCGGCGTAGTCATCTGCCACCGCGCGGATGTGCGGGTTGGCGCCGAAGATCTCCTGGATCACCACCAGGCCCCCGCGCGGCTTGCCTTCCGGCGTTGCCTGCCAGGCGCGGACCGGTCCGTAATGCGTATCGAGCGTGACCCACTCACCCATGGTGCGAGACTCCAGTTGGTTCAGGCATTCATTATCGGCCCCGCGCGGGTTAGCGCGATGTCAGGGGGGATGCCGTATCTGGCGGGATCGGCCCGATCCGGTTCAGGGGCGCGGACTGAACGCCGGTATACTTGCCGCCGTTTCCGGCCCCAGGTCCCCACGCCATTCCGGCATGGGCCCAGGCCCCCAGAGTCCTTGCGATCCATGTCCCAGCTGAACCCCAAAGTCGGCTTCGTCAGCCTTGGCTGCCCGAAGGCCCTTGTCGATTCCGAGCGCATCCTCACCCAGCTGCGGTCCGAGGGCTACGACATCGTTCCCTCCTACGACTCGGCCGACGTGGTGGTGGTCAACACCTGCGGCTTCATCGATTCGGCCGTGACCGAGTCGCTGGATGCGATCGGCGAGGCGATGAACGCGAACGGCAAGGTGATCGTCACCGGCTGCCTGGGCAAGCGCCCGGAGCAGATCCGCGAGGCCTACCCGAACGTGCTGGCGGTCTCCGGTCCGCAGGACTACATGAGTGTGATGGAGGCCGTGCATGCCGCGCTGCCGCCCAAGCACGATCCGTTCGTGGACCTGGTGCCCGATTACGGCATCAAGCTGACCCCGCGCCACTACGCGTATCTGAAGATTTCCGAAGGCTGCAACCACAAGTGCAGCTTCTGCATCATCCCCTCGATGCGCGGCAAGCTGGTCTCGCGCCCGGTCGATGAGGTGCTGCGCGAGGCCGAGCGGCTGGTGCGCGGTGGCGTCAAGGAACTGCTGGTGGTCTCGCAGGACACCTCGGCCTACGGCGTGGACGTCAAGTACGCCGAGCGCATGTGGCGCGACAAGGCCTACCAGACCCGGTTGAAGGCGCTCTGCGAAGGCCTGTCCGAGCTCGATGCCTGGACGCGCATGCATTACGTCTACCCGTACCCGCACGTGGACGAGATCGTGCCGCTGATGGCCGAGAACCGGATCCTGCCGTACCTGGACATCCCGTTCCAGCACGCCAGCCCGCGCATCCTCAAGCTGATGAAGCGGCCGGGCGCGGTCGACAAGACCCTGGAGCGCGTGCAGCGCTGGCGCCAGCTGTGCCCGGACATCACCGTGCGCTCGACCTTCATCGTCGGCTTCCCGGGCGAGACCGATGCCGAGTTCGAGGAGCTGCTCAGCTTCCTGGACGAGGCGCAGCTGGATCGCGTCGGTGCGTTCGCTTACTCCCCGGTCACCGGTGCGACGGCCAATGACCTGCCCGGTGCGGTGCCCGAAGAAGTGAAACAGGAGCGCCTGGCCCGCTTCATGGAGCGCCAGGCGGAGATTTCCGCCGCGCGCCTGGAAGCCAAGATCGGCACCGTGCAGCAGTGCCTGGTCGATGCCATCGAAGACGGCATCGCGGTGGCGCGTTCGAAGGCGGATGCGCCGGAGATCGACGGCCTGGTGCATATCCAGAATGCCGACGAAGCCAAGCTGCGTGTCGGCCAGTTCGTCGATGTCGAGATCACCGAGAGCGACGATCACGACCTCTTCGGTGACGCGATCATCGCCGCCGAAGCGCGCAAGCCGTTCGATCTGCAGGTGCTGTGACCGCATCGGCGTCGAAGGCCGATGGCGGCGGTCGACGCCGTTTCATCGCGCCGCCGCGCGATGCGGTGGAGGCGGCCTGCTTCGCACAGCCGATCTACGCGGGGCTGGGCGGGTTCCAGGACCTGATGGTGGCGCCCGATTGGCCCACCGTTGCAGCGCTCGACGCACGCCTCGCGTTGCCGGACAAGCATCTGGTCGAGCAGGACGCGACGCTCCTCGCCGACGGCCTGCACTATGAAACGCGCATTGCCGGGCGGGGCCGGATCGCTACCCGTGCGGACAACTGGCACGACCTGTTCAATGCCCTGGTCTGGGCGCGTTACCCGTCCATCAAACAGGCGCTCAACCGGCAGCAGTGTCGGCATATCGCGGCGATGGCGCCGGGGCAGCGCAACCGCGCGCAGGCGGCACTGACCCAGTTCGACGAGACCGGCGTCATCGTGCGTGTGCGCGATCCGGCGCTGCTGGGCGCATGGGACCGGCACGACTGGCCGGCGCTGTTCGTGGAGGGGGCAGGGCACTGGCGCACCGGTGGGATCGCGGTCGCGGCGGTGATCGGTCATGCGTTGCTGGAGCAGGCCCTGTTGCCGGAACGCCTGCTGGTCGGCAAGTGCGTGGTGGTGCAGGGCGATGACGATGCCGCCGCGATCGCCGTGGCAGCACGGGCGATCACGGACGGTGCAGTGCTCATTGATCCGCTGGAACTGCGGCCACTGCCGCTGGCGGGGATACCCGGGTGGCACCTCCACCAGGATGCGGGGTTCTACGCGCAGATCGAGTACTTCCGGCCGCGGCGCGAAGGGCGCGTGTATCCCGCAGCGCTGGGGTAGATCCACGCCACGCGTGGATGCGCTCCCGGTCAGCCGGGATACGCCACCGACAGGATCGCGAACCCGTGGCGGCCGCTCGGCAGCTCCACCTCGAACTCATCGTCCACGCGCTTCTTCAACAGCGCACGCGCCAACGGCGAATCGATGCTGATCCAGCCCGCACCGGCGTCGGTCTCGTCCGGGCCGACGATGCGATACACGTGGGTGTCGCCCGAGTCGACGTTCTCCAGCTCGACCGTCGCACCGAAGAACACCGCGTTCGGATCGGTCGGCGCGGTATCGACAATGCGCAGCGCCTCCAGGCGCTTGGTCAGATAGCGCACGCGCCGATCGATCTCGCCCAGCTGCTTCTTGCGGTAGGTGTACTCGGCATTCTCGGAGCGGTCGCCTTCCGCGGCGGCCGCCGCAAGTGCCTTCACCACTTCGGGGCGCTTGTGACGCCACAGCTCATCCAGTTCGGTCTTCAACCGCTGGTGGCCCTGTGCGGTGATCAGGGCCGTGCTTTTTTCCGCGGGGGGACGCCAACGCGACATCAGGTCTGCTTGTGCTCGTCAAAAGGTGCCGCGCCACAAGGCGCGACACGCAGTATCAACGCTTTCCGCCGAAAATGCCGCCGAGCAGGCCGCGCACGATCTGGTTGCCCAGCCGGGTGCCGACGGTGCGCGTGGTCTGCTTGGCCATGGTTTCGATCATCCCCTGGCGGCGCTTGGTGCCGAAGATCGCGTCCTTGATCGACTGCCCGAAGCCCCCTTCCTGGGCCTCGTCCTGCTGGCGGGTGCGGGCCTTCGGCGCATCGGCCTGCTCGACGGTCTTCTGCGCGCGCTGCGCCAACAGTTCCGCGGCGGATTCGCGGTTGATCGCGGTGTCGTAGCGGGTGCCGACCGGGCTGCCGGCACGTACCTGGGCACGTTCGGCCTCGGTGATCGCGCCCATCCGGCAGCGCGGCGGTGCGATCTGGGTCTGCTGCACGGGCGAGGGAATCCCCTTGTCCTGCAGCGTGGACACCAGCGCTTTACCGGTACCCAGCGTGGCCAGCGTAGCGGCCACATCCAGTTTCGGATTGGGCACGAAGGTTTCGGCGGCGACCTTCACCGCTTTCTGGTCGCGCGGCGTGAACGCACGCAGCGCATGCTGCACGCGGTTGCCGAGCTGGCCGAGAATGTTGGCCGGCACGTCATCCGGGAACTGCGAGCAGAAGTACACGCCCACGCCCTTGGAGCGGATCAGCCGGACCACCTGCTCGATGCGCTGCACCAGCGCCGCAGGTGCGTCATCGAACAGCAGGTGCGCCTCATCGAAGATGAAGACCAGTTTCGGCTTCTCCAGGTCGCCGACTTCCGGCAGCGTTTCGAACAGCTCCGAGAGCAGCCACAGCAGGAAGGTCGAATACAGCCGCGGCTTGAGCACCAGCTGGTCGGCGGCGAGGATGCCGATCACGCCGCGGCCATCATGATTGACCCGCATGATGTCGGCCAGCTCCAGCGCCGGCTCGCCGAAGAAGGCTTCACCGCCATCCTGGGACAGGCGCAGCAGCGAACGCTGGATCGCCGCCACCGACTGCGCACTCACCAGGCCGTACTCGGTGGAGATGTCCTTGCGCTCCTCGGCGACCAGCCCGAGCAGGGCGCGCAGGTCATCCAGATCGAGCAGCAGCAGGCCGCGGTCGTCGGCGAGCTTGAACACGATGTCCAGCACGCCGGCCTGGGTGTCGTTGAGCTCCAGGATGCGGGCGAGCAGGGTCGGGCCCATCTCGCTCACCGTGGTGCGCACCGGGTGGCCGAGCTTGCCGTACAGATCCCAGAAAATGGTCGGGCTGGCGGCGGGCGCATAGTCGGCCACGCCCAGGTCCTTCGCGCGCTGCAGCAGCGCATCCGTCCCGGCACCGGCTACGGCGAGGCCAGAGACGTCACCCTTCACATCGGCCAGGAACACCGGCACGCCGATCCGCGAGAAGCCCTCGGCCAGCGTCATCAGGGTGACGGTCTTGCCGGTGCCGGTCGCGCCGGCCACCAGGCCGTGCCGGTTGCCCAGCCGCGGCAACAGGGTGACGGGGATATCGTCGGTGATGCCTTTGCCGAGCAGAATCGGATCCATGGTCAACTCGCAGTGTGAATAGGCGGGATTCTAAACGTCGGCATGGGCCGGCCGGCGGACGGGTTGCCCCGATGCAAGCGGCACGGCTACTCTGCCCCATCGTTCGCACACAGTGCCAAAAATGCCCGTTCCTGTCTTGCTTGTCCGTGGTTGGCCGTTGCTTGCCCTCGCCGCGATGCTGTCGTTCGTCCCCGAAGCCCATGCCCAGCGCGTCTCCGCCCGCGACAAGGCCAAGGTGGAAGCGCTCGATCAGCGCATGACGGCCGCCGAGAAGCGCTACAACGCGGCGCTGGTGCTGGTGAACAACGCCGACCCCAAGGGCACCAACGAGGCCGATGCCGCGCTGGAGGACATGGAGGATGTGATCAGCGCCTGCGTGGCCCAGAAGGGCTGCCAGGTCAGCAATCTGCTGCCGACCTACAAGCGCCTGCTCAAGAGCAACGCCGACAGCCAGCAGGACAGCGAAGACGGCGCGGCCATCGCCGACGGCACCCTGCTGGAGGCCGACCCGGACCATGTCGGGCCATTGGCTGCCGATGTCCCCGAAGCTGCCCGCGCCGCAGCGCTGCTCAATGACAAGCGGCACGCCTTCGACACCATGGTCGAGTACAACCCGGCCGTGCAGGCCGGCATCCGCCGCTGGCTGACCGACATGCGCCCGGCGCTGCTCACCAGCTACGAGAATTACCAGAACCTGCGCGCGGTGATGTGGCCGGAGTGGGAGAAGCGCGGCCTGCCCGAGGCACTGCTGTTCGGCATCATGGCCAAGGAATCCAACGGCCGCGTGCATGCGTCCTCGCGCGCCGGCGCGGCCGGGCTGATGCAGTTCATGCCGGCGACCGGCCGTCGTTTCGGGTTGGGCCCGGACGGTACCGGCTTCGATACCCGGTTCGATGCGCGCAGTGCCGCCGAGGCCAGCGCGACGTACCTCAACGAACGCATGCGCGAGCTCAACAACAGCGTCGAGCTGTCGCTGGCCGGGTACAACGGCGGCGAAGGCCGCGCCATCCGCGTGTTCCGGCAGTATCCGGGGCAGGGCTTCTGGACCGACAGCGTCTACAACCAGTTCCCGGGCGAAACCAAGGACTACGTGCCGATGGTGATCGCCGCGGCATGGATCTACCTGCACCCGCAGCAGTACGGCGTGGAGTTCCCGAAGATCAGCGCGCAGCCGGCCACGATCCGCCTGGCCAAGTCGACCACCATCTACGAGCTGACCATCTGCCTGGGCAGCAGCGGCACCCGCGACGGTTACATGCGCGCGCTGCGCAACCTCAACCCGCGCTATGAGGCGGACGGCTGGATTCCCGCTGGGACGATCATCAACGCGACCACCCGCATCGCCGGCCTGTACAACCGCTTCTGCGTCAGCGGTCCGCGCGCCGATCTGGCCCGCACCCTGATCACCGCCGATCTGAATGCCGCGATCGTGCGGCCCACCGCGGTCAGCTATACCGGCAACGTGGCGGTAGGCAGCGTGGTCCCGGTCGCCCAGGCCCAGGCCATGCCGGCGGTGACCCCGGCCGCGCCTGTCGCTGTTCCGGCCGCCAAGCCCAAGGCCAAGCCGGCCCGCAGTTACAAGGTCGGCAAAGGCGAGACCCTGGGCAGGATCGCAGCAAAGTTCCAGTGCGATGTGCCCACCCTGGCGCGGGCCAACGGCCTCAAGGCACCGGCCTATTCGCTCCGGCAGGGCCAGAGCATCAAGCTGCAGGGCTGCGACAAGGACAAGTAAGCCATAACCGGGTAGGCTCGCCGGCATCACGCCTGCGGCCGCCCGGCCCAGCACATCCATCGCAGCGCCGGCCGTGCCCGGCGCTCACCGCAACACGCATACAGGACAGCAAGATGGATATCACCGCGATCAACGAGATGTTCGCCAACATCCGTGAAAACACCGATTGGGACCTCAACGGCCCGATGCTGTGGGGTTACTTCTTCGTCAACACCACTCCGGAGCCGCTGCACGGCCTGGGCGAGAAGCTGGTCGAGCTCGGCTACACCCTGGTGGAAGTGTTCGAACCGGACCTGGAAGAGGGTGAAGCCCCGTACCACGTGCTGCACGTGGAGCGCGCCGAGGTACACACCGAAGCCTCGCTGGACGCCCGCAACCATGAGCTGCAGGCGCTGGCCGAAGCGAACGGCGTGGAAGACTACGACGGCATGGACGTCGGCCCGGTCGAGATCTGATCGGCGCGATCCGATCGAACCGGACACAACGAAAAACGCCCCGGTTTCCCGGGGCGTTTTTTTGTGGGCGCCGATCGCGCACTTGAACCACCGGTAGTGCCGGCCGCTGGCCGGCTCCCCGGAACACCTGCGATGCCGGCCAGCGGCCGGCACTACCGTTACTTCAGGGTCGCCAGCGCCTGCCCCAGCTGCACCGCATGCTCGGCATCCAGATGCGGCGCGAACTCGGCGACGCCGGGCGGCAGCAGCACGATCACGGTCGAGCCGTAATTGAAGCGCGCCATCTCCGCGAAGCGCTCCAGGGTGATGCCCTTGCCGCGGTAATCCTTGCGCGTGATGGTATCGCCGTAGGCCGGAATCTCCTCGCCGCCCCACACCGTCTCCACGCCGGAGACCAGCAGCGCGCCGACCATCACCGAGACCATCGGGCCAAAGTCCGTATCGAAGTGGCAGACCAGGCGCTCGTTGCGGGCGAACAGTCCCGGCACCTTGTTCACTGCGGCCGGGCCGACACTGAACAACCGCCCCGGCACATGCACGGTCTCGCGCAGGGTGCCGGTCCACGGCATGTGCACGCGGTGGTAATCCTTCGGCGACAGATACACCGTGGCGAACAGGCCGTGGTGGAAGACTTCGGCATCCTTGGCATCGCCCAGCAGTTCGGCGGCGGTGAAGGACTGGCCCTTGGCCTGGAAGATGCGCCCGTCTTCGATCGTGCCCAGCTGGCTGATCCGGCCATCGGCCGGCATCACCAGCGTGCGCGGATCGGCATCGGGCACGCGCGCGCCCGGCTTCAGCGCCCGGGTGAAGAACTGATTGAAGGTCGGGTAGCTGCGCGGGTCCGGATGGGCCGCTTCCGCGAGGTTCACCCCGAACTTCGCGGTCACGGTGTCGATCAGCCAGCGCGAGATCCGCGGGTTGCTGGAATACGCCAGTCTGCGCGCCATGGACGACAGCAGGCGGTGGGGCAGGGCGTAGCTCAGCGTGGTCATCAAACTCATGGGGCGGATTTCTCGGTCAGCAGGTGCAGGTCGCGGGCGATGGCCTGCGCTTGGAAAGGAGGACGGATCAGGCCGGCCAGGCGGCCTTGCGGGTCCAGCACGGCCAGGCTGGCCGAGTGTTCGAGGGTGTAATCCTCGGGATTTTCATCGAAGTGCTTGCCCGGCACCTTCTGGAACACGAAGCCCAGCGAGGTGGCGAAGCGCTCAAGCGACGGCACATCGGCGGTCGCGGCCAGGGTGTCCTTGTGGAAGGCGTGCACGTACTCGCCCAGCCGTGCCGGGGTGTCGCGCTCGGGATCGACCGAAATGAACACCAGCCGCGGGCGCAGCGTCTCCGGCAGGGCTTCCCACTGCTTCTGGGCCTGGGCCAGGTCGGCCAGGGTGGTCGGGCAGACGTCCGGGCAGAAGGTGAAGCCCAGGAACACCAGGGTCCAATGGCCCTTCAGCTCGCCCGGGATCAGGCGGGTGCCGTCGGACTGGCCGAGGTTGAAATCGGGCAACGGGCGCGGTTGCGGATAGAACGTGATCGATTCGGTGGCGGGGCGGTCACCGCCCGGCGCGGGCGCGAAGACCTTCTGCGCCACGACCAGGCCCAGCCCGGCGGCGAGGGCGATCAGCAGGATGATGCCGACATTGCGATTGAACATAAGGGCCCCGTCCCGGAAGTGGCCTCCATGATAGAGGGATGGGGGCGGTGGCGTCCTGTGGGTGGCCCGTCCACCGTTTCGACTGCAACGGATGCCCCGGCCCGCCCCAGCGCCTATAATCGAGGGCCACATTGTCTGTTGCCCCGCCATGACTGCCGAAACGGCCGCCGAACTCCACACGATCATCGATCTGATCCGCTACGGCACCAGCCGTTTCAACGCCGCCGGGCTGACCTTCGGGCACAGCTATGACAACGCCCTGGACGAAGCCACCCAGCTCGTCCTGCACAGCCTGCACCTGCCGCATGACCTCGGCCCGGCCTATGGCCAGGCGCGGCTGCTGCAGGAAGAGAAGGTGCGCGTGCTCGACCTGTTCCAGCGTCGCATCGACGAGCGTGTTCCGGCCGCCTACCTGACCGGTGAGGCCTGGTTCGCCGGCCTGAGCTTCAAGAGCGACACGCGCGCCCTGGTGCCGCGCTCCCCGATCGCCGAGCTGATCGAATGTGGCTTCGAACCCTGGCTGGCCGGCCGCGACGTCCATCGCGCGCTGGACCTGTGCACCGGCTCGGGCTGCATCGCCATCGCCATGGGCCACTACTACCCGAACTGGGAAGTGGACGGTGTCGACCTCAGCGACGAGGCACTGTCGCTGGCCGAAGAGAACAAGGAACGTCTCCAGGCGCACAACGTCACCCTGCTCAAGTCCGACCTGTTCAACGGCCTGACCGGCCGTCACTACGACCTGATCGTCACCAATCCGCCGTACGTCACCAACGACGAGACCGATGCCCTGCCGCGGGAATACTCCTACGAGCCGGACATGGGCCTGCGCGCCGGCGACGATGGCCTGGACCTGGTGCTGAAGATCCTGCGCGACGCCCCGCTGCACCTGAGCGAGGACGGCCTGCTGATCTGTGAAGTGGGCGAGTCCGAACAGCACCTGATCAAGCTGCTGCCGGAAGTCGACTTTGCCTGGGTCGAGTTCAAGGTCGGCCAGATGGGCATCTTCGCGGTCGAGTGCCGTGAACTGATCGCGCACAGCGCCCGCATCACCCAGCTGGCGGCGCAGCGGCCGTGAGTTCCAACAGCTTCGGCAAACTGCTGACCGTCACCACCTTCGGCGAATCGCACGGTCCGGCGATCGGCTGCGTGGTGGACGGCTGTCCGCCGGGGCTGGAGATCAGCGCCGACGAATTCGCCCACGACCTGCAGCGGCGGGCCACCGGCAAGAGCCGGCATACCTCCGCGCGGCGCGAAGCCGATGAGATCGAGATCCTGTCCGGTGTGTACGAAGGCCGTACCACCGGCACCCCGATCGGGCTGCTGATCCGCAATACCGATCAGCGCAGCAAGGATTACACCACCATCGCCCAGCAGTTCCGTCCGGGCCATGCCGACTACAGCTACTGGCAGAAGTACGGCATCCGTGATCCCCGCGGTGGCGGCCGCTCCTCCGCGCGCGAAACCACCATGCGCGTCGCCGCCGGCGTGATCGCCAAGAAGTGGCTGCTGCAGCGTCATGGCGTCACCGTGCGGGGCTACCTCTCGCAGCTGGGCGAGATCACCCCGACCGGCTTCGACTGGTCCGCGGTGGAAGACAACCCGTTCTTCTGGCCGGTCGCCGACCAGGTGCCCGCGCTGGAGAGCTACATGGACGCGCTGCGCAAGTCCGGCGACTCGGTCGGCGCGCGTGTCAACGTCGTGGCCGATGGCGTCCCGCCGGGCTGGGGCGAACCCATCTACGGCAAGCTCGACGGCGATCTGGCTGCGGCGCTGATGAGCATCAACGCGGTCAAGGGCGTGGAGATCGGCGACGGCTTTGCCAGCGCTGCGCAGAAGGGCACCGAACACCGTGACCTGCTGACCCCGCAGGGCTTTGCCAGCAACCATGCCGGCGGCATCCTCGGCGGCATCTCCACCGGCCAGCAGGTCACCGCCTCGATCGTGCTCAAGCCGACCTCGAGCCTGCGACTGCCCGGCGCCACGGTGGACGCCAGCGGCGCCTCGGTGGAGGTGATCACCACCGGCCGTCACGATCCCTGCGTCGGCATCCGCGCCACCCCGATCGCCGAGGCGATGATGGCGCTGGTGCTGATGGACCAGGCGCTGCGCCACCGCGCCCAGTGCGGCGATGTCGGCGAGATCACCCCACGCATCCCGGGCACGATCGATGGCTGATCGGCGCCCCAGGGTCTGGGTCAGCCAGCCGCTGTTCGACGATGTCGTCGATCAGCTCGGGCAGCATTTCGACCTGGCCATGACCGGCGACGTCACCCGCTATACGCCGCAGATGCTGGCCGAACAGCTGGCCCACGTCGACGGCGCGCTGATCACCCTCAACGAACGCATCGGCGCGGCCGAGATCGCCCGTGCGCCGCAGCTGCGTGCGATCGCCAACGTCGGCGTCGGCTACAACAACCTGGATATCGACGCGCTCAGCGCCGCCGGCATCCTGGCCAGCAATACGCCGGATGTGCTGACCGAAACCACCGCCGACCTCGGCTTCGCGCTGTTGATGGCCACCGCACGCCGCATCACCGAATCCGAACGCTGGCTGCGTGACGGCCAGTGGGGGCAGTGGTCGTTCCAGACCATGCTTGGCGCCGACATCCACGGCAGCACGCTGGGCATCCTCGGCATGGGCCGCATCGGCCAGGGCATCGCCCGCCGCGGCGCGCACGGCTTCGGCATGCGCGTGCTGTACCACAACCGTTCGCGGCTGCCCGAGGCCACCGAGGCCGAGGTCGGCGCGCAGTATGTGGATTTGGATACCCTGCTGGCGCAGGCCGATCACCTCGTGCTCGTGCTGCCCTACAACGCGTCCTCGCACCACATCATCGATGCCGATGCACTGGCGAAGATGAAGCCGACCGCCACCCTGGTCAACATCGCCCGCGGTGGCATCGTCGACGAGCTGGCGCTCGCCGATGCGCTGGCCAACGGACGCCTGGCCGCCGCCGGACTGGACGTGTTCGAAGGCGAGCCCACGGTGCGCCCCGAACTGCTCGCCCTGCACAACATCGTGCTGACCCCGCATATCGGCAGCGCCAGCCAGGCCACCCGCCGGGCGATGGTGCAGCTGGCCGTGGACAACCTGACCGCCGCACTGGGGCAGGGCCCGGATGCCGGCCACCCGCCGAGCGCGATCAACGCCGATGCTGTCGCCGCCGCGAAAGCCGGCGGCGCGACCGTGGGCGGCAAAAAAATCGACGACGCAAAACGATAGGGAACCGCGCTGGCCAACAGGCGAGGTTCCCGAACCGGTAGGTACCGACCGTGGGTCGGTGCAGATCTCCAAGGCATGGCAGGTACCGATCGTTGGTCGGCACGCACATTCAACATTCCGGCAGGCATCGACCGTGGGTCGGTACACATCCCCAAACAAGGTAGCTACCGACCGTTGGTCGGTAGACCCAACAGAGGTTCTCATGAGCAATCCAGATCGTCGTTTCCACGTCGCCGTTGTCGGCGCCACCGGTGCTGTCGGTGAAACCATGCTGGCCATCCTGGCCGAGCGCAACTTCCCGATCGCCACGCTGAGCCTGCTCGCGTCCTCGCGTTCGGCCGGTGGCGAGATCGAGTACCAGGGCGAGAAGATCAAGGTCCAGGACCTCAGCACGTTCGATCCGAACGGCGTGGACATCGCGCTGTTCTCCGCCGGTGGCAGCGTCTCCAAGGAGTTCGGTCCGAAGTTCGCCGCCGCCGGTGCGGTGGTGATCGACAACTCGTCGGCCTTCCGCTACGACGATGACGTGCCGCTGGTCGTCTCCGAAGTGAACCCGGAGGCGCTGAAGAACCGCCCGCGCGGCATCATCGCCAATCCGAACTGCTCGACCATGCAGATGCTGGTCGCGCTCGCCCCGCTGCACCGCCAGTACGGCATCGAGCGCATCAACGTGGCCACCTACCAGTCCGTCTCCGGCGGTGGCCGCTCGGCGCTGGAAGAACTCGGCAAGCAGACCGGCCAGCTGCTCAGCTTCCAGGAAATCGACCCGCAGCGCTTCCCGGTGCAGATCGCGTTCAACCTGATCCCGCACATCGATGATTTCCAGGAGAACGGCTACACCAAGGAAGAGATGAAGCTGGTCTGGGAAACCCGCAAGATCCTCGGTGATGACAGCATCCTGGTGAACCCCACCGCCGTGCGCGTGCCCGTGTTCTATGGTCACTCCGAAGCGGTCACCATCGAAACCCGCGACAAGGTCACCCCGGATGCCGCGCGCGAGCTGCTGGCGCGTTCGCCGGGCGTGGAAGTGGTCGACCGGCATGAAGCGGGCGGCTACCCGACCCCGGTCACCCATGCCTCCGGTACCGATGCGGTGTATGTCGGCCGCATCCGCGAGGATCTGTCGCATCCGCGCGGCCTGAACCTGTGGATCGTCTCGGACAACATCCGCAAGGGCGCGGCCCTCAATGCGGTGCAGTTGGCCGAACTGGTTGCTGCCGAAGGCTGATCGCAGGGGTGCCGGCGGCATGGGGATGCCGCCGGCACCCCGCATCGAAACATCGCCGATCACGGGGGGAGCCGCTATATTGGCCGCCATGAAGAACCGGGCTCCGGGCGCAGTGCGTCCGCTCAAGTATGTGTCGACGCTGCTGCTGGCCCTGGCCAGCAGTTCCGCCCTGGCCCTGGGCCTGGGCGATATCCGGGTGCTGTCCAAGCCGGGCCAGCCGCTGCTGGCCGAGATTCCCGTTATTTCCGCCGATCCGGCCGAGCTGGAGAACCTCCGTGTGGCGCTGGCCTCGCCGGCGACCTTCGCCCGGGTCGGGCTGGAACGGCCGTCCGGGCTGGTCAGCGAGCTGCAGTTCGAGTTGACCCGCAATGCGCAGGGTCGCGCCGTGGTGCGCGTCAGCAGCCAGAGCTCGGTGGTGACCCCGTCGCTGAACTTCCTGATCGAAGCCGATTGGGGGCAGGGCCGTCTGATCCGTGAATATTCCGCCCTGGTGGACGCGCCCAACAGCGCGGCCGCCGTGGCCGAGCCGGAGATCGTCGCCCCGGCGGGCGCGATGTCCAATGCCATCATCCGCGAGCCGGCACCGGCGGCTGCGCCTGTCGCCGCGTCGCCGCCGCGCCGTGCAGAGCCGGCTGCCACGCCGCGCCCGGCCGCACCTCGCGCTGCGCCCGCCGCACCGGCTGCCGCCGACGGCAGCGTCACCGTGCAACGGGGACAGACGCTGTCGCAGATCGCCGGTTCGCTGGCGCGCGAGCAGGGCATCAACCGCAACCAGGCAATGATCGCGCTGCTGCGGGCCAATCCCGAAGCCTTCATCCGGGGCAACGTGAACCTGCTCAAGCAGGGCGCCGTGCTGCGCACGCCGGGCGCCGAGGGCGTGGCCGAGATCGATGCACAGCAGGCCGCGGCGATCGTCCGCGAGCACACCGCGCAATGGCGGCAGTCGCGCGCCGCCATCCCGCAACCGGCAGACAGTGGCGTCGCCGCTGCGCCGACACCTGCCACCGCGACCGCGGCAGCGAGCCAGGGCGCGCGCCTGGAAATCGCGCCGGCCGTCGCCGCCGCCGGCACCACCGCAGGCACAACCACCGGCACTGCTGCCGGCACCGAGGGCGACATGCTGGGTAACGAACAACTGCGTCAGGCCAAGGAAGACGTCGCCACCCGCGATGCCGAGATCCAGGAACTGCGCGAGCGCGTGGCCGAGCTGGAAAAGCTCAAGGCCCAGCAGCAGTCGCTGATCGCAATGAAGGACAACGATCTGGCCGCCGCGCAGCAGCGGCTGGAGCAGGCACCCGGGGCGCGCGACAGCGCCAGCGGTGGCTGGTACTGGCTGGGCCTGGTGGTGCTGCTGCTGGTGGTCGGAGGCTGGGCGCTGGTGCGCCGGCGCAAGCCATCGCCATTGCCGCCGCTGTCGCGTGATGGGCTCGATGGCGCCTCGCTGGCGGCGGCCGTGCCGGCCGTCGATCCTGCGGATGCGCTGGCCGCACAGCAGGATGACGCGCACCGTGCGCCTGATGAAGAGGCCATTGCAGAGGCCGACGTCTACGCCGGGCTGCGTCGCGAGCCGGTCTTCGCGCGCGATGCTTCCTCGGACGAAACCGTCCCGCAGGATCGCATCGACGATACGCGCTGGAGCACCTCCGCGACGGACGAGGCGCCGGTGTTGCCGGAGGTCGAGGCAACTGCTGCGTCAGCCTACGGCATCGACGCCGATGCCCAGCATGTGAACGTGGACGACGCGCTGTTCCGCGAACCGGCCCCGCTGATCGAGCCGCCGGCCCACGCGTTGGAAGCTGCGGCGCAGCCGTCGTTCCGCGGTGTGTTCGAGTTCCCGGACGAGTCGGTGACCGCCGAAGAACACGCTTTGGATGCGGGCGACGATCGCGCCGGCCACGATGCTGCGCCGGCCCTCGCCAGCGGAGACGAGACCTCCGACGCTGCCGATCCGGCCGTCGACGAGGCGCCCATCGCGCCGATCGGCAGCCCCGGGCGTGATCGCCTGGAACTGGCCATCGCGTATCTGGACCTGGGGGATGCGGAAACCGCGCGCACCCTGCTGCATGAAGTGGCCGTCGGCGCCGATCCGCACAGCCAGGCCGAAGCGCGCGAACTGCTGGCGCGGCTGGGATGAGCGACGCCCGCCCGGTAGCAGTGCGGGAGCGCCGCTTGGACTACGTGGAGTTCGCCTCGCGCGATCCCGCCGCCAGCCGCCGCTTCTTCGAACAGGTGTTCGGCTGGTCGTTCGTGGATTACGGGCCGGACTACACCGCCTTCGACGACGGTCGCTTCCAGGGCGGGTTCTTCCGTGCCGAGCCGCAGACCGCCTCCGCGGGTGGCGCACCGTTGCTGGTGATCTACGCCGACGACCTGCCGCCCATGCTCGAGGCCGTGCTGGCCCAGGGCGGGCAGGTGGTCAAGCCGGTCTTCGCTTTCCCGGGCGGCAGCCGGTTCCAGTTCCTGGAGCCCGGCGGCAACGAGCTGGCCGTGTGGTCCGAGCGCGACGCCGCCTGATGCACTACCCGGCGCCCGCGCCGGTTCTCCCGAAAACACAGAGGTTCACCATGCGCTACGCACTGGGCGTGGAATACGACGGCAGCGAATTCAAAGGCTGGCAGCAGCTCGGTGAGAGTGGCTGCCCCAGCGTGCAGGCCAGCCTGCAGGAGGCGTTGTCCTCGGTGGCCAATGCGCCGATCCAGGTCGTATGTGCCGGGCGTACCGATGCCGGCGTCCACGGCGAATGCCAGGTCGTGCACTTCGATACCGATGTCGTGCGCGATCCGCGCAGCTGGATGCTGGGGACCACCACCCGCCTGCCACGCTCCATTGCGGTGCGCTGGTGCGTGCCGGTGGCCGACGAGTTCCATGCGCGTTTCGCCGCGCGTGCGCGCCGCTACCGTTATCGCCTGCTCAATCGCCAGGTCCGCCCGGCGCTGTACCGGCAGACCCTGAGCTGGGAGCGCCGGCCGCTGGATGCCGGGCTCATGCATGCGGCCGGCCAGGCCCTGCTCGGTGAGAACGACTTCAGCGCCTTCCGCAGCGTGCAGTGCGAGGCCCTGCACGCACGCCGGAACATGCAGTCGCTCTCTGTGACCCGTCAGGGCGAGGTGGTGGAGGTCGCCGTTCAGGCCAATGCATTCCTTCATCACATGGTGCGCAATATCGTCGGTTCATTGATCCTGGTCGGTTGTGGTGAGCAGCCGGTCGCGTGGATGGGGCAACTGCTGGCCGGGCGCGACCGCACCGTGGCCGGCCCGACCGCTCCGCCACAGGGATTGGTCTTCGTTGGTCCCCTGTACCCCGACAACTGGCAGCTGCCTGCCGAGGTCACCTTATGAGCCGCTCCTTCTACCGCACCCGTATCAAGTTCTGCGGCATGACCCGTGCCGGCGACGTGCGCCTGGCCGGCGAACTCGGCGTGGACGCGGTCGGTTTCATCTTCGCCCGCGAGAGCAAGCGCCGGGTCGCGCCGGCCGAGGCCCGGGCCATGCGCCAGGCGATCGCGCCGATGGTCGACGTGGTGGCCCTGTTCCGCGACAACAGCAAGGAAGAGGTACGCGAGGTGCTGCGCACCGTGCGGCCGACCCTGCTGCAGTTCCATGGCGATGAAGACGAATCGTTCTGCCGCAGCTTCAACATGCCGTACCTGAAGGCCGTGGCGATGGGCGGCAAGGACGAGGTCAATGCCCGCCAGCTGCAGCTGCGTTTCCCGAGTGCGGCCGGCTTCCTGTTCGACAGCCATGCGCCCGGCGGTGGCGGCGGAACCGGCGTGGCCTTCGACTGGACCCGCCTGCCGACCGGCCTGCATCGGCCGTTCCTGTTGGCCGGCGGGATCACCCCGGACAACGTGTTCGACGCGATCGTGGCGACCCTGCCGTGGGGCGTGGATGTGTCCAGCGGCATCGAATCCGAGCCGGGCATCAAGGACGGCTACAAGATGCGCAAGTTCGTGGAAGAAGTCCGCCGCGCCGATTGCCACGAAGCAGATTGATCAGCCGTACCTGCGGGTAGGCCACGACCGTTGGTCGTGATGCGGTAGTGCCGGCCGCTGGCCGGCAACCTGATACATCTGCGGTCCACCGGTAGGCCACGACCGTTGGTCGTGGCGCACTCATCCCTTCAGCTGCGCCTGCAGCCACCCGGCCAGCGCATCCACCCGCGGATCCGCCGCGCCCTCGGGCGTGGCCAGCACCCAGAACCCGCCGGTGGCGCCAAATCCCCAGGGGGCCAGCAGCCGCCCGGCCGCCAGCTCATCGGCCACCAGCGGCTCCGGCGCGATCGCCACGCCGAGCCCGGCGACCGCCGCTTCCAGCAGGTAATACAGATGCTCGAAGCCGCTGCCCAGCTGCAACTGCGCAGGTTCCAGCCCATGCGACAGCGCCCACGCCGGCCACGCCTGCGGGCGTGAAGTGGTGTGCAGCAGCGGTTCGCCCAGCAGCGCGGAAGGCGGTTGATGCCGCAGCCGTGCCGCGGCCGGGTGCTGTGGACTGACCACCACGCCCACACGCTCCGGCGCCAGCTCACGCACCTGCCAGCCGCGCGGCCACGGTGGCTGGGCCAGCAGCAGGACCGCATCCAGACCCTGCTGTTCGGCGGTGAAGCTGCCGTCCTGCGCGGACCAGTGCAGCGGCAGCTGGGGCAGGGCAGTCTGCAGGGCCTGCAGGCGCGGGATCATCCAGCGCGCCAGAATGCTTCCGCTGCAGCCGAGCACCAGCGCTTCGGGCCGCTGTTGGCGCTTGAGGGCCATCACCGCCTCGCGGATCTGCTCGAAGGCGCCCTCGCAGGCGGCCTGCAGATCCTCGCCGGCGCGGGTCAGGCGCAGGCCACGCCCTTCGCGCTGGAACAGCACGACGCCCAGGTGTTCCTCCAGCAGGCGCAGCTGGCGGCTGATCGCGCCGTGGGTGACATGCAGGGCGTCGGCGGCCCGACCGACGCCGCCCAGGCGGGCGGCCGCCTCGAAGCTGCGCAGGGCGTTGAGCGGGGGCAACGGTCCGTCGGTCATGTGAGTTTTCCTGACAGGTCGTAGCAGATATTATCGATATTCCTGTCATGACAGGTGCGTTAAATTGGCAGTCTGTCTCCACCGGCTGTCGCGCTATGTCTGCTTCCCCCGTCTCCCCCATCGTCGATTTCCACGCCTACCCCGATGCCAACGGCCATTTCGGCCGCTACGGCGGGAGTTTCGTCGCCGAGACCCTGATCGGGCCGCTGCAGGAGCTGGCCGCCGCCTATGACGAAGCACGCCGCGATCCGGCCTTCATCGCCGCCTACGACAAGGACCTGACCCATTACGTGGGCCGTCCCAGCCCGATCTACCACGCCGAACGGCTCAGCCAGCAGGTCGGCGGCGCGCAGATCCTGCTCAAGCGCGAAGACCTGAACCACACCGGCGCGCACAAGATCAACAACACCATCGGCCAGGCGCTGCTTGCCGCGCGGATGGGCAAGAAACGCATCATCGCCGAGACCGGCGCCGGCCAGCACGGCGTGGCCAGTGCCACCGTGGCCGCGCGGCTGGGCCTGGAGTGCGTGGTGTACATGGGGGCCACCGACATCGAGCGGCAGAAGATCAATGTCTACCGCATGAAGCTGCTCGGTGCGACGGTGGTGCCGGTCACCTCCGGCTCCGCCACGCTGAAGGATGCGCTCAACGAAGCGATGCGCGACTGGGTCACCAACGTGCGCGACACCTTCTACATCATCGGCACCGTGGCCGGCCCGGACCCGTACCCGCGCATGGTGCGCGATTTCAATGCGATCGTCGGCCGCGAGGCGCGCGCGCAGATGCTCACCGATTACGGCCGCCTGCCCGATGCGATCACCGCCTGCGTGGGCGGTGGCAGCAATGCGATCGGCCTGTTCCATGCGTTCCTCAATGATCGCGACGTGCGCATCGTCGGTGCAGAAGCGGCCGGCGACGGCATCGAGACAGGGCGCCATGCGGCCTCCATCGCGGCCGGTCGCCCGGGCGTGCTGCACGGCAACCGCACCTATGTGATCTGCGACGACGACGGCCAGATCACCGAAACCCACTCGGTCTCGGCCGGCCTGGACTATCCGGGCGTTGGTCCGGAGCACGCCTTCCTGGCCGATGCCGGGCGCGCGGAGTATGTCGGCATCACCGATGACGAAGCCTTGGCGGCGTTCCACCAGCTGGCCCACAGCGAAGGCATCCTGGCCGCGCTGGAGTCCAGCCATGCGGTGGCCCAGGCGATCAAGATCGCGCGCGATCTGCCGCGCGACAAGCTGGTGCTGTGCAATCTGTCCGGGCGTGGCGACAAGGACGTGCACACCATCGCCGCCCGGGAGGGTCTGGTCCTGTGAATCCGCTGCTGCGCCAGGGAAGTGCGCTGCTAATGGTGGTCGGCCTGACCGGATGCACGCCGCCGGACCCGCCGGTGTTGCCGGCCCCCGCGGCACCGCTCGGTGTGGTGGCGCCGGCACGCGAACAGGCCAGCAATGACGATGACATCGCCAACCGGCCGATCGAGGACGCGCCGGCAGCGCCACCGGCCGCCGAGGCAATCGCGGCCGACGCCGCCGTGCCGTCCGTGGTCTCGGTCGCGCTGGATCATGCAGGCGATGTCGTGATCGGGCAGCGGTTCACCGAGCTCGCCGCCGATGGCCCCTGGCATTCGGCCGGCCTGAGCGAGGACGAGCCCGCCGGCGCCTGCGAGTATTACGAGCGGGGCAACCTGCCCGAAGGCGTGTCGATGATGGTCGAGGACGACCACGTGCAGCGCTTCGAGCTGGCCCCGATCGAAGATTCCTACGAGGCCATCACCCAGCCCGGGCCGTTCGGCCTGCGCCTGGGCATGACCCGTGACGAGGCGCTCCAGCGGTTGCCGCCCGGCAGTACGCGCGCACCGCACGCCTATGACCCGGAAACGGGCGAATACCTGACCTGGCAGGACCCCGGTTCGGATCTGGCGATCCGGCTGGAGATCTTCGACGGGGTGATATCGAAGCTGTACTGGGGCGCCAGTGGCGCCGTTGAACTGATTGAAGGATGTGCCTGAGATGTCCGTGGACCGTATCGATGCCTGTTTTGCCCGCCTGCGCGCTGAGCGTCGCAAGGCGCTGATTCCCTTCATCACCGCCGGTGATCCGGGCCTGGATGCCACCGTGCCGGTGATGCACGCACTCGCCGCCGCCGGCGCGGACGTGATCGAGCTCGGGGTGCCGTTCTCCGACCCGATGGCCGACGGCCCGACCATCCAGCGCAGCTCCGAGCGTGCGCTGGCCCGTGGGGCAGGGCTGCGCTATGTACTGGAGACCGTCGCCACGTTCCGCAAGGACGACGCCACCACTCCGGTGGTGCTGATGGGCTACCTCAACCCGATCGAGATCCACGGCACGGCCCGCTTCGCGCAGTCGGCCATCGCCGCCGGCGTGGACGGCATCCTGCTGGTCGACCTGCCGCCGGAGGAGGCCGCCGAAACCCGCGAGATCTTCACCGCCGCCGGCCTGGCGCTGATCCTGCTGGCCTCGCCGACCACGGCCGATGCGCGCCTGGATGCGCTGTCCGCGATGGCACAGGGCTATCTGTACTACGTCAGTTTCGCCGGCGTGACCGGGGCGTCGGATCGCCTGGACAGCAGTGCCGCCAGTGCCCGCCTGCGCGACCTGCGCAGCCGGTCGGCGGTACCGGTGGTGGCTGGCTTCGGCATCAAGGATGCAGCCAGTGCCGCGGCCATGGCCGTGGAGGCCGATGGCGTGGTGGTGGGCAGCGCGCTGGTGGCTGCATTGGGCGAGGCCCCCGATGCCACGGCCGCCGCACAGGCCGCGCAGGCATTCCTCACGCCGCTGCGACGCGCACTCGACGCCGCCTGAAGCACGCAAACGTACGTACCAGAATGGTTTAAGCCAGCCCCCCGGCAACCGCCGGGGGGTGCCCGAGCATGGAAACGGTGAGCTAGACTGTCCGCCTTTGCGGCCCCCGGGCCGCCCTGAACGGAAGTAGCATCCCGCATGAGTTGGCTCAGCAAGTTGATGCCGTCTGGCATCCGCACCGACAACGTCCCCAGCAAGAAGCGCAGCGTCCCCGAGGGCCTGTGGGAGAAGTGCAGCAGCTGCGGCAGCGCGCTCTACCGTCCTGAGCTGGAAGAGAACCTGGAAGTCTGCCCCAAGTGTGGCCATCACATGGCCATCCGCGCGCGCGCGCGCCTGGCCGCGCTGTTCGACGCGGACAGCACCACCGAGATCGGTGCACGCCTGGGCCCGACGGACCTGCTCAAGTTCAAGGACCAGAAAAAGTACAGCGAGCGCATCAAGGCCTCGCAGAAGAACACGGGCGAGTACGACGCCCTGATCGCCATGCAGGGCTTGATGAAGGGTCGCCCGCTGGTCGCCTCGGCCTTCGATTTCGCCTTCATGGGCGGCTCGATGGGCTCGGTGGTCGGTGAACGCTTCTCGCTGGCCGCGGAAAAGGCGCTGGAGATCGGCGCTCCTTACGTGTGCTTCTCCGCCAGTGGCGGCGCGCGCATGCAGGAAGGCCTGTTCTCGCTGATGCAGATGGCGAAGACCTCGGCCGCGCTGGGGCGCCTGCGCGACGCCGGCCTGCCGTACATCTCGGTGCTGACCCACCCGACCACCGGCGGCGTGTCGGCCTCGTTCGCGATGCTGGGTGATATCAACATCGCCGAGCCGCAGGCGCTGATCGGCTTCGCCGGACCGCGCGTGATCGAACAGACCGTGCGCGAAAAGCTGCCGGAAGGCTTCCAGCGCTCGGAGTTCCTGCTCGAGCACGGCGCGATCGACCAGATCTGCGACCGCCGCGAAATGCGTGATCGTCTGTCCGAGATCCTGGCCATGCTGGCGCGCCAGCCGGCGCCCGCACCGGATGCGGCCGCCTGATGGCCTCGCGCAAGTACTTCGGCACCGATGGCATCCGCGGCAAGGTCGGTGAAGGCGTCATCTCCGCCGATTTCGTGCTGCGCCTGGGCAATGCGCTCGGGCGCGCGCTGACCGAGCGCAACGGGCGCCGCCCGGTGGTGGTGATCGGCAAGGACACGCGCATCTCCGGCTACATGTTCGAAGCCGCACTCGAGGCCGGGCTGGTGGCGGCCGGTGCCGATGTGCAGCTGCTCGGCCCGATGCCGACCCCGGCGGTGGCGTTCCTCACCCGCACCCTCGGTGCGGATGCGGGCATCGTCATCAGCGCCTCGCACAACCCGCACTACGACAACGGCATCAAGTTCTTCTCCGCCGATGGCGAGAAGCTGGATGACGCCACCGAGCTGGCGCTGGAAGCTGCGCTCGATGCACCGTTCACTACCGTCGAGTCCGAGCGGCTGGGCAAGGCCATGCGCGCGCGCGATGCGGTCGGCCGCTACATCGAGTTCTGCAAGGCCAGCGTGCCGCGCGGCTTCGACCTGCGTGGCCTGAAGATCGTGCTCGACTGCGCGCACGGTGCCACCTACCACGTCGCCCCGCTGCTGTTCCGCGAGATGGGCGCCGAGGTGATCAGCATCGGTGATGCGCCCAACGGCCTGAACATCAACGATGGCGTCGGCTCGATGCACATCGACAATCTGGCCGAGAAGGTCCGCGAGGTCGGCGCCGATTTCGGCATCGCTTTCGACGGCGACGGCGATCGCGTGCTGATGGCCGACGACCACGGCAACCCGGTCGACGGCGATGACCTGCTGTTCGTGCTGGCCCAGGCCTGGCAACGCAGCGGTCGCCTGCATGGTCCGGTGGTCGGTACGCTGATGACCAACTTCGGTCTGGAGCAGGCGCTGGAGCGGTTGAACATCCCGTTCCAGCGCAGCAACGTTGGCGACCGTTACGTGCATCAGGCGCTGGTGGAAAACAACGGCGTGCTCGGTGGCGAAGCCTCCGGCCATCTGCTCTGCCTGGATCGCGCCACCACCGGTGATGCGGTGGTCAGCGCGCTGCAGGTGCTGGAGGTGCTGCGTCGCGACGGCACCTCCCTGCGCGAGGTGCTGTCGGTGCTCAACAAGGTGCCGCAGAAGACCGTCAACGTGCGTCTGCAGGGCGCTGCCAAGGCGACCGTGCAGGCCGAGAGCGTGCAGGCCGCGCTGGTGGCCGCGCAGCAGGCGGTGAAGGGGCGCGGCCGTGCGTTCCTGCGCCCCTCCGGCACCGAGCCGGTGGTGCGCGTCACCGTCGAAGCGGACAGCGCCGAGCTGATGCAGGCCACGCTGGACAGCCTGTCCGCGGCGGTGAAGGCGGCGGCTGCGGCCTGAGCCGGCGGAAACACGGCTGAATCGAAAACGCCCCGGGAGACCGGGGCGTTTTCGTTGCGGATCCGCTGCGGGTCAGGGCCCTGCCACCATCTTCTTTTTCTTCGCCTTGAAACGGTTGAACAGCGGCGCGATCAGCGGGTGGTAGCTGTAGGCGATGCGCTTGCGCAGCCAGCGGGCAGGACGGTCGCGGATCGCGAACCGGTAGATGTGCTCCGGATCGCCCCCGACCACGTTGCGGCCGAACGGGTGGGTCGTGTGCAGGTACTTGAAGCCCTGCGCCCGCGCGATCTGCACATAGTCCTCGTCGAAATCGCCGTACGGCCAGCACAGCGTGTCCGATACGTCGCCCAGCTGTTGCCGGAGCACGTCGCGTGCCACCGACAGGTCGCCGCTGATGCCCTGGCGCTTGTGTTCGCGGGAGATGTCCTGCTTGAGCCAGCGCGTATGCGTGTGTGTGTGGCAGTGCACCTCGAAGGTGCCGGCGGCGATCATCTCGCGCGCTTCGCTCCAGCGCATCATGACGTCGTCGGGGCGGTTCTCCTGCAGGATGGCCGCCTCGCAGCCGCGATGGTCCGGCGTCGCGGGCAGGGTGGCGCCGGGCTGCCCGGCATGCGGGCGGACTTCGCCTTCGCCCATCCAGCCGGTGACCACGAACACCACCGCGTGCATCCCGTACCGCGCCAGGATCGGGTGCGCGTACACCCAGTTGTCCAGGTAGCCGTCATCGAAGGTGATCACGATCGACTTGGCCGGCGTCGGCTTGCCGGCAAGGAAACCGGCGTACTGGTCCAGGGTCAGCGAGGTCCAGCCGTTGGCTGCCAGCCAGGCGATCTGGCTTTCGAAGTTCTCCGGCGAGACCGTGATCATCCCCGGCGACGGGGAGACGTGGTGGTGCATCAGCACCGGGACGGATCTAGCGTTGGCCATGGCCCAGTTCCTTCAACCACTGGTGGTAATAGTATTCGGTCGCTTCAGTGTGACCGGTCGGGGTGAAGCGGTGGGCGCTGCGCATCCATTCCCAGCCGGCCAGCCCCATCTGCTCGCGTCGGTCGGGCTGTTCGATCAGGGTGCGCAGCGCGCCGGTCAGCGCGGCCTGGTCGCCCAGTGGCGCAAGCAGGGCATTGCTGCCCTCCACCACCATTTCCGGGACCCCGCCGACACGCGTGGCGACGATCGGCACACCCACGTACGCCGCCTCGAGAAACACCGTGCCGGCCGCTTCCTTGTGGGTGGCGAGGGCGAAGATATCGAAGGCGGTCATCAACCGGCAAGCACCCTGGCGGTAGCCGAGCAGGTGGACCTGCGCGGTGATGCCGAGCTGCTCGCGCAGGGCGATCAGGCGCTCCATCACCGGCTGGCCGTCGCCCACGATCACCAGCTGCACGCGCGGATCGGCGCGGCACAGTGGGGCGATCGCCTGCAGCAGCTCGAGGTGGCCCTTGGGCTCGCGCAGCACGGCGACGCAGCCGACCACGATCTGGTCGTCGCCGAAGCCCAGTTCGGCGCGCGTTTCCGCACGGGTGTCCTGCCGGCACTGCCACGGATCGCGCTTGGCGATCTGCGACCACTGCGGCGGCACCGCGATCGGCGGGACGATCCCCACGTGCGCGTCGTCGATGCCGCGGCTGACCATCAGCTTCTTGACGAAGCTGCTCACCGTCATCACCCGGTGGGGCAGGCCGGTGTAGGTCAGCAGCGAGTTGATCGGGCTCATCAGGTGGCGCGAGCGCACCACCAGTGGCGTACCCCCGAGCCGGGCGCCGGCCGCGGCGATCAGGCTGTCGCGGCGGCTGGTGGTGTTCACCACGTGGTAGCCATGGCGGCGCACCAGGCGCGACACCGACCAGATCCCGCGCAGCATGCGCAGCAGGCCGCCCATCTTCAGCGCGTGGACGGTGAAGCCGGCCTCGCGTGCCATCTCACCCAGGCGGGCGTCGGGCTGGCACAGCAGGGAGACGTCGTGGCCGCGGTCGCGCATGGCCAGCATGTGGCGGTAGATGTAGATCTCCTGCCCGCCAAATCCCTTGGCAGCCTCGGTATGGAGAATTTTCAGTGGAACGTTCATCGGTGGACAGTCCATGTGTGGAAACGCGCCCGCGGGATGCGCGGGCGGCCGTCGTCATTGCCTGCGGGATCGCGCCAGCGCATCCCATGCGCTGTGCGGTGCCGTGGGTGGAAGGTCGTGCGGGGGCCGCGGCCACGCGCGCGGCCCTGCCGGCGTGGGGCAGCGCAACGCCGTCGGCGATGAGGGGGAGGGCAGGGCAACCATGGGGCGGACCGGGCGACGCAAGGAGAAAAGGGGGCGGCGCGTAAGCGTCGCCGGTGGCCCGTTGTGGCCGTCCGGGCGCGCGCATTGTATCGGTTTGTATCAATGTATCGGTGGCGGGGATAGCCCGATCTGGCACAATGTTCAGCCGGGCCACAGCTGGCCCACCGACCACCATGAACAAGCAGGAATCGCTGTGAGCCAGATCCCCACCCTCGACATCACCCGTTTTGACACCGACCGCGACGCGTTCGTGGCCGAGCTGGGTGCGGCCTACCGCGAATGGGGCTTTGCTGGCATCCGCAACCACGGCATTCCGCAGGCCGACATCGACGCCGCGTATGAGGTCTTCAAGGCCTTCTTCGCGCTGCCGGAAGAGACCAAGCGCCAGTACCACGTGCCCGGCAGCGGCGGCGCGCGCGGCTACACCGCCTTCGGCGTGGAGACCGCCAAGGGCTCCCAGCACTTCGATCTGAAGGAGTTCTGGCATATCGGCCGTGAGATTCCGGACGACTCCAAGTACCGTGACGTGATGGCCCCGAACCTGTGGCCGAGCGAGGTTCCGGGCTTCCGTGAGCGTGGCTACGGCATCTACCAGGCCCTGGACAAGCTGGGTTCGCGCGTCCTGTCGGCGCTGGCCCTGCATATTGGTCTGCCGGAGGATTTCTTCGCGGACAAGACCAACAACGGCAATTCGATCCTGCGCCCGATCCACTACCCGCCGATCACCGCGGAGAACATCCCGAACGTGCGCGCCGGTGCCCATGGCGACATCAACTTCATCACCCTGCTGGTCGGCGCCAGTGCGGCCGGGCTGGAAGTGCAGTCCCGCGAGGGCAAGTGGGTGCCCTTCACCTCGGACGCGGACACCATCGTGGTCAATATCGGCGACATGCTGCAGCGCCTGACCAACCATGTGTATCCGTCCACGATCCACCGCGTGGTCAATCCTCCGGGTGAGCAGGCGCGCCAGCCGCGCTATTCGGTGCCGTTCTTCCTGCACCCGAACCCGGATTTCCTGATCGACGTGCTGCCGACCTGCATCACCCCGGAAAACCCGAGCCGCTACCCGGAGCCGATCACCGCCCACGGCTTCCTGGAAGAGCGCCTGCGCGAGATCAAGCTGAAATAAGCCACGAAGGCCGCCGAAAGGCGGCCTTCTTCATTCCGAGTAGTGCCGGCCGCTGGCCGGCTCCACGCAATGCTGGCCTCGCCGCATTCGGCTATTCGCTCTGTTTGGCGGCGCTCGCCCCCGAGAGATTCTCGCCGGAGGGCAAGGGCAGGGCCAGTGCCCAGACCCATCGCGTCCTGGTCGTGCCACGCCCCCCAGCCCGGGCACGTCCACCGGCCCCGACGCCCTTGCTTCTAACTTGCGGCCGCAGCGAAAAATAAATATCCAATTGAAATGTAAGCGTTTTCCCGCCCACGCCATTTCGTTGCATCCGTTATCATGGCCGGCTGATACCCAAAGGAGCCATCGCCATGCGCCGCAAGATCGTCGCCGGTAACTGGAAGCTGCACGGCAGCCGCCAATTCGCCACCGACCTGGTCAGTGACCTGGTCGCCGACCTCCCGCTGCAGGGCGTCGAAGTCGTGGTCCTCCCGCCGCTCCCGTACCTGGGCGAACTGGTCGAAGCCTTCGAAGGCCGCGCCGTCGCCTTCGGCTCCCAGGATGTCAGCAGCAACGAAAAGGGCGCCTACACCGGCGAAGTCTCGGCCACCATGCTGGCCGAAGTCGGCGCCCGCTATGGCCTGGTCGGTCACTCCGAGCGCCGCCAGTACCATGCGGAAAGCAGCGAACTGGTGGCGCGCAAGTTCGCCGCCGCCCTGCATGCCGGCCTGACGCCCATCCTGTGCGTGGGGGAAACACTCGAGCAGCGCGAGGCCCATCAGACCGAGGCGGTCATCGCGGCCCAGCTCGCCCCGGTGCTGGAGCTGGTCGGCGCCGCCGGCTTCGCCCAGGCCGTGATTGCCTACGAGCCGGTCTGGGCCATCGGTACCGGCCGGACCGCCTCCAAGGAGCAGGCCCAGCAGGTCCACGCGTTCATCCGTGGCGAAGTGGCCAAGCTCGATGCTAGAATTGCGGATTCACTGTCGATCCTCTATGGCGGCAGCGTGAAGCCCGACAACGCCGCGGAACTGTTCGCACAGCCCGATGTCGATGGTGGGCTGGTGGGCGGCGCCTCGCTGGTGGCCGCGGACTTCCTTGCCATCGCTGCCGCGGCGGCGGGGCGCTAATTAGTAATGTTGCCGGCCCAACCGCCGGCACGACATGTCCGAGGACGGATTCGAAATGCTGATGTTGATCCTCAATGTGGTCTACGTGCTGGTCGCAGTGGCCATGATCGCGCTCATCCTGATGCAGCGTGGTTCCGGCGCGGCTGCAGGGTCGGGTTTCGGTGCCGGCGCCTCGGGTACCGTGTTCGGCGCGCGTGGCGCGTCCAACTTCCTGTCCAAATCGACCAAGTGGCTGGCCGTGGTGTTCTTCGGCATCAGCCTCTTCATGGCCTGGTACGCCAGCCATGGCTCGCGCCCGGCGGCGCAGCAGGACCTGGGTCTGATGTCGGCTCCGGCCGCATCCGCGCCGGCCGCACCGGCAGGCGAGCTTCCGGCCGTGCCGAAAGCCCCGGAAACCCCGGTCCAGCAGCCTGTTCCGTCGGCCACTGTGCCGGCTCAGGCGGAAACTCCGAAATCTGGTGAAGAAAAGCCTTCGGAAGGCACCCAGACTCGCTGAAGACGGTTACAATATGCGGCGCACTGGAGAACAACCGGTGCGATCGTAAGCCCAGGTGGCGGAATTGGTAGACGCACTACCTTGAGGTGGTAGCGACGAGAGTCGTAGGGGTTCGAGTCCCCTCTTGGGCACCATTTGTTTGTAAGCGGGTTCGTCTGGCGCGCAAAGCGCCAGGTAGCGGTATCCGTCCACTCCCCCATGCCAAAGCGCCTGCAGGCGCAGCGGCAGAGGCAAGAGAGAATCGCTGTGCTGGCCGAATATTTGCCGTCTCTGCTGTTTCTGATCGTTGCCACTGGTATCGGCGTTGCGCTGATGCTGGTTGGCCGATTCCTCGGTCCCCGACGTCCTGATCTGAAAAAGCTCTCGCCGTACGAATGCGGCTTCGAGGCTTTCGAGGACGCGCGCATGAAGTTCGATGTGCGCTACTACCTGATCGCGATTCAGTTCATCGTATTTGATCTGGAAATCATCTTCATCGTGCCGTGGACCCAGGTCTTCATGGAACTGGGCGCACGTTCGCTGGTCACGATGGGCCTCTTCGTAGGCATGCTTTTCCTCGGTTTCATTTACGTCTGGAAGAAGGGAGCGCTGGAATGGGAGTAATTCAGACGCTCGACGGCCTGATGAACAACCCGGTCCCGGAAGGGCGGGTCGATGACATCCTGCGCCCCGAAGGCGACAACCCCCTGCTCGAAAAGGGCTACGTGACCACCAGCGTCGATGCGCTGTTGAATTGGGCGCGTACCGGTTCGATGTGGCCGATGACCTTTGGTCTGGCCTGCTGCGCAGTGGAAATGATGCACGCCGGCGCGGCGCGCCTGGACCTTGACCGCTACGGTGTGGTGTTCCGCCCGTCGCCGCGTCAGTCCGACGTGATGATCGTGGCCGGCACCCTGGTCAACAAGATGGCTCCGGCCCTGCGCAAGGTCTATGACCAGATGCCGGACCCGAAGTGGGTCATCTCGATGGGCAGCTGCGCCAACGGTGGCGGCTACTACCACTACTCGTATGCAGTAGTGCGTGGCTGTGACCGCGTCGTGCCGGTGGACATCTATGTCCCCGGCTGCCCACCTACCGCCGAAGCGCTGGTGTACGGGATCCTGCAATTGCAGAAGAAGATCTGGCGTACGCAGACCATCGCCCGCTGACATCCCTCCTGACAAGAGCACGCCAAGCCCCCATGGCAGAGCAAGCACCTTCCTTCATCGACCGACTTTCCGCACGTTTCGCAGGTGCGCAGGTCTTCGTGGTCGAACCCCGCGGCGAAGTGACGCTGGAAGTGCCCGCCGCTGACTGGCATGCCACCGCTCTGGCGCTGCGCGACGAATTCGGTTTCGAGCAGGCGGTTGACCTGTGCGGCCTGGATTACCTCGGCTATGGCAGCGACGAATGGGATACGGCCGACGTGTCGTCCCAGGGCTTCAGCCGTGGCGTCGAGGGCAAGTCCGTCGGTCGTTTCGCCTGGGGTGAATTCCCCACCCGCGAAACCAGCGATGGCGCCCAGCCGCAGCCGATCCCGCTGCAGCGTTTCGCCGTGGTCACCCAGCTGCGTTCCTACCAGCACAACCTCACGATGCGCATCCGTTGCTTTGCGCCGAACGAGGAACTGCCGGTGGTCGCGTCGTTGACCAACATTTGGCCGGGCCTGAACTGGTTCGAGCGCGAAGCGTTCGATCTGTTCGGCGTGATCTTCGAAGGCCACCCGGACCTGCGCCGGATCCTGACCGACTACGGTTTCGTCGGGCATCCGTTCCGCAAGGATTTCCCGCTGATCGGCAACGTTGAAGTGCGTTACGACGAAGAGAAGCAGCGCGTGATCTACGAGCCGGTGACCTCGGTCGAGCCGCGCGTCGGCGTGCCGCGTGTCATCCGTGACGACGCCCGTTTCCAGACCGCTGCCGGTGAATCCGCGCAGTCGGAGGCAAGCAAGTGAGCGAATTCACCCAGGCCCACCAGGCCTTTGCGAGCAACCCGGCGGAACTGCGCCAGGAAATCCGCAACTACACCATGAACTTCGGTCCCCAGCATCCGGCCGCGCACGGTGTGCTGCGCCTGATCCTGGAAATGGACGGCGAAACCATCATGCGTGCCGACCCGCACGTGGGTCTGCTGCACCGGGGTACCGAAAAGCTGGCCGAGTCCAAGCCGTTCAACCAGTCGATCGGCTACATGGATCGCCTGGATTACGTGTCGATGATGTGCAACGAGCACGCCTACGTGCGCGCGATCGAGACCCTGATGGGAATCGAGGCGCCGGAGCGTGCGCAGTACATCCGCACCATGTTCGACGAAATCACCCGCATCCTGAATCACCTGATGTGGCTGGGTTCCAACGCGCTCGATCTGGGCGCGATGGCGGTCATGCTGTACGCCTTCCGCGAACGCGAAGAGCTGATGGACTGCTACGAAGCGGTCTCCGGCGCACGCATGCACGCGGCGTATTACCGTCCGGGCGGCGTCTACCGCGACCTGCCGGACCACATGCCGAAGTACAAGGAATCGCGCTGGCACAAGGGCAAGGCCCTGAAGAACCTCAACGCCTCGCGCGAAGGTTCGCTGCTGGACTTCCTGGAGAACTTCACCGTCGAGTTCCCCAAGCGCGTCGACGAATACGAAACCCTGCTCACCGACAACCGTATCTGGAAGCAGCGTACGGTCGGCATCGGCGTGGTCACCCCGGAACTGGCCCATGCGTGGGGCATGACCGGCGTGATGCTGCGCGGCTCGGGCGTTGCCTGGGATCTGCGCAAGAAGCAGCCGTATGCCAAGTACGACGCGGTCGAGTTCGACATCCCGCTCGGCAAGGAGGGTGACTGCTACGACCGTTACCTGTGCCGCGTGGCCGAGATGCGCGAATCCAACCGCATCATCAAGCAGTGCGTCACCTGGCTGAAGGCCAACCCGGGCCCGGTCATGGTCAAGAACTTCAAGGTCGCGCCGCCCAGCCGCGAAGACATGAAGGACGACATGGAAGCGCTGATCCATCACTTCAAGCTGTTCAGTGAAGGCTACTGCGTCCCGGCCGGTGAAACCTACGCCGCCGTCGAAGCGCCCAAGGGCGAGTTCGGCTGCTACCTGATGTCCGATGGTGCCAACAAGCCGTTCCGCGTGCACCTGCGCGCGCCGGGCTTCGCCCATCTGTCCTCGATCGACTCGATCGTGCGCGGGCACATGCTCGCCGACGTGGTGGCCATGATCGGCACCTACGATCTGGTGTTCGGTGAGGTGGACCGGTGATCGCATCCGCCTGCACGATGCCTGACACCCGCCGGCTGCTGCCGGCGCTGCAGGTTCTGGTTTTTAACGATTTCGTATTCGCTGAGGTCGGCCGATGAAGGCGACAGGTAATTTCGAGGCGGCGCGCGACGTCGACCCGATGGTGGTCTTGAATGACAAGACCCGTGCGCACATCGATCACTGGCTGGCCAAGTTCCCGCCGGATCGCAAGCGTTCGGCTGTCCTGCAGGGCCTGCACGCCGCACAGGAACAGAATGCAGGCTGGCTGACCGACGAGCTGATCGCCGGCGTCGCCAAGTACTTGGATCTGCCGCCGGTGTGGGCCTACGAGGTCGCCAGCTTCTACTCGATGTTCGAACTGGAGAAGGTCGGCCGCCACAACGTCGCCTTCTGCACCAACATCAGCTGCTGGTTGAACGGTGCCGAAGACCTGGTCGCGCATGCCGAGAAGAAGCTCGGCTGCAAGACCGGTCAGTCCACCGCCGATGGCCGCATCTACCTCAAGCGCGAAGAAGAATGCCTGGCCGGTTGCGCCGGTGCGCCGATGATGGTCATCAATGGCCATTACCACGAGCGCCTGACCGTCGAGAAAGTCGACGAGCTGCTGGACGGGTTGGAGTAAGACATGGCACATCATCACGCACCCAGTGGTCCGGTCGGTCCCGCACCGTTGCCGCACCAGGTGGTCTACACCACCCTGCATTACGACACTCCGTGGTCGTATGAAAGCTACCTCAAGACCGGTGGTTATGCCGCCCTGCGCAAGATCCTCGAAGAGAAGATCTCGCCGGAGCAGGTCATCGAGATGGTCAAGCAGTCCAACCTGCGCGGCCGTGGCGGCGCGGGCTTCCCGACCGGCCTGAAGTGGTCCTTCATGCCTAAGGGCACCATGCAGAAGTACATCCTGTGCAACTCGGATGAATCCGAGCCGGGTACCTGCAAGGACCGCGACATCCTGCGTTACAACCCGCATTCGGTCGTGGAAGGCATGGCGATCGCCTGCTACGCCACCGGCTCGACCGTGGGCTACAACTACCTGCGTGGCGAGTTCCACCACGAGCCGTTCGAAAACTTCGAGCAGGCCCTGGCCGACGCCTACGCGAACGGCTGGCTGGGCAAGGACATCCTCGGCAGCGGCGTGGACATCGACATCTACGGTGCGCTGGGCGCCGGCGCCTACATCTGTGGCGAAGAAACCGCGCTGATGGAGTCGCTGGAAGGCAAGAAAGGCCAGCCGCGCTACAAGCCGCCGTTCCCGGCCAACTTCGGCCTGTACGGCAAGCCGTCGACGATCAACAACACCGAGACCTATGCCTCGGTGCCGGCGATCATCCGCAACGGCCCGGAATGGTTCGCAGGCCTGAGCCTGACCAAGAACGGCGGTCCGAAGATCTTCTCGGTCTCCGGTTGCGTGCAGAAGGGCGGCAACTTCGAAGTGCCGCTGGGCACCACCTTCGACGACCTGCTGGAAATGGCCGGTGGCCTGAAGCCGGGCCGCACGCTCAAGGGCGCGGTCCCGGGCGGCGTCTCGATGCCGGTGCTGAAGGCCGAAGAGCTCAAGGGCCTGCAGATGGACTACGACACCCTGCGTGCCCTGGGCACCGGTCTGGGGTCGGGCGCCATCGTGGTGCTGGATGACAGCGTCTGCTGCGTCAAGTTCGCCTGCCGCATCTCGCAGTTCTTCCACAAGGAATCCTGTGGGCAGTGCACCCCGTGCCGTGAAGGCACCGGCTGGATGCACCGCGTGCTGGAGCGCATCGTCGCCGGCAAGGCCACGATGGAAGACCTGCATCAGTTGAAGACGGTGGCCGGCCAGATTGAAGGCCACACCATCTGCGCGTTCGGTGAAGCGGCGGCATGGCCCATCCAGGGCTTCCTGCGCCAGTTCTGGGACGAATTCGAGTACTACATCGTCAACGGTCATTCGATGGTTGACGGCAAGAAGGTGGAGGCAGCCGCCGCATGAGCGCGCAACCCGTAAACCCGAGCGTGCCACCGGATCATGTGACCGTCGAAATCGACGGCCAGTCCCTGGTCGTGCCCAAGGGCTCGATGATCATCCAGGCCGCCGACAAGGCCGGCATTCCGATCCCGCGCTTCTGCTACCACGAGAAGCTGCCGATCGCCGCGAACTGCCGCATGTGCCTGGTCGACGTGGAAAAGTCGCCCAAGCCGGCGCCGGCCTGCGCCACGCCGGTCATGGATGGCATGAAGGTCGCTACCCGCAGTGAGAAGGCGCTGAAGTTCCAGCGCTCGGTGATGGAATTCCTGCTGATCAACCATCCGCTGGACTGCCCGATCTGCGATCAGGGCGGCGAGTGCGAGCTGCAGGACGTTTCGCTGGGCTATGGCCGTTCGGTCAGCCGCTTCAACGAGCGCAAGCGCGTGGTGCCCGACGAGGACATCGGTCCGCTGGTCGCCACCGAAATGACCCGCTGCATCCAGTGCACCCGCTGCGTCCGCTTCACCGCCGACGTTGCCGGTACCTATGAACTGGGTGGCATGTATCGCGGTGAGAACCTGCAGATCGGTACCTATGACGGCAAGCCGTTGACCACCGAGCTGTCCGGCAACGTCGTCGACGTCTGCCCGGTCGGCGCGCTGACCAACAAGGTGTTCCAGTTCCGCGCCCGTCCGTGGGAACTGACCGCACGCGAGTCGCTGGGCTACCACGACGCGATGGGCTCGAACCTGTTCCTGCACGTGCGTCGCGGCGAAGTGCTGCGCGTGGTGCCGCGCGACAACGAGTCGGTCAACGAATGCTGGCTGTCCGATCGCGACCGCTATTCGCACCAGGGCCTGTACAGCGAAGACCGTGCGGTCAAGCCGCTGCGCAAGGTCAATGGCGAGTGGAAGGAAGTGAGCTGGGCCGAAGGCTTGGCCGCCGCCAAGGAAATCTTCGCCGCCCACCAGGGTGACGACCTCGGCGTGCTGGTGCACCCGTCGGCCTCGAACGAGGAGGGCGCACTGCTGGCCCGTCTCGCGACCGGCCTGGGCACCCCTCACATCGATCACCGCATCAACAACCGCGATTTCTCCGACGCCGCCACCGCCGAAGTCTTCGGCCTGCCGCTGGCCGAGATCGAAGGCGCGGACAGCATCGTCGTGCTCGGCAGCAACATCCGCCACGAGCTGCCGCTGCTGCATGCCCGCCTGCGCAAGGCGCAGACCACGCGCAACGCGAAGATTCACGCCGTCAATCCGGTGGACTTCGATTTCGCTTTCAAGCTGGCCAGCAAGCAGATCGTCGCCCCGTCGGCCTTCATCGACGCACTGGGCAACGCCGAGCTGCGCGACGCCGTGAAGGGCGCGAGCAACGCCGTGCTGATCGTCGGTGGCATCGCCGAAAACCACCCGCAGGCCGCCGCGATCCGCGCCGCTGCGCGTGATTTCGCTGCCGCGACCGGTGCCAAGCTGTGCCGCATCCCGCAGGGCGCCAATGCAGTGGGCCTGACCCGCGCCGGCGTGCTGCCGGCCGGCAAGGACGTCAACGCCATGCTGGCCCAGCCGCGCAAGGCCTATGCCATCTACGGCATCGAGCCGGGCCTGGATTTCGCCGACGCCGCTGCTGCCCGCAAGGCGCTGGCCGGTGCCCAGGTGGTGGCTTTCAGCCAGTTCGCCTGTGCCTCGACCCGCGACGTCGCCGACGTGATCCTGCCGATCGGCGCACTGCCGGAAGTGGATGCCACCCTGACCAACCTCGATGGTCGCGAGCAGTCGGCCCGTGCCGGCGGCAAGCTGCCGGGCGAGGCGCGTGAAGGCTGGCGCGTGCTGCGTGCACTGGGCGGCGAGATGTCGCTGGCCGGTTTCGAGTTCACCGACCTGGCCGGCCTGCGCGCCAGCCTGGCCCCGGTCAGCGTCAACGTCTCGTCCTCGGCGGCAACGCCGGTAGCGGGCGAGGGCCTGGAAGTGACCTCGACCGCCGCGATCTACCGCACCGATGCGGTGGTCCGTCGCGCCCAGGCGCTGCAGTCGCATCCGCTCAACAACGCCCCGCGCATCGTGCTCAACGCCGACGACGCCGCCCGCCTGCAGTTGGTGGAAGGCCAGATGGCCAAGGTCGGCACCGATGCCGGCCGTGCCACCTTGCCGGTGGTGGTCGACGCCCGCGTTGCCGCAGGGTCGGTCTGGATTGAATCGGGCCACGGTGCAACCGCACCGCTGGGTGCCGCACGCGTAACGGTGGTGGCTGCATGAACGAATTGCTGTTGAACGCGGTCGACCCGCTGCACCAGTGGCTGCTGTCACTGGGCGACATCGGCGCGCTGCTCTGGATCATCCTGAAGATCCTGGTGATCGCCATGCCGGTGATCATCTCGGTGGCCTTCTACGTGGTCTGGGAGCGCAAGCTGATCGGCTGGATGCACGTGCGTCATGGCCCGATGTATGTCGGCATGGGCATCTTCCAGGCCTTCGCCGACGTCTTCAAACTGCTGTTCAAGGAAATCATCCAGCCGAGCAGCTCGCACAAGGCGATGTTCATCCTGGCGCCGCTGATCACGCTGGGCCCGGCCTTCGCTGCCTGGTCGGTGATTCCCTTCGACGCGCAGATCGTGCTGTCCAACGCCAACGCCGGCCTGCTGTACCTGCTGGCGATGACCTCGCTGGGCGTGTACGGCATCATCCTGGCGGGTTGGGCCTCCAACTCGAAGTACGCGTTCCTCGGTGCCATGCGCGCCTCGGCGCAGATGATCAGCTACGAAATCGCGATGGGCTTTGCCCTGGTCGGCGTCATGATCGCCTCGGGCAGCCTCAACCTGAGCAGCATCGTGATGGCGCAGGCGGGCAATTCCGGTCTGTTCGACTGGTTCCTGCTGCCGCTGTTCCCGCTCTTCATCGTGTACTGGGTGTCCGGCGTCGCCGAAACCAACCGCGCGCCGTTCGACGTCGTGGAAGGTGAATCGGAAATCGTTGCCGGCCACATGGTCGAATACTCCGGTGGTGCGTTCGCGCTGTTCTTCCTGGCCGAATACGCGAACATGATCCTGATCAGCTTCCTGATCTCGATCTTCTTCCTCGGTGGTTGGCTGAGCCCGCTCCAGGGCTGGATCACGGCAGACATCTCGCCGTGGATCGACTGGATCTGGAAGGGCGGCTGGCCGTGGCTGCTGCTGAAGGTCTTCTTCTTCGCCAGCTCCTACATCTGGTTCCGTGCCAGCTTCCCGCGCTTCCGTTACGACCAGATCATGCGTCTGGGCTGGAAGGTCTTCATCCCGCTCACCATCTTCTGGATTGCAGTGACGGCGTTGATGGTGTTTTACGGCGTGATCCAGAAGGGCGTCTAAGCGATGAACCGAATTACCCATTACTTCAAAAGCCTGCTGCTCCTTGAGCTGCTCGGTGGTCTGTGGCTGACCCTGAAGTACGCCTTCAAGCCGAAGTACACGATGATGTACCCGATGGAGAAGTTCCCGCAGTCGCCGCGTTTCCGCGGTCTGCATGCACTTCGCCGCTACCCCAACGGTGAGGAACGCTGCATCGCATGCAAATTGTGCGAAGCGGTGTGCCCGGCGCTGGCGATCACCATCGATTCGGCCAAGCGCGAGGACGGCACCCGCCGTACCACCCGTTACGACATCGATCTGTTCAAGTGCATCTTCTGCGGCTTCTGTGAAGAAAGCTGCCCGGTGGACTCGATCGTCGAGACCCACATTCTCGAGTACCACTTCGAGAACCGTGGCGAGAACATCGTTACCAAGCCGCAGCTGCTGGCCATCGGTGATCGGCTTGAAGCCGAGATCGCCGAGCGTCGCGCCGCCGATGCCGCTTTCCGCTGAGGTCGAATGATGGATTGGGTAAATATCAGTTTCTGGGTCTTCTCCATCGTGGCGGGCATTTCCGCCGCGGCGGTGATCAGCGTGCGCAATCCGGTCTATGCCGTGTTGTGCCTGATCCTGACCTTCTTCTCCGTGGCCTGCATCTGGATCCTGGTCGGGGCCGAGTTCCTCGGTGTCGCGCTGGTGCTGGTCTACGTCGGCGCGGTCATGGTGCTGTTCCTGTTCGTGGTGATGATGCTGGACATCGATCCCTCCAACCTGCGTGAGGGCTGGGTGCGTTATCTGCCGCTCGGCCTGGTGGTGGCGGTGACGATGCTCGTGCAGATGCTGGTGCTGATCGGCGTGAAGGGCAGGGCGGTCAATCCGTTCCCGGCCGACAACGCTGCCGCGCTGGCGGCCGACACCTCCAACATCACCTGGCTGGCCCGCAGCCTGTTCACCGAATACCTGCTGCCGTTCGAGTTCGCCGCCGTCATCCTGACCGTGGCCGTGGTTGCTGCCGTGATGCTGACCCTGCGTCGCCGCACCGGCCTGAAGACCCAGAACCCGTCCGAGCAGACCATGGTGAAGGCACACGATCGCCTGCGCGTGGTCAAGATGGACGTCGAGAAGCCGGTCGTGCACACCAACATCAAGCCGTCCAGCAACGAGGAGGCGCAGCCATGATCACTCTTGGCCACATTCTGGCGCTGGGCGCGGTGCTGTTCTGCATCAGCCTCGCCGGCATCTTCCTCAACCGCAAGAACATCATCGTGCTGTTGATGTCCATCGAGTTGATGCTGCTGTCGGTCAACATCAATTTCGTCGGGTTCTCGCGTGAGATGGGTGATACGGCCGGACAGCTGTTCGTCTTCTTCATCCTGACCGTGGCCGCGGCCGAGGCCGCCATCGGCCTCGCGATCCTGGTAACCCTGTTCCGTACTCGCCGCACCATCAATGTCGGCGAAGTCGATTCGCTGAAGGGCTGATCCGTAGATGGAAATCACTCTCTCCAAGAGTCTGTTGATCGCAGTGGTGCTCGCACCGCTGTTCGGCAGCATCATCGCCGGCCTGTTCGGTCGTCAGGTCGGTCGCGCTGGCGCGCAGGCGGTCACCATCCTCGGCGTGGCGGTCAGCTGCGTGCTGTCCAGCTACGTGCTGTACATGCTGCTGTGGGGCGGCGCCCAGCCGTTCAACCAGAACATCTATACGTTCTTCGAAGTGGGCCAGTACTCGGCGCACGTCGGCTTCATGGTCGACAAGCTGACCGCGATGATGATGGTCGTGGTGACCTTCGTGTCCTTCCTGGTGCACGTGTACACCATCGGCTACATGCAGGATGACCCGGGCTACCAGCGGTTCTTCAGCTACATCTCGCTGTTCACCTTCTCGATGCTCACCCTGGTGATGAGCAACAACTTCCTGCAGCTGTTCTTCGGCTGGGAAGCGGTGGGCCTCGTCTCGTACCTGCTGATCGGCTTCTGGTTCAAGCGCCCGACCGCCATCTTCGCCAACATGAAGGCCTTCCTGGTCAACCGTGTCGGTGACTTCGGCTTCATCCTCGGCATCGCCGGCGTGTTGTGGGTGTTCGGCACCCTCGATTACGCCACCGTGTTCGCCAATGCCCAGGTGCTGGGCCACCCGGATGCGGTGATCCAGATCTGGTCGGGCACGATCGACCTGTTCGGCACCTCCATCCCGGTGATGAGCGAGCCGGTGATCTGGTCGGTCGCCACCGTGATCTGCATCTGCCTGTTCATTGGTGCGATGGGCAAGTCGGCCCAGGTGCCGCTGCACGTCTGGCTGCCGGACTCGATGGAAGGCCCGACCCCGATCTCGGCGCTGATCCACGCGGCGACCATGGTCACCGCGGGCATCTTCATGGTCACACGCATGTCGCCGCTGTTCGAGCTGTCGCAGACCGCGCTGAACTTCGTGCTGTTCATCGGTGCCACCACCGCGTTCTTCACTGGCCTGATCGGCATCGTGCAGAACGACATCAAGCGCGTCGTCGCGTACTCCACGCTGTCCCAGCTGGGTTACATGACCGTCGCCCTGGGCGTGTCCGCATACTCGGCGGCCGTGTTCCACCTGATGACCCACGCCTTCTTCAAGGCGCTGCTGTTCCTCGGCGCGGGCTCGGTGATCATCGCCATGCACCACGAGCAGGACATGCGGAAGATGGGCGGCCTGCGCAAGTACATGCCGATCACCTTCGTCACCATGTGGATCGGTACGCTGGCCCTGGTCGGTACGCCGTTCTTCTCCGGCTTCTACTCCAAGGACACCATCATCGAGGCTGCGCAGCACCACGCGCATGTGTCCTCTAGCTGGGTGGCGACCTACGGGTACTGGGCGGTGCTGGGTGGCGTGGTCGTGACCAGCTTCTACAGCTTCCGTCTGCTGTTCCTGACCTTCCATGGCAAGGAACGCTTCCGCGACGCGCATGATGATCATGGTCATGACGATCACCACGCCGCCGACGCGCATGCAGCCGATGCCCACCATGGCGACGCGCATCATGACGATCATGGCCACGGCCATGGCGCGCATGAGCCGCACGAAACCCCGTGGGTGGTGACGCTGCCGCTGATCCTGCTGGCGATCCCCTCGATGGTCATCGGTTTCTTCAGCATCGGTCCGATGCTGTACGGCACCGACTGGGCCGGCCACCACGCCGAGACCGCCATTCCGGGCCAGGCACATTCGTTCTTCACCGGCATCGTCGACTTCTACGTCCCGGCGCGTGACACCATCGGTGCGCTGGCCGAAGAGTTCCACGGCCCGGTTGCCTTCGCGATCCACGGCATGATGGCCCCGGCCTTCATCCTGACGGTGGTGGGCTTCCTGCTGGCGGCGCTGTTCTACCTGTGGAAGCCGGAACTGGCCGGCAAGGCCCGCAAGACCTTCGCGCCGATCGTGTCGGTGCTGGAGAACAAGTACGGCTTCGACAAGCTCTGGATCGGCGGTTTCGCCGGCGGCGGTATCAAGCTCGGCAAGGTTTCGCGCGCGATCGACACGAATGTGGTCGATGGTGTGGTGGTCAACGGTTCGGCGCGCCTGATCGATCTGGCGGCCAACCTGCTGCGTCGCACCCAATCCGGTTTCCTCTATCACTACGCCTTCGCGATGATCATCGGCCTGATTGCCCTCCTGGGCGTCCTGATGCATTACCTGCGTTGATGACCTGTACGGAATAAGAAGACGTGTCGAACTGGCCCCTACTTAGTGTTCTCATCTGGCTGCCGATCATCGGCGGTGCATTGATCCTTGCCATCCGGGATGCCCAAACCGCCCGGTGGGCGTCCCTGGGCGTCGCGGTGCTGACCTTCGTGGCCAGCCTGTCGCTGCTCAGCGGCTATGACACGGGAATCGACGCGCTGCAGTTCGTCGAGACCCGCGCCTGGATCCCCGCCTACGACATCGGCTACAACCTCGGCGTCGACGGCATCGCGATCGCGCTGATCCTGCTGACCACCCTGGTCTCGGTGCTGGCCCTGATCGGTGCCTGGAGCGCGATCGACAAGCGCGTGAACCAGTACGTGGCCGCCTTCCTGATCCTGGAAGGTGTCACCGTCGGTATCTTCTCGGCGACGGACGCGATGTTGTTCTACGTGTTCTTCGAAGCGATGCTGATCCCGATGTTCCTGATCATCGGTGTCTGGGGCGGCCCGCGTCGCATCTACGCCGCGTTGAAGTTCTTCCTGTACACCTTCCTCGGCTCGGTGCTGATGCTGGTGGCCCTGATCTACCTGTACCTGAAGGGCGGCAGCTTCCAGCTGGCCGACCTGTACCAGCTGCAGCTGTCGGGCAAGGAACAGACGTGGATCTTCTTCGCCTTCCTGATCGCCTTCGCGGTCAAGGTGCCGATGTTCCCGGTCCACACCTGGCTGCCGGACGCCCACGTGGAAGCGCCGACCGCCGGTTCGGTGATCCTGGCGGCGATCGCCCTGAAGATCGGTGGCTACGGCTTCCTGCGCTTCAACCTGCCGATCGTGCCGGACGCCTCGCACGAGTGGGCCTGGCTGGTGATCGCGCTGTCGCTGGTGGCAGTGATCTACGTCGGCCTGGTCGCCCTGGTGCAGGACGACATGAAGAAGCTGATCGCCTATTCGTCGATCGCGCACATGGGCTTCGTGACCCTGGGTACCTTCATCGCCATGTGGCTGGTGCGTGACGCCGGCAACCCGGATGCGGCCCGCCTGGGCCTGCAGGGTGCGATGGTGCAGATGGTCTCGCACGGCTTCGTGTCCGGTGCGATGTTCTCCTGCGTCGGCGTGCTCTACGACCGCATGCACAGCCGCCGCATCGCCGATTACGGCGGCGTGGTGAACGTGATGCCCTGGTTCGCCACCTTCGCCATGCTGTTCTTCATGGCCAATGCCGGCCTGCCGGGTACCAGCGGTTTCGTCGGTGAGTTCATGATCATCATGGCCAGCTTCCAGCGCAATCCGTGGCTGGCACTCGGCGCGGCGAGCACCCTGGTGATCACCGCGGCGTATACGCTGTGGCTGTACAAGCGCGTGTTCTTCGGTGAAGTGGCCAATGCCCATGTCGCCGAACTGAAGGACATCAACGGTCGCGAGTGGCTGGTGTTGGGTGTATTCGCCGTGGGCACCCTTGCCCTGGGCCTGTACCCCAAGCCGCTGACCGACCTGATGGAGCCCTCGATCGCGAAGCTGGCGATGCAGATCGCATCCAGCAAGCTGCTGTAATCGGGCCGTCGAGAGTATTGATTCCAGGATTTGATGATGACCACCTCGCCGCTGTTGCCACTGACCGCCGCTGACCTCCCGCCGCTCGCTCCCGAGCTGGTGCTGGTCGGCAGTGCGTTCGCCCTGTTGATGCTTGATCTTTTCATCAGTGAGAAGAACAAGATCTGGACCCACCTGTTCTCGATCGCTGCGCTGGCGGTCGTGTTCTTCATGCTCGCCACCGGAGTGGGCGGGCAGGGCGAGGTCTTCCACGGCATGTTCGTCCGCGACAACGCGGCCGACGTGATGAAGACCGTGATCGTGCTGTGCAGCGGGCTGACCCTGATCTACGGCTGGAGCTACCTGCGCGAGCGCAAGCTCTACCAGGGTGAGATCCCGGTGCTGATCCTGTTCGCCACCGCGGGCATGATGATCCTGGTCTCGGCCGGCAGCCTGCTGATGGTCTACCTGGGCCTGGAACTGCTGGCCCTGTGCTCCTACGCACTGGTCGCCAGCAACCGTGAGAACGGCCTGGCCTCGGAAGCGGCGATGAAGTACATCGTGCTGGGTTCGCTGGCCTCGGGCCTGCTGCTGTACGGCATGTCGCTGATCTACGGCGCCACCGGCTCGCTGCACCTGGACGCCATCAATGCGGCCATCCCGCACACCGAAGAGAAGATGCTGCTGCTGACCGGCGCGGTGTTCATGATCGCCGGCGTGGCCTTCAAGCTCGGTGCGGCTCCGTTCCACATGTGGCTGCCCGACGTCTACCAGGGTGCCCCGGCACCGGTCGCGTTGTTCATCAGCTCGGCCCCGAAGCTGGCTGCGTTCGGCATGGCCTACCGCCTGCTGGAAATGGGCGTGGGTCCGCTGGCCGACGAGTGGAAGTACCTGATCGGTGGCCTGGCCGCACTGTCGCTGGTGATCGGCAACCTGATGGCGATCGCGCAGACCAACCTCAAGCGCATGCTGGCCTTCTCGACCGTCTCGCACATCGGCTTCCTGCTGATGGGCATGGCCGGGGGTGGCGAGCGGGGCTACTCGGCGGCGCTGTTCTACGCCCTGAGCTACGCGATCATGTCCACCGCGGCGTTCGGCGCGATCATCGCCTTGTCGCGCAATGGCTTTGAAGCCGAGAAGATTGAAGACTTCAAGGGCCTCAATGCCCGCAACCCGTGGATGGCCGGCCTGGTGCTGTGCATCATGGCGTCGCTGGCAGGCATCCCGCCGTTCCTGGGCTTCTGGACCAAGCTGGCCGTGCTCGGCGCGGCGATCCAGGGCGACATGCTGTGGCTGGCCATGGTCGGCGTGATCTGCGCCGTGATCGGCTGCTTCTACTACCTGCGCGTCATCAAGGTCATGTACTTCGATGAGCCGGTGGGCGAGCCGCTGCCGGCCAACAACGACCGCGTGCTGGGCGTAGTGCTGGGCGTGAATGCCCTGGCGCTGCTGGCCCTCGGCGTGGCGTGGAACCCGATCATGGTGTGGTGCCAGCAGGCATTTGCACATATTTCGTAAAAAACGATACAAACGTGCGCAACTCGTGTAATATTCATCTCCTGAGTTGTTGATGCAGCGGTTTCGCCAGAACATCGTTGCGGTAGGTGCCCACCTTTGGTTGGCACACAACTCATCCGCTTCTGCTGCGGGGTGGAGCAGTCTGGCAGCTCGTCGGGCTCATAACCCGAAGGTCGCAGGTTCAAATCCTGCCCCCGCTACCATATAGCTCCGGTGCAAACCGGAGGCAGTGGACGAATCAAGCGATACCGGAAACGGTGTCGCTTTTTTCGTTCCAGGGTTCGGCTCGCGCTGGTTGTTTGGCGTTGGCGTTGGCGTTGGCGTTGGCGTTGGCGTTGGCGTTGGCCAATGGCTGCCGCACAGCAAATGTTTCAAAGGGGTTGCACGGGATCTCAAACTCCCTTACAATTCCGCTTCTGCTGCGGGGTGGAGCAGTCTGGCAGCTCGTCGGGCTCATAACCCGAAGGTCGCAGGTTCAAATCCTGCCCCCGCTACCACAGAAAATCTGCAGTGCAGATGCAGTAGACGAAAAGGCGATCTCGGCAACGAGGTCGCTTTTTTCGTTATGGCATCGGCATCGGCATCGGCATCGGCATCGGCATCGGCATCGGCATCGGCA